>CALWJX010000005.1 GCA_944381085.1 uncultured Clostridia bacterium
GTTTTTCTCTCATTTAACATATTTGCATAGCAAAAGGCTGAGCCTCAGCTTAATTTAAAGCTTTTGACTCAGCCCCTTATTTAATGTCGAGCGCCCGGTTCAAAGGGCCTAATCTGCCCGCGTGGACAGCTCTCTTACAATTACATCGAAAATTTTCCGCAATATACCGCTTGACGGTTTGCGTACCCGACGACATTTCCGAAGTGGTCAACCCGTTAATTTTGTGTACTGCCCGTCAAAGTAACTTTAACCCCAAAGAGGATTTAAGCTCTTCAATTTCCTCAAGCCAGAGTGCGCTTGACGCATCGGAAGGCATACGCCAATCACCTCTCGGAGAAAGTGAAACCGAGCCGACTTTAGGTCCGTCGGGCATACAAGAACGCTTGAATTGCTGAGCAAAAAAGCGTTTTATAAATACTTCAAGCCATTTGATCAACGTATTGCTGTCATATATATTTCCCAGAGAATACTTCGCCAGACGGTATAATTTTGAGGGGGAAAATCCGAACCTGAGCATGTTGTAAAGATAAAAGTCGTGAAGCTCATAGGGACCCACCAGGTCTTCGGTTTTTTGGGCTATGTTTCCGTTTTCGTCGGGCGGAAGCAGTTCCGGGGAGACGGGGGTGTCGATGATGTCGTACAACACATTTGCAAGCGCTTCATTTCCGCCTCGTTTTTCGGTATCCGCAAAATATTTAACAATGTGTCTGACCAGAGTTTTGGGCACTGACGCGTTGACGCCGTACATCGACATGTGGTCGCCGTTGTAGGTTGCCCAGCCCAAAGCAAGCTCGGACAGGTCGCCTGTGCCTACCGCAAGTCCGTTTTCCGCATTAGCGATATCCATTATTATCTGAGTTCTTTCACGTGCCTGACTGTTTTCATATACGACATTGCGTGACTTTGGATCATGACCGATATCCTCGAAATGACGGTTGACCGCTCCCTGTATATCTATACATCTGAAATCCACGCCAAGCTCGCTGCATAGAACAGAGGCGTTGTTTTTGGTTCGGCTTGTGGTCCCGAAACAGGGCATTGTAAGTGCGATTATATCTTTTCTCGGCATATTCAACAGGTCTGCCGCTTTTGCCATAACAAGCAATGCCAGGCAGGAGTCCAATCCCCCGGATATTCCCACTACGGTGTGCTTTGCATGTGCGCATTTAATTCTTTGAGCGAGTCCCGCGCTTTGAATCGAGAGTATGGTCTCACACCTTTTGTCTCTTTCGCCGTTGTCGTCCGGAACAAAAGGATGAGGGTCAACATAGCGCGTAAGTTCGGTATCTGTCATCCGAAAGTCAAATTCTATCTCACAAAATTCGGCTCCGTGCGTGTTTTTACTGAAAGTATTTATTCTCCGACGGTCGTAAATCAGCCTTTCAATGTCAATTTCGCTGATAATCAAATCGGAAGAAAAATCAAACGGCTTTTTCTCGGCGATTACGGCGCCGTTTTCAGCAATTATGCAATGTGATGAAAATACCAAATCCGTGGTTGATTCTCCGAGACCCGAACTTGAATAAATGTATCCGGACAGTGTGCGGGCAGACTGCATTTTAACCAAAGTTTTGCGGTATTCTTCTTTTCCGATTGTTTCGTTTGAGGCTGAAAGATTTGCCACAATTACCGCGCCCGCGGCTGTAAGCGTGCAGGAAGGAGGCTCTGAACACCATAAATCCTCGCATATTTCCACCCCGATTTTGAGAGACGGCAGGGAATTGCAGACAAATAACTGCTTGGTTCCGAGCATGACATAGCTGTCCTCGAATCTGACCGAATAGTTCATATCGGGGGAAGGGGCAAATTGTCTTGCCTCATAAAATTCGCTGTAATTGGGAATGTTTTTCTTGGGGACAAGACCCAGCAGTCTTCCGCCGCATACCACCGCGGCACAGTTGTAAAGCTTGTCTTCGCAAGCGAAAGGAAGACCTATAATACTTACCATATCATACTCTGCAGTAGCGTAAATATATTTTTTCAGTCCGTCAACAGCCCCTTTGAGTAATTTCTCGGAGTAAAAAAGATCGGAGCATGTGTAGCTCGTGATACATAACTCGGGAAACACAAGGATTTTGACTTCTTTTTCCGCCGCTTTTCGTGCTGTTTCTATACATTGATTTGTATTGTAAATTGTATCCGCCACCCTGAGTTCCGGGGAGGCGGAAGCCACTTTAATAAATCCGTGCTTCATTTTGATATTTCTCCGTTCGTTTTGTATTAAAATATTGCATTTTTAAGAATTCAGTATATATATATTATCTCACAGTTCGCGTTTTTGAGAACCCTGCGCTTGAAAATAAAGAAATAACGGCGTCTGACAATATACACGTTTTCTTTTTCCTGCCGGCAGGTCAGAAATGCTCCCTTGCCGCCGAAGCCTTTGGACGAGAAAAAGTACGGGGTTACGGCAATGATTTCCGTGTCATTATCGGAAAACATGGAGAAGGTTTTTTCAAGATATGACCCTGTGTCGAATGTGTCGTTGCGTGAGGGGAAAAAGACAAGGAGTTTTTTGCCCTGTATAAGGTCGCGAAACTTGTCATTATATTTTTTAAAGCTGAAGAGTGTGTGCACGAAAGAAAACAACGCCGCTACAATTATAAAAGGGAGGAGCGGCAAAAGAACAACCAGCAGCAGTATAAAAATCGCGCTGGTGCTTATCGCCGTCATAACGGCTTTTGTGATAAGCATGAGATTCGATAGAAACGAAAGCTTTTTAAGCCAGAGATTTATTTTAAAAAACAGGGAATAAAGCGAGGAGTTTGTGACGGTTGAAACAACGAATCCAATCAATGTTTTTTTGGAATAACGCACGCGATTCCGGTTTTTATCGCTCCATTCTTCCGTCGTCTTTTTATCCTTATCCTTCTTGTTTTTATTCCCTGATTGAGATGTTTCGATAACGATGTCGTCCGAGAGTTTTTCTTGGAGTGTTTTGACTCTTTTTTCAAGCTGTTTGACTTTTTTTTGCAGTTTTTGATTGTTTTTCTGAGTTCTTTCCAGCTTTTTTTCAAGATCGTTTTTGGTCATTTCAAGACTCCTTATCGGGTTTGAATTTGCGTTATCTTCCAAATTAACATGCGGAATTTTTATTTTGAATATGCGTATGTTTAATTTATTTCTAATAGCTGTATGCTATTATAACACAAATGTATTTATTTGTCAATTAACTGATACCGAAATAACTTTACGGGTATTGCTTTTTATCATTGTCAACCAAATATAAAAATATGGTTGACAATTATTTCTTTATGTGTTATAATAGGAAAGGTATAAGCGCTGTGTAAGTTTTTCGCTGTATTACTCTATAAAGATGAAAGGATTTTAAATAAAATGTCTGAAATGAAAAACAACAAGACAAAGAAAAGGCTGCTTGATATGTGTTATATTTCGCTGTTTTGCGCTGTAATAGTTGTATGCTCATGGGTCGCCATACCGTTGACTGTGTCGGTGACGCTTCAAACATTTGCAATCTGCACGTGCGCGGGACTTCTCGGAGCCGCTAAGGGAACTCTTTCCGTAGTTTTATATATAGCTTTGGGAGCGGTGGGACTGCCGGTATTTACCGGTTTTAAAGGAGGCATTGGCGCGTTGGCGGGAAACACGGGCGGTTATATTATAGGATTTATTTTTACGGCTCTTATAGTCGGGCTTGCGGTTGACCTGTTCGGAAGGAAAACTTCGGTTTTATTCATATCCATGTCGTTGGGAATAATGGTTTGTTATCTCTTCGGAAGCGTCTGGTATTGGTTTTTGTACACTTCCGGTACCGGAAATATAGCCTTTACATATATACTTATGACCTGTGTCGTGCCGTTTTTGATTCCCGACGCGGTAAAAATTATTTTGGCGGTTATTATTGTTAAAAGAGTTGGGAAACTATTGTATAAATAATTGAAAAAGAATATATAAAAATAAAAAACGGGTACGCTTTGTCATTCAGACATTTCGTATCCGTTATTATAAATATGAAATAATCAAACTCAATTTGCCGATTAATCCGGATATTTGAATATTAGACTTAACTTATTTGACAAGCTGTCTTTTAATCTTCTTTGTGGTGGTTTTTTCAAATTCGGATTTTCTGAGCTCAACGGCTTTGATTTGCTTGAAAGACGGCAATTTTTTGTTTACGGCGTTTATGGATTTACGAATGGATTCCTTTATAGTGTCATCGCCGACACCCTCGGCAAATTTTGAAAAATCGGGATAGATTACGGCGGTTAGTATCACTTCATCGCTGTTTTCCGCTTTTCTTCCGATGACGCAGCATTCGCTTATGGTGTCAATGGTTTCAAGATATTCCTCTATTTCCTCGGGGAATACATTTTTGCCGTTTTCAAGCACAATTACGAATTTGATTCTTCCGGTTATATAAGCGTACCCGTCTTTATCAAGATATCCTACGTCACCGGTTCTGAACCACCCGTCATCCGTAAATACATCGGCGTTTGCCTCCGGGTTATTGTAATACCCGAGCATTACATTGTCTCCCTTGACCTGGATTTCTCCGATGTTATATCCTTCGGGGGTCTTATCACCGTTTGGGTCTATTCTCATCCGACAGGAGGGAACCGCGGGTCCTATTGAACCCACTTTTCTCGCGTAATACGGGGTAACTGCCACGAGTGGCGAACACTCGGTTATTCCGAAGCCCTCAAATACCGAAATGCCGAAGTTTTCAAAACATTCGACAAGGTCCGGATTGAGCTTAGCTCCTCCGCAGATTATGTGATCGAGGTTTCCGCCGAAAGCGTCAAGCACCGACTTGAATATTACCCGCCTTTTGTCTATTCCTACCTTAAGCAGATTGCGCGAAATTTTAAGACCGGTTTTAAGCAGCCCGGTTCTTCCCGTTCTTTCCGCCTCCGACCAGATTTTTTTATACATGGTATTGAGAAACAGCGGCACGAGCACAAGACCGGTCGGCTTGAACAGAGCAAAATTCTTGAGAACGTGACGCAGAGAATCGTTTATGCATATAGTTATACCGTATACCATCTCCGCGAGCAGGCACATAAGCTCGTATGTATGGTGAACCGGAAGCACCGATACTACCACATCATCCGGGGAAAAGCAAACCGTTTCAACTGCCGATGTGACCGCGGCAAAGATGTTCTTCTGGCAGAGCATTACACATTTGCTGGTACCGGTAGTGCCCGAGGTGAACAGCATTTCACACATTACTTCCCGGTTTCTGACAGTTTTTATTTTATATCCTTTTTCGACTTCTTCTTTTCCGACTTCTATGAAGTCCGAGAAGGGAATTACTTTGGAAGAGAAGCTTGAATCATAGTCGGCATGAATCGGTATAAAATATTTCAAAGTGGGATGCGTGTTTACAGTGGTGACAAACTTCTCGTTGAAAGAACTTGAGTATACAACCGCGTCCGCTTCAACCATAGTAAGAAATTTTTCGACTTCCGCGAGCGCAAGCTCCTTGTCCATCGGAATTATGATACTTCCCGCGGCAATCGTCCCGACGTAAGTCGCGAGCCACTCCGGCGAAGTATCTCCTATCACGGCAATTCTTTTTCCTTCAAGACCAAACTTGAATATCGCGGCGGAAACCGATTTTATCATATCCAAAAACTGCGAATATGTCATTTCCCTGAGGTTTCCGTTTTCAAAGTATTTGAAAGCGGTTTTATTTTTATGAGAATCAATACATTCGATTAAATCGTTGACATCCCATATGTGAGGAAGATTACGAATAAGTCTTTTCCTGTTTGGAAGTTTATAACTCATTTAAACGAATAATTCCTTTCTGTATACATATTGTTAAATTTTGGAAACTTCTTTTGAAATATTGTCGTTTACCGTATGCAGAACCTTGAGGAAGCATCTCATTTCATAATCGGTTATATTTTCCTGGATGTTTTCCATAATACTGTCGAACGACTCTTTAACTTCCTTGAGGACATTGAAGCCTTTGTCAGTAAGAATGTATTTTTGGCGGTATTTGCGACCGTCATTGAATTTTTCATTGATTTTGATGAATTCATGCGCTATAAGATCTGCTGTGATTCTTGAAACAAACGCTTTGTCTATCGAACATGCCTGAGCGATTTCAGTGGGTGTAAGCCCGTCCGGACTTATTTCAATGTGGATCATGCATGTGAGATGCGTCGCCCGAAGACCGTATGCAGACATTTTTTCACTCTTCAGCTTGTGAAGATTTCTTTCGACACTTGACAGAATAACGGTAAAAGCTGTGAATCTTTCCATGGTAAATTGATGTAATACCTTCCCTTGTGTTTTATTAAAAAATTACAACGAATATTATACCTTATAAAATTTTGTTTGTCAACAAATTTGTCATTCTTTTACATTTTATTTACAAACTCAATATTGCGGGTTGACACGGCTTTGAAACTGTGATAAAATCTTAAATAAATACAATATATCATTTTTCAGAGAGGAATGTTTTTATGGAAACGATAAGATTGGGAGTAATCGGTCTTGGCGGCAGAGGCAGTTCGGTGATTTCCGGGCTTTTGCTCGGAATGAAAAAATACAGGATAGTTTCGGTATGCGACATATATCCCGACAGGGTGGAAAGCGTATGTGAAACCGTTAAAAACCATACGGGGGAAAGACCTTTCGGAACGGTAGATTATTCCGAGATACTTGACAAAGATAAGATTGACGCGGTGCTTATAATGACCTCGTGGGAGTCTCACATAGAAATAGCCTGCCGGGCAATGAGAGCCGGTATACCTACCGGGCTTGAGGTGGGCGGAGCATACAATATTGAGGAATGCTTTGAGCTCGTAAAGGCTCAGAGAGAATCCGGAACCCGGTTTATGTTTCTTGAAAACTGCTGCTACGGCAGATACGAGATGATGGTGCTCAACATGGTACGCATGGGACTGTTCGGCGAAATAGTTCACTGTGACGGCGGCTATCAGCATGATTTGCGCGATGAAATACTGTTGGGTGAAGAAAACCGCCATTACAGACTGAGAAATTATATGGGACGAAATTGTGAAAACTATCCTACTCACGAATTGGGACCTATCGCGAAAATTCTCAACATTAACAACGGCAACCGTATGCTTTATCTCACATCTATGTCGTCGCGCGCGAGCGGGCTGAATGATTACGCGAAACGCCATCCTGAGATTCAGGAAAAATTCGGGACATGTAAATTCAGTCAGGGAGACATTGTGACAACCGATATCATGTGTGCCGACGGAGCCACAATATCTCTGATTCTCGACACCACTCTCCCGCGTCCGTACAGCCGTCGCTTTACTGTCCATGGAACCAAAGGGCTTTACTGCGAGGATTCAAATTACATATATCTTGACACGGATTTTGGCGCGGATTCTCATTTTAACTGGACGCCGCAGTGGAACAATGCCGAGAAATATCTTGAAAAATACGAGCATCCTATCTGGAAGAAGTTTATGGAGGACGGTGTAAGGGGAGGGCACGGAGGCATGGATTATCTTGTCTACGACGCTTTTGCCGATTATGTAATAAACGGCGGAAAATCCCCCATTGACGTGTACGACGCCGCGGCTTGGATGGCGGTAACGCCTCTGTCGGCGAAGTCTATAGAACTCGGCAGCGCCCCGGTGGAATTTCCGGACTTTACGAAAATATAATTATTGTACGTGGTTGTACGAATGACTTCTGATTTGCGTTTCCCTGAGTTCAGAATTTATTTTCCGAATATTTTTCTTATTATGAAAAACACGAATGCCAATACCAGAAGTGACAGGGAGCTTGCCACGACAATCATGTAAAGCACCGCCGAGGACAGAGACCAGACTTTTAGTCCGAATACCACGTCTGAAACAAAATTTTCTCCGAGCAGCCACATGACCAGTGAAAAAATCAGACACAAAGCCAGATATATGGGTATCGAGCGCATACTGCCCTTGATATCCATGGGGCTGAGATTGATATGGAGGCATACCGACAGAATAATTATGATTCCCAAAGCTTTAAGCCAAATTGATATGCTTCCTTCAGATAAAACCGACGGAATAAGCTTCAGGCTTTCGACGAACACGTGAAAAAGATTGTCGCCTTCCGACAAAAGGAGTTGGGAGGAAGTCATGTATCCGTTGAGCGTCATCGGAAAGCAGAGAGACAGAACGCCGAATATGACCAAAAGTCCGCTGAAAATGGGTCCGAGTCCTATAAAAAGATTTCCCAACAGCTGATACGGGTTTCTTTTGTTATAGGTGTGTTCCACGTATCCGAGCAATCCGTCTTTGTTTTTTGGTTGCCAGAGCGACATTGCCGTTATTTTGTGACCGAACAGTATGCACATCAAAGCGTGCCCCAGTTCATGTATCGGAGTGCCGACCACGGATGTTACAATTACCAGAAAGCGTCCTGTTTTTCCGGTGAAGACGTGAAATGCTTTTTCAAACAGCGCGACTACAAGACCGAAAATGATAAAAACACCGATGGGGTAAAAAAGAACCTGAATATAAAATTTTAAAAATATCAGAATATCATTCATAAATAAATTATTTATAACGCATTTTGCGTATCTTTTCCTCGTCGGGCGTTACATATGCCGACCAGTTGCTGTGGTATATTACAAATCCGGGCTTTGCGCCGGCGGCTTTTTTTACGCCTTTGGCGAGCAGGTAATCTACCGGAATGTTTACGCCTCCGTTTGCCTTGGAATAATACGCGGCGATTTCGCAGGCGTCGGTAAAATCCTGTTCGGGAGGTTCTTTGCCTCCGGTAAGCATCAGAACATGCGAGCCGGGGACATTTTTGGCGTGAAACCAATAGTCATGCTTTTCCGCGCATTTGAACGTAATATATTCATTTTGTATATTGTTTTTTCCGCAAAGCACTTTATACCCGTTTGTTGTCATAAATTCCAGGACCGAGGGAGCGGATTGCTTTTTGGGGGAGACGTAGCCTTTCATTTTGGATGCGTAACCGGAACGGTAGAGCTCGTCTCTTATCTGAGAGAGGTCGGCGTCGGTCTCTGCCTTTGACAGGGAGTCAAAAACCGAATAGATGTATTCAAGCTCTTCTTCTCCTATTTTTATCTGCTTTGTAAGCTCTGCCTTTGCGTTCTTGGCTTTCGCGTATTTCTTATAGTATTTCTGCGCGTTTGCGGAGGCGGACATCCTTTCGTCAAGCTCAATTACGCATTTTCCGTACTCTCCGGTCTCCGGGTCGTATTTTTCATAGTCTGTGATTTCCGCGGTCTTTTGTCCTTTCGTTATCAGATATATGTTGGAAGTGATAAGGTCGCCGTATTTTTTGTAGACCGAGCTTTTTTCACATTCCGACAATTCTTGTCGTTGCAGTTCAAGCTTTTTTATGATTCTTGACTCCGCGTGCGTCAGTATCTTGAACAGGTCAGCGGCGCGCTGTTTTATGCGTGATTCACGGTCCCGGTTTTCAAAAAACATGTCCAAAGCGTCCGATGGACTTTCGGTATATCTGATTTCAAAGTTGTCAGGGTAGTGTGTGAGAGGTATAAATGAGTATTCTACAGGATTGTTTCCTTCAAAGACCACGCAGGGAGAATATTTGTTTTCCTTTATGCTGCCGGTGAGAAACAAAAAACTCTCCCAAAGTCTTTGAGGGGTACATTCACAAATGAGAGAATCGGAGTTTCCCGTTGCAAGGTAGCTTATCTCTCTTGCGTTGGACGAGGAAATTCCGAGATAAGCTGAAGTTATAAATTTATCAACCTGTCTTTGCGCGGGAAATTTCGCGTAAAGTCTGTCAAATTCCTCCCGGCTTGAGACGAGCGGATTTTTTTTGTCCTGGGCCGGGGGGAGCTCATATTTCATGCCCGGGAGAATTTGTCTGAGACTGCTTGTGGAAAAATCAACCGTCCTTGTCGCCGAGATAATTTTCATATTTTCATCGGCAAAAATAAGGTTGCTGTATTTTCCCATTATTTCGGCGATGAGATATTTGCGGCATTCATATCCCATTTCGTCTCTTGTGTCGAATCCCAGAATAAGTACGCGTTCAAATCCCGGCTGCCTGATTTCACAGAGGATAGCGCCTGTCAGGTGTTTTCTCAACAGCATACAGAACATGGGCGCCTGCATGGGATTCTCCCTTTGTATGTTTGTAAAGGAGATTCGGGGATTTCCGGAACCTGTGTTTATCAAAAGCTTTTTACCGCCTGTCAGGGTCCTTAACTGAATGAGTATGATGTCCTTTTCGGGCTGATATATTTTTTCGATTCTGCCGCCTGACGCCGTTTTTTCTATTTCGTGGGCGATACAGGAGAGCATACCTGCGTCAAATGCCATTTTATTCCTTTCAGTATATATATCTATGAATTTTTTGTGTGAAATATGAGATTGTACTACATTATTTTGGGGTTATCCGAAAATGATTTTATAGGCTTCCGACATGTTTTCAAGCGCCAGATCCGGCAGCATGTTTTGAGGAGTTGATCCGAGGTCTTCTTTATGGGTCTCCCCCGTATAAACGAGAACCGAAAACACCCCGTTATTTTTTCCGAAGGCTATATCGGTATACAGTCTGTCGCCGAAGATGCACATGTCTTCCTTTTCCGTTCCCGTATATTTGCGTATATACTCAAGCGTTTCAGGGTATGGCTTGCCGAAATATCTCGGCGCGATTCCGGTGACCGCGCTTATAAGCGCCGCTATAGCCCCGCTGTCGGGAACCGCGCCGTTTTCGGTAGGGCAGTTAAGGTCCGGATGCGTGCACAGGTATTCGGCTCCGTTTTGTATGTGGAAGCAGGCGCATTTTAGCTTTTGATAGGTAAGCGTGGTGTCAAAGCTTGAAACCACAATGTCCGCCTTTTTATCCTGTCCGGATATTATTTTTATTCCACTGCGGATAAATTCGCTTTCAAGCCGGGGAGTGCCCACAAGATAAACGCTTTTTTGGGGTCTGTTGCTCAGTATAAAGTCAATGGTTACGTCTCCCGATGTAAGTATTTCATCTTCTCCGGGCTCAAATCCCATAAGGCTCAGTCTTTTTAAATACACGTCATGATTGTTTGAGGCGTTGTTGGTAAAGAATAAAATTCTGCGTCCGGACTCCCGAAGCTTTTTTATGAAATCAAGCGCGGCTTTAAAAACAATATTTCCGAGATATATTGTGCCGTCCATGTCAAAAATAAACAGGCGTTTGTCCTTCAGGATTTGTTTGTCGTTCATTTAAGTAAGTATGTCCTTTCGGTGAAAATAATTCAATAAGGGGCAAATCTCCGTCATTCAGTGTTTTTCCGTGAGGATTTTATCTTCCCGCTGAAAAATCAAGTGGCGCCCGCCTGAAAGAAAGGGGGGGCATCTTGATTCAGTTGTATAATCGGAGAATTTTTCGGAGAATTTTTCACATTATTATTATAACACGCTATTGATTTTTTTTCAATATGGTGTTATAATAAATATTATGTTTTTATCGGGATTTGATGTACAATGTAATGTTTCGTTGCTAAAGGAGATTTGTGACCATGACGGATACTGCGGATAATTCAGTCAAAAATGTTATCGGAATAGATGTGGGAGGAAGCACTACCAAAATAGTGGGATTCAGAGAAAAACCCGACGGTGAAAGGGAATTGATATCGCCGCTGCTTGTCAGGGCAACAGATCCCGTGACCTCGATTTACGGAGCGTTCGGAAAATTTACCTCCGAAAACTCACTGTCCATAGACGGTATAGACCGAATTATGATGACGGGAGTGGGAGCGTCTTATATGACAAAACCGATATATTCGTTGAATTGTTGTAAAGTGCCGGAATTCACAGCCGTGGGACTTGGAGGGCTGTATCTATCGGGACTTGACAACGCGATAATCGTCAGCATGGGCACCGGCACGGCGCTTGTGCACGCCCGGAAAAAGAACGGAAAAACCACCGTCAATTATCTCGGGGGAACGGGGGTCGGAGGAGGTACGCTCCTTGGACTTACAAAGCGTATGACCGGCATAGATACTATAGACCATATAGAAAAAATATGTTATGAAGGCAATCTTGACAGGGTAGACCTGAGAGTAAAGGATATTTCAAGGGACACAAAATATACGGGCGTCAATGAAAATCTTACCGCGTCCAATTTCGGAAAGCTTTCCGATATGGCGGGTGCGGGAGATATCGCTTTGGGAGTCGCCAATATGGTCGCCGAAACCATAGCGATGATAGCGCTTTTTGCCGCAAGGGGACATGACATATCGGATATTGTGCTTATCGGTAATCTCACGACAATAAAGCCCGTGAGAAATGTTTTCGAGGGACTCAGCAACGACTTTGAAGTGAATTTCCTGATACCGGACAACGCGAGCTTCGGTACGGTAATAGGCGCGGCGCTTTATCAGGCGGAGTAAATTGGTTTGTCTGTTGTGCATAAAATTTGGGCTGAATTTTTATACAAAACTTACAAACGCTATTGACATTATCAAAATTAAGTGATATAATACATAACAGGAAGTATTTTGTAAATGTAAATTGAAAGGATATATAAATATGCAGTGGACATCTCTTAACGACCTGAGAGAAAAGTATCTTTCGTTTTTTGAGTCGAAAGGACATCTGAGACTTCCTTCGTACTCACTGATTCCGAATAACGATAAATCGTTGCTGCTGATTAATTCGGGAATGGCTCCGATGAAAAAGTTTTTCACCGGGGAAGAAGAACCCCCGTGCCGCAGGGTGACGACATGTCAGAAATGTATAAGAACTCCCGATCTTGAACGTGTCGGACATACGGCGCGCCACGGTACTTTCTTTGAAATGCTGGGGAATTTTTCGTTCGGGGATTATTTCAAACACGAGGCTATCGCGTGGGCGTGGGAATTTCTCACCGAGACGCTTGAGATCCCCGCGGACAGACTGTGGCCGTCTGTTTATGAAAATGACGAGGAAGCGTTTGAGATATGGAACAAAGAGATAGGCATACCCGCCGAAAAAATAATCAGGCTGGGAAAAGAGGATAATTTCTGGGAGCATGGCACGGGTCCCTGCGGTCCCTGTTCGGAAATTTATTTTGACCGGGGAGAGAAATACGGATGCGGAAAGCCCGACTGCCGTCCGGGATGTGACTGCGACAGATATATGGAGATCTGGAACAATGTCTTTTCACAGTTCGACAATGACGGCAAAGGAAATTATACCGAGCTCAGGCAGAAAAACATTGATACCGGCATGGGTCTTGAGCGGCTTGCGTGCGTTATGCAGGGTGTGGACAATATGTTTGAGGTTGACTCTATACGCAGGATACTTGACAAGGTATGCGAGATATCTGGCAAGGTATACGGAGCGGACAGCGGGAAAGATATATCCATACGTGTGATTACAGACCACATAAAAAGCGCCATGTTTATGATATGCGACGGGGTAATACCTTCAAATGAAGGACGCGGTTATGTCCTGCGCAGGATAATAAGGCGAGCCTGCCGTCACGGAAAACTTTTGGGAATAGGACGCGAATTTCTTCCGGAGCTCTGCGAGGTGGCTATCGCGGAAAACATAGGGGCGTATCCCGAACTCGGCGAGAAGAAGAGCTACATTCTGAAAGTGATTTCAATCGAAGAGGGAAGATTCTACGCTACGCTTGACGCCGGACTTTCCATACTTTCAGGTATGATAAGGAATTCTTTTGAGACGGGTAAAAAGAAAATCTCGGGTGAGGATGTATTTAAATTATATGATACGTTCGGCTTCCCGATTGACTTAACACGTGAAATAGCCGGCGAGCAGAATATACCGATAGACGAAAAGACATTCAAAGAGCTTATGGAGCAGCAGAGAGCAAGGGCAAGGGAAGCGAGAGTCAATATGTCGGGATGGTCCAAAGACACAAAAAGTCTGATTGACGGGCTTGCCAAAACCGAGTTTACGGGCTATGACGAGACGGAGAGCGACGCTAAGGTCATCGCTATAATTGCGGACGACATGTTTGTAGATACTGTCAGTGAAGGTGATTTTTCATTGGTGCTTGACAGGACGCCGTTTTACGGTGAGGGCGGCGGTCAGGTAGGCGATACCGGTACGATTATGGAACAGGGGTTGCTTGTCAATGTTTCGGATACACAAAAAAGCGACGGTGTATATGTCCATATGTGCACTATGGTAAACGGAACGCTCAGTGTAGGAGACAGTGTCAAAGCAAGTGTAAACCGTACCAGACGGGAAAATATAAAGAGAAACCACTCGGGATGTCATCTGCTTCAGGCCGCGCTGCGAAAAGTTCTGGGAACTCATGTTGAGCAGGCTGGTTCATATGTCGATGAGGGGCATTTAAGATTTGACTTTACTCATTTTTCACCTTTGACTAAAGAGGAGTTGAATACGGTAGAGGTTCTTGTAAACACCAATATCCTTGTGGGGAATCCGGTAATAACCGAAGTGATGAATATTGAGGACGCAAAGAAAAAGGGCGCTATGATGCTGTTCGGGGAAAAGTACGGAAGTGTTGTCAGAGTTGTTTCCATGGGAAATGCGTCCGTGGAGTTCTGCGGGGGAACTCATGTTGACAATACTTCAAAAATCGGACTTTTCAAGATAATATCCGAATCGTCCGTAGCTTCCGGCGTAAGAAGAATAGAGGCGGTCACCGGCAACGGGGTGCTGGGGCTTATCAATGAAAAAGAAAGTATTATCGCGGATACCGCGAAAGAACTGAAAGTGCAGAACGCAAACGATATTGCGGCACGTGCCGCACAGTTGCAAAGCGAGCTTGCGGAGGCGAAAAAGGAAATCGACACTTTGAATACAAAGCTGGCGTCCGGTATTAAGGATACTATAATGAATTCCGCTGTTGACGTCTGCGGAATCAAGCTTGTAACGGTGTATATGGAAAATCTTAAGCTTGACGTGGCAAGACGGTTGTCCGATACTGTAAAATCGGAGTTTCCGGGACTTGTACTTGTGCTTGCGATAGCTCCGGATAAAAAGCTTAATTTTATTACTGTTGCCGGAAAAGAAGCGGTTTCCATGGGAGTTCACGCGGGCAGGCTTGCGGGTTCGGTCGCTTCGGTGACGGGAGGAAAAGGCGGAGGACGTCCGGACAGCGCGATGGCGGGCGGACATGATCTGTCAAAGGTCGACGACGCCCTCGCGACCGCCAAGGGTATTATAGAAGAAATGATTGGAAGCAAATAAACAGCGACGGGTACGTTGAAAACCGGCTACCGATTTCGATATGGAATCGGGTAGCCGGTTTGTTATTTTAACAAAATTATGCCTGAATTGATTTACAGGTATTTGAAATAAGAACTATTATAAAATTGTCATAATTGAAATTATCGCATATACTGTTCATGATAAATTCAACGGGGGATAAATTTATGTGCTCTATATGCGGGATCATTGATTATTCGGGCAGGGAAGACAATAAAAAAATATTGAAAAATATGGCGGAAAAAACGCACAAGGTATGCTCCGACCCGGCAGGATTATTTTCATATGCCATGAATAATAAGGTGTTTACGGGTATGTTTGGCGGGGTATCCGGTTTGAAAGAATCGGAAAAACCGACAACCGCGATATACAAAGGAATCAGATATACCGTAGTATTAGACGGTGAGTTGTATAATAAAGCGGAGCTTATATCGGACGTCACCAACATTCTCGGATATTCACCGTTTGAGAGCTTTTGCGAGGATGAGGTATTGCTGTGGACGTATATATTGTACGGGGGAGGCACGGCGTCTCGTCTTGACGGGGTTTTTGCATTCGCGATATATTCGGAGGCGGTTTATCCGGGTCGGAATTACGCGCCGAGAATGTTTTTGGCAAGAGACCGCTTGGGCGTAAAGCCTTTATATTATTCGGAAACCGCGAAAGGCGAATTTTTGTTCGCGTCCGAGATAAAAAGTCTGCTTTCTCACCCGTCGGTCTCGCCTGTGGTTGACCGTCACGGCTTTTGGCAGCTTTTTTATCTGTCGCCGGTATTTTTACCCGGAACCACTGTTTATCGGGATATTATGGAGCTTGAACCCGGCTGTTGTGCATTTCTCGACTGTCGTGAGGAAAACAACGGCAGAATAATGAAAAAAGTATATTGGCAGCTTAACGCGAAAGAGTGCAATATATCAAGGGAGGAAGCGGACAACAATGTGTATGAGTTGATGAAGTCCGCGGTAAAAAAACGGCTTATAGGTGAGGAGTGTGCCGTTTTATCCGGCAGACCTGATTTTTTTGCGGCGGCTGTGATTGCCGCGGATGATTGCAATGGTTTTCTTACGGCATATACGCCCGTGTCTGAAGAAATATCCGAAAGTCCGGTTAAATTGCGTTCGGACGAAATAATAAATGATGCGTTTATTTCGCAATTGCGTTTGTCAAATCAAAATATTTTCCTTTCATTGAGTCAGAATGCCGACGGGAATATGCGGAAAGTTTTGTCGGCTCTCGATTATCCCGGAATACCCGATACAGACAGTTTGGCTTTGGTTTTTTATGCCGAAGTGGAGAAAAAACACACCGCGGCAATTTCGGGAGGTTTTTTTGACGATATATTCGGCGAATCCGGAGGGATTTTTGAAAAGAGCGGTATGCTGAAGAGCTTTTTTCCGTGGATAAAAGACCCGTATTCAAGAATCGAGCTTGTAAAGTCTGAGCTTTCGGAGGTTTGCGACGGATTCAATTGGCTTGCCGACAGGTTTTCGGATTCAAAAAAAGAATGCCGTATGCTTGAGGAAGACGGCATTCAGATGAAAGAAGCGAGGATAAATACATATATTTATTTAAAATATATTATCGCCGACAGACTTAAACGGACTGAATGTATTGGGAGGCAAAATTCACTTGACATCAGGTTGCCGTTTGCAGACCATCGACTTGTTGAATATGTATACAATCTGCCATGGGAATATAAATACGGTGAAAGTTATAATCCGATATATCCCGAAGAATTGTTAAAACGTATAATTAAAAGAATATTACCTGAACAGACACTGAATTACAGAGCCTCTCAGGTTTCAAGTCTCGGCAGAGCGCGCCATGAATCGACGGTTCGGAATCTGCTGCTTGAAAGACTTTCGGACAAAGAAAGCGCGCTGGCGGGAATTCTGGATATGAAAAAAGTTTCGGACGTCCTGTATCAGAATGAAGCGCCGCATTCAGACCGACTTGTTCCGGCAGCCCGTATTATGTCATGGCTGTATATGACGGATATCTGGATGGATGAGTATAAAATTATCCTCAGCATTTGATCTAACCTATATACGGATTGTTTGCGGCGACTTCTTTCATTGTCTGAATGACGGTTCTTGTCTTTTTGCTTTTGAAAATTGAGGACCCGGCTACAATTATGTTGGCTCCCGCCGAGGTGGCAAGCCCTACATTTTCGGGCTTTATTCCCCCGTCTACTTCAATGTCGAGCTCAATACCTCTTTCAGAGGCATAACGGCGGAGCGCGTGAACTTTATCCAGAGTCTCGGGTATAAGCGCCTGTCCTCCGAATCCGGGTTCAACGGTCATAATCAAAGCCATATCCACATGATTGATGATAGGATACAAAAGCTCGACCGGTGTATTCGGGGATATTGCGATACCCGCTTTCATCTCATAAGAATGTATAAAATGTATTACGGACACCGGATTGTCGCACGCCTCGTAATGAAAGGTAATGATGTCGGCGCCCGCTTTTACGAAACGGTCCACATATCGTTCCGGCCGCTTTATCATCAGGTGCACGTCAAAAAACAAATCCGTGCATTTGCGTATTGAGGCAACAAGTTCCGGACCGAACGTGATATTGGGAACAAAAGCACCGTCCATTATATCCAGGTGCAGATATTTTGCCCCGGCGGTCTCAACCCGGTTGATTTCATCGGCAAGGATTGAAAAATCGGCAGCCAAAAGCGAGGGTGCAATGTAAATCATAACTTGGAGTTCATTCCTTTCATGGGAGATTATGTGATAACCTGAAAAAATAAAATTCCGAAAAATGTAGAAAGACGCCGTTAAGTGTCATATTATGTCAATATAAGATGACGCTTCGGAACGGTCTTTTTGTTGTTTAAAATCAAGGCTGTGATAATTGTGAGGGCACGCTCCGGGCGATTATGGGGCTGTCGCGCCGCCTGTGCGACAAGCCCCGTTGTTTTTTATTTTTACATATAAAATTTATAGGGGTGTCTGATTTATAAACTATTCTTAAAAATCTACAGTTTATCTATCATGCATACGGCATGTGCTGCTATACCGTCTTTACTGCCGGTAAATCCGAGACCTTCTTCGGTTGTCGCTTTTATGCTTACGTCACATGCCTGCACTCCGAGCGCCGAGGCAAGCTTTTTTCGCATTTCATCTATATACGGCGAGAGCTTCGGGGCTTGGGCAATTATTGTGGTGTCGATATTTACGATATAATAACCGTTTTTTCTGATAAGCTCCGAAACACATGCGGCAAGACGCAGACTGTCCGCTCCCTTATAGCGTTCGTCACTGTCGGGAAAATGCTTTCCGATATCGCCTAAGGCGAGAGCGCCGAGCAGGGAATCCATTATGGCGTGTACAAGCACATCGGCGTCCGAATGTCCCAAAAGTCCTTTTTCATATGGAATGTCCACTCCCCCGATTATGCATCTGCGACCCTCGACCAGTCTGTGAACATCATACCCGTGTCCTATTCTCATATTACCTGACGCCTTCCGTTTCTTTACGCGCGTGAAGCACCGCCTCCGCGTACAGCAGGTCGCAAGGCTCGGTTATTTTTATGTTTTCACGGGAGCCTTCGATAAGCTTTACCGGTATTCTTATATGCTCCAAAAGCATACTGTCATCGGTCGCCTCAAAATTCTCGTCCCTCGCGATATATGCCGCGCCTCTGTACGCGTTTACCGAGAAGACCTGCGGAGTCTGTGCCTGCCATGTGTATTTGCGGTCAGGGGAGGTTTCTATATACGCGCTTTTGTCAGCGGTTTTTACCGTGTCAACCGCTTTTATTGCCAATACGGCATTTTTATGAAGGTATGCTCCGCGGCACGCCTTGTCTATAAGGTCCGGAGTTATAAGACATCTTGCGGCGTCATGTATACAAATAAATTTTGCCTTTGAATTTATCACATCCGAGCCTATCCTCGCGCTTTCCTGTCGGGTTTCACCGCCTTCAACTGTTTTCAGCGGCTTGCTCAGTCGGTATTTTTCGGCAAAATCGGAATATAGCTCAATCTCGTTTTTATTTGCCACAATGATAATTTCATGAACACATTCCGCGTTTTCAAACTGCATAAGTGTTCTTGCGATTACCGGTATGCCGTCTATAAGCATAAACTGCTTTGTAGTAGAGCCGTTCATTCTGGTTGACGAGCCCGCGGCAAGAATTACCGCGGATGTGTAGTTTTTTGGATTGGGCTTACCGGCGATAGCGCGTATAAGTTCCGCCGTTTTATGTGCGGTATCTGTTCTTTGAGCCATAGGTACAACCTTTCTTTGCGATTGTAAGATATGCATATTTTTCAGTTATGGACAGAATAATCTGTCGATACTTAATCCCTTTTTTGTTTTACTGATTTTCGGCTTCGATTTCGGCAAGCATGTTTACACGGATATCGTGTCTTCCTCCCTGATATTCGGTACTCAGAAACGCCTCGGCGATGTCACATGCCAATCCTACGCCGACAACGCGTTCGCCCATACACAATACATTGGCGTTGTTGTGCATTCTCGTCATTCTTGCCGAATATGTGTCCGAACAGCAAGCGGCGCGGATACCGTTATGCTTGTTGGCAGCCATGGACATTCCTATTCCGGTACCGCATATCAGTATGCCCATGCCGTATTCTCCGGACTGTATTTTTTTGCAGAGAGCGCGCGCGTAATCCGGGTAGTTGCAGGAATCCGCGGTATATGTGCCTACGTCCACAACGTCGATATCCATGTCGGCAAGGTGAGAGATAATTTCGTTTTTCAGACGCAGCCCGGCGTGATCCGAACCTATCAGTATTTTGGAGACATTCATAATTTTATACCCTCTCTTTCCAAGTGCTCCGCCCGACGTGACGGGGGATTAAAAAACGGACGGTTTACCGTAAAACGGATTTTTAGATTAAAAGCAGGATTATTCCGCGTCGGATTTTTCTTTTCTTTCCCGTTCCGCCTGTGACGGACGCAGATATGACGGCAATATATCACGGTCGCTGACGGTCTGGCGCCGATTATACATTGTAAGAGCGGCAAGACCTATGCTGTAAGCGCTTTGAAGCGACAGTTTCCGTGACAGATATAAGTTGTTTTTTATATCGGTGTGTGTGAAATTTTCGGCGCAAAGCTCATATCCGTCTCCGGATAAATATATATCGCGGTCATATTGAGCGCGGTAATTTTCAAGCTCGCGCTCAAGCTCCCCGATTGAAATCAACCTGTCCGGAGTCAATCTCTGATATATCCCGTCCTTGCAGAAGAATACCGCGTTGTATACATACATTCTTCTCGCGTTTATAACGGGGCAGAGTATGCCGTTAAAACATGAAAGATTAACCGCAAGCGCCTCTACGGAGGAGACCGCCGCGCACGGCTTGTTTCTGGCGAAGGCAAGCCCCTTTACGGTCGCGGCTCCGATTCTGACGCCCGTGAATGAACCGGGACCGGCGGCGCAGGCGAAAAGATCGATGTCGTCAATTTTCAGATCGGAAAGCTTCAGAAGCCGTTCGACCGAGGGAAGTAAAATTTCACTGTGGGTGTTTTGTGTATTTATATTTATTTCGGAAATCAGTTTGCTGTCTTCGCAAACCGCCGCCGAACAGATGGCGGATGAGGTGTCTATGGCAAGTATTTTCAAGTTATATATCCTTTCCCGTTATAAATAAAATTTAACCGTGAAATATTTACCGAATTTTTTGTATATTGTTTGTCATTTGATATAACTAAATGCGAGATGTATCCCGGCTTCAGAAGAATTTTCCTGTGGGGAGATACAATCACCCGCTGAAAAAAACGAGTTGCGGGGCTCAGCCCATTATTGAATTGACTTTGATTATTCTTTTGTCAGGGTCGCCGGTTGTCTTTAAAATTTCAACTTTTATATAATTTTGCGGAAGCGCGTACTCTATAAGCTCGCACCACTCGGCAATGCATACGCAGCCGCTGTCAAGATAATCGTAATATCCGATTGAATACAGGTCGTCTTCACTCTGTATGCGGTACATGTCGAAGTGGTAGATATATTTTGATACGTCAGAATATTCGCCGCTACACCTGTAGCTGTTTACGAGCGTAAAGGTGGGGGAACGCACGATTGCCGGACTGAATATCCCGGCAAACCCTCTGATAAATGTGGTTTTTCCGACGCCAAGATCTCCGTACATCGCGACAAATCGGGGCAGGGTTTTATCTTCCGCGATTCTTTGAGCAAGCAACGCGCCGCAATTTTCGGTTTCTCTCTCCGATGAGGTGACTGTTTCTTTATTTATATTCATAGCGGTCAGAACAATCCCCGGATTTTCAGGTCTTTGTCAATGTCTATGCCGTAAGCCGCGGGGGTTTTCGGCAGCCCGGGCATAGTGACTATCGTACCGGTGTATACGACTATGAATTCGGCTCCCGCGGACAGCTTTATTTCGCGTACCGTGATTGTGAAGCCGGAAGGACGTCCCAGTTTTTTGGGGTCGTCCGACAGAGAATACTGAGTTTTCGCGAAACATACGGGGAAAGAAGAGTATCTGTCCGAAAGCTTTAAAATTTCATCAAGCTGTCTTTGTGCCTTACTGTCAATAACGACTCCGTCGGCGCCGTAGATTTCTTTGGCGACGGCGTTTATTTTTTCGACCACGGACATGCCGTCTTCGTAAATGAATCCGAAACACGAGGGTTTCTCGCAGGCTTTGACAACGGCTTTCGCAAGCTCGATTCCTCCGTCGCCGCCTTTGGCGAAAACTTCGGAAACCGCCGTCTCGACGTCCTTTTCGGCGCAGAGCGCGCGGATATATTCAATTTCGGCGTCGGTATCGGTGTCAAACCGGTTGAGCGCCACAACTATTGGCAGACCGAATTTGTGAATACTGTCAATATGCGCTTCAAGATTGGCGGCTCCTTTTTTCAGAGCCTCGAGGTTTTCATGTTTGAGATTGTCTTTGGAAACTCCGCCGTTGTATTTGAGCGCTCTTACGGTGGCTACTATTACCACGGCGTTCGGAACGAGGTTTGCCTTGCGGCATTTTATGTCAAGGAATTTTTCCGCTCCAAGGTCGGCTCCGAATCCCGCCTCCGTGACAGTATAGTCCGCAAGCTTCAGCGCCAGCTTGGTGGCGCGCACGCTGTTGCATCCGTGCGCTATGTTGGCAAATGGACCTCCGTGAATTATGACCGGGGTATTTTCGGTGGTCTGAACAAGATTCGGTTTTATGGCGTCCTTGAGAAGGACAGTCATCGAGCCGTCCGCGTGAAGATCGCGGCAGTATACCGGCGAGCCGTCATACCTGTACGCCACAAGAATATTTCCGAGCCTGCGCTTTAAATCCTCAAGGTCGGTAGCAAGGCACAACACTGCCATTACCTCGCTCGCGACGGTTATGCAGAAATGGTCTTCTCTCGGAATTCCGTCGGTTTTTCCTCCGAGACCCACGATTATATTTCTCAGAGCGCGGTCGTTTGTGTCGGTGGCTCTCGGAAAAAGAATACGCCGCGGATCTATATTAAGCTCGTTGCCCTGCTGTATATGATTGTCTGTTATGGCGCAGAGCAGGTTGTTTGCGGCGGTAATCGCGTGAAAATCCCCCGTGAAGTGAAGATTTATGTCTTCCATCGGAAGCACCTGAGAGTAACCGCCGCCCGCGGCTCCGCCCTTTATACCGAAAACAGGTCCCAAAGACGGTTCGCGCAGAGCTATCACCGCGTTTTTTCCGATTTTCTTCATCGCCATTCCGAGTCCTATAGAGGTCGTGGTCTTTCCTTCACCCGCGGGAGTGGGATTTATCGCGGTCACAAGAATAAGCTTGCCGTCTTTTTTTCCGGATACTCGGCTGAAGAGCTCGTCCGAGAGCTTGGCTTTGTATTTTCCGTAATATTCAAGCTCGTCTTCGTTTATTCCCAATTGCGCGGCTACGTCTTTGATGTGCAGCATTTTTGATTGCTGTGCGATTTCAATATCTGTTTTCAATTTGTACGGAAGTCCTTTCTTTTGTCTTGGCTTTTTATGCCTGTGTGCGGGGCGCGGTGTTCTTTACCGTATACATTATAACATAAAGTGAACCGAATGTAAATATCCGCGACGCATAATTTTTGCGTGTAGAATTGTTTTGAACGATATTACTCTTACATGTATGCGGACATTGATTTTACCGCCGTGACAAAACGCGGTTCCGCTTTGAGTGGCGCCCAGATTCGGTTCGAGAAATTTCCCCGCATGAGCTTGGAGCAGAGTGTGATGCCCTCGGCTTCATTTCCGCTGTTTTTGTTGTATTCCACCTTGTTGAGCAGAACAGAGGAGTATGTGGCGCGATCGGGACGTTTGTCATAAGCTATGGCGTGTTCCGCCATTTTTTCGACGCAGTCAAGCGCCTTGTCTTTCTTTTCTTCCAGAAGATACAGCATCGCAAGCTGACGGTATGAGTTGGCGAGCCTGTCGTGATAATAAAGGTAATCTCCGTCAAAGACGAGCCTGAAAAGCTCTATGCCTTTTTTCATTATTTCGATTTTTTGGGCTATGCTGTAATTGTCCTCGGATATGTCCGGGACGCACGCGATATTGTACATGTGCCACCACATGTTGTCGGCGAATTCCATAATATTTGTCTGAGCCTGAGTAAACGCGATGTTTCCGGTAAGTACGGTCGCCTTGACTATTTCCTTGCTGTAGCTCATGCTGTGCAGACGTTCGGCGATGTCGAGAGCCAGACTGTCGTTTGAAAGCTGATGTGAATAAATGTCGCAAAGAGTCTTTTTGGTTTCATCCCTCAGCCTGTCGTCGGTACAGTCGTCAAGAATGTGATTGCACAGTGAAACCGCTTCCAGAATGTCGCTTTTTTTAGGTCTGCCCTTTGCGTTTATAGCGGAAAGAGTTTTGGCGAGCTCAAGCTGAATGTTGAAAGAGGAGGGGATTTCGGCATATGCTTCCCGCAGAAGAGAGAGCGCGTCGGAGAGCCTGTCGCTTTCAACCAGATAGTTTGCGTTGTCAAGGTAGTCTTTTACCTTGGCTTCTTTCTGAGCGCTGTCGTAGCACAGCAGCTCGTCCATCCCGACTCCGAAATAATCCGCGATAAGGGGAAGGGTCTCTATATCCGGATAACATATTTCGGATTCCCAGCGGGAAACCGCCTGTGGGGTAACGCCGAGGTGTTCGGCGAGTTTCTCCTGGGTTATATCATTCTTTTTTCTGAGCAAACGTATTTTAACACCGATCTTAATTTCCGTCATACTGGAAATCCTTTCTGAAAACCGCAAATTCGACATTATAACATTATATATTATATATCATTTGCGCGATAAAGTCAATATTTAATTTGGGAATTTTTATTTCTGCCGGCAATAAGGCGGTCTTTGAGACAATTTATTTTAAAATAAAAAAGTAAATTTTACGAAAACCACTTTACTTTAGCGTAATAAAGTGATAAAATATAAATGTATGCGTAACCGTATGCCCGTACGACGCATAATAGCCTGAAAAAGGAACTCCCGAATCACGAAAGGAATTTCTGTCAGAATGAAAAACAATGTTAACGATGAAAATTTTGATTTTTTGTTTAAGTGTATTTTATCGCTTCAGACCGTGGAAGACTGTCGCAATTTTTTTGAAGATCTTTGCACAATATCGGAGCTTCAGGAGATGTCGAGAAGAATGAAAGCGGCTAAAATGCTCAACAGCGGATACGTTTACTCCGAGATTGCCGTGCAGACCGGCTTGAGTACCGCTACGATAAGCCGTGTCAACCGTTGTCTGAAATACGGCAGCGACGGTTATATCAAGGCTCTGGAAAATGTCAAAAAAGAAGAAAAAAGGAATAAGTAGTATGTCGGATATTTATAAATCGATTTTCGGCATATACGACAGCGTAAACGGCGGGATAAATTACGGGGCATGGGCGGACTTTGTTGAAAAAAACTTTGACAGATTCATGGAAAGCAGACCGTCTCTCGTGCTCGACCTTGCCTGCGGCACGGGAAAAATGACACTTGAGCTGGCAAAGAGAGGATACGACATGATAGGAGTGGATATAAGCGAGGATATGCTGTCCGTCGCTTATGACAATATGTGCTCGTCGGAAAAAAGAAACAAAATTCTGTATTTATGTCAGGACATGCGCGCGTTTGAACTTTACGGGACGGTGGGAGCTGTGACCTGTTGCCTTGACGGCATTAATTATCTTTTGGACATTAAAGAGCTTGAAAAGTGTTTTTTATGTGTTCATAATTATCTTGACCCCGGTGGGCTGTTTCTTTTTGACGTCAATACTCCGTATAAGTTTGAAAATGTATACGCGGACAACGCGTATGTGCTTGAGACTGAGGACGACAAAGGTCTTATGTCTTTCTGCGGATGGCAGAATGAGTACGATAAAGAAACCCGTATATGTAATTTTTATCTGACGGTTTTTACCGAAAAGAATGACGGCTTGTATACCCGCAAGGACGAGGTACAGTCCGAGAGATGCTATGACAAAAAAGAGCTATGGGATCTGCTTTCCGAATGTGGGTTTGAATGCTTAGGATTTTTCGGGGACTTTGATTTTGGCGAGCCCGGCAATGACTGTCAGCGCTGGTATATCGCCGCTAAAGCATTGAAGTAGTCTTTATCGGTCATTGTCAGATGCAATTTTTGCGTGAAGGAATATTGTGAAATTCAGATTTTACAGGTATGTCTGAGTAATTTTAAATTAGTAAATAAGGAGCTATTTTACTGTGGATAAAAAATCAGCGATTTTGCGCGGTATGACCGTTGACGGGAGCGCGAGAATACATGTAATAAACTCAACCGATATAGTGAATACCGCGATTAAATATCATAAGACCTCGCCGACCGCTTCGGCGGCTCTCGGCAGACTGTTGAGTGCGACTTCGATGATGGGGTGTATGCTCGGCGAAAAAGAAGACAGCATAACGGTGAGCATAGCCGGCGACGGACCGGCGGGAAAAATAATCGCCGTCAGTGATTATATCGGAAATGTAAGAGGGTATATTGAAAATCCCTCCGCAGACATTCCGCTCAAGCCGAACGGGAAGCTTGACGTGGGAAAATTTGTGGGCAAGGGGTATCTGAATATTGTCAGGGATACCGGTGGGAAAGAACCCTATACGGGGTCGGTTGAACTGGTTTCAGGCGAAATCGCCGAGGATGTCGCCTCATATTTTGCCGTCAGCGAGCAGATTCCTACCGTGTGCGCTTTGGGCGTGCTTGTTGACAGAGATCTGACATGCCGCGCGGCGGGCGGAGTGCTTATTCAGCTTCTGCCTTTTGCCGACGAGGAGACCGTTAATCGGCTTGAGCGGAACGTGTCAAAGCTTACTGATGTTTCAAGGCTGTTTGACAATAGACTCAGCAATAAGGAAATCGCGGATATTGCGCTTGAGGGAATAGACTATGACGTGTTTGACGAGCTTGAAGTGGAGTACAGGTGCAATTGCTCAAAAGAACGATTTGCAAAGGCTATACGATCCATGGGCAGCGAAGATGTACGTAAGCTTTTTGACGAGCAAAAGGCGGAGGGAAAGCCGGAAGAGCTTGAAGTGATCTGCAGATTCTGCAATACGGCGTATACGTTTGTTCCGTCCGATCTGTTGTAAAGGTCGTGGATATATCCCGAAATATCGGGTGTTCACTGAGCTTTATTTTATAATTAAGAGACAACAATAATAAGACGTCTGCCTCAAACCTTCCCGCAGTAAGGCCGAGGCAGACTTATTGTCGTCATTCTAAACCCAAAACACCGTCGCGGTTTAAAAAAGCTTTAGCATTGTTAAGGTTTTTGCGAAACATCCGTCCGTTTTCGGTAATGGCGATATCCGTTAATTAAAATAAGGCAGGTCAATATGGCCGGCGGCGGATTGACCGGTCTTAGGCTGAACATGTGAAGTTGCCAAAGGAGGAAATCGCAAGCTGTCAAAACGGCCGGCGGATTTGATTTTTTAAACATACGTATTTATAAAAACATTTTTCTGAGCTGTTTACCGCCGAGAGCCGCCTTAAGCGCGTCGGGCAGTAAAGAGAAATCCGCGACAAGCGAATGCGGTTTTTTAACCGGGTCGTCTTGTTTCATGGGTACGAAAAATATATTTTTTCTTGATGAAAGCTTCGCTATGTTGCCGAGATTGGCGGACATGGCGTCGTTTGACGCAAGCGCTATCAAAAGGGGTCTGTCCTGTCTCAGATGCGCCTTTGCCGCCATGCAAACGGGAGTGTCGGTTATTCCGTTTGCCAGCTTGGCCAGCGTGTTGCCGGTGCAAGGACAAATAATGAGCGCGTCAAGCGAAATTTTAGGTCCCAGCGGCTCAGCGTCGGGAATTGTGTGAACAATATCCCTGCCGCATACACTTTTTACTTCGTTTATCCACTTTTGCGATGTGCCGAAACGGGTATCGGTCGTGTATACGCTGTCGCTCATGATAGGCAATATATCTGTTCCCATACTTACCAATTGCCTGAGTATGGCCATTGAATTTTCAAGTGTGCAGAAGGATCCGCACATAGCATATCCTGTCATCGAAATGCATTTCCTTTCCCGGGAACCGTTGTAAAAAATAAAAGCTCCCGTATTACAAAAAAATTCCTTTTTGACTCATAATGTAAATTACCTCATCGGATATATACTGACCCGCGCTTTCCGGGGCGTACCGTCCGGGCAGGGAAGGGGCAAATATGATTTTGTGTCCTGTATCTCTTGCGGCTTCAGTATCGAATCCGCCCGGAGCGGATGCAAGCTCTATGAATATCGGTCTGCGTTCGATATGTTCAAGAGTGGCGCGTCCCACGATTATCGACGGCACGGTGTTGAAAATTGCGTCACAGCCGTTCAGAACAGATGCAAATTCACGGCAATACGAAAGGTTTTCCTTAGGTTGGAGTTTAAATGTGCAAAAGCCCATATCCGCGGCGCTTTCAAGCGTTTCATCCCTTCTTGCGAAAATGGTTGCCTGACCGCCGAGATTTTTGATTATACCGGCAAGTATTTTACCTATCCGTCCGTATCCCAGAATCGCAAACCGAGAGCCTCTGATGGTTTTCCGGAGGTTTTCCATGCATGTCATAAGCGCTCCTTCGGCAGTCGGAAGCGCGTTTTTTAACTGCAGAGTCTCGGAAAGAAAATAATCGGTGACATCATACCCGTTTTTTTCGGCGATTCCGGAAAAAAGAGCGGGCAGTTTTCCACCGAGGATGTATTTTTTTTCGTTGTTGCAGTTGTTTCGGATTAGGTCGTATATGCTTATATCAGGCTGTTCGCATTCCCGATTGCCGGATACAGGGGCACAGGTAAGATGCACATTGTCTCCGGTGGCGGGGAGAGGGAGAATAATAATCTGACTTGACTTAACCGCTTCCGCGGCTCCTGTAAATTCTTCTTCGTTCGCGGCGCAGAATTTATTGCATGTTTTTATGATATGTCCTCTGTTTCGAAGGATCTGAGTTACCGTTTTCTGGCGAATATCTCCGCCGAGAACAGCTATGTTATATTTTTTTTCGGTGATTTCCATTCAAATCATTACCGTACCTTTCATTCGATTAGGTGCTGAAGGTTTGTAAAATCCGCCATGCGGCTTTACATTCACATTATATGCGTGATAATAAAATGATGACAAAGGTCGAAAGTTAAACTTTTATGAAATTATGTGAAAAAGAAATTCGTTATTAACAGTTTATTCATACAAATGTTTTTCGGATGTGTTATAATTAAGTGATTTAAAATTGAATTAACATATTGAGGAAGAAGCGTTCTGACCGATTCCTTGATTTTAAACGGAGGTAATTTATGTCTGAACTGAAAATGCTTGCCATAGATCTCGGCGCGTCGAGCGGAAGAGGCATTATAGGCTCGTTTGACGGAGAAAAACTTACTTTGCGAGAAAATCACCGTTTTTCAAACGATCCCGTTTTTGTAAACGGAAGATTTACCTGGGATATTCTCAGAATTTTCTTTGAGATTAAAAATTCCGTCACCAAAACGGTAATTGAGGGTGATAATGTTTCATCTATGGGAATTGACACTTGGGGAGTCGATTACGGTTTTATCGATAAGAACGGAAGGATGATGGCAAACCCCACTCACTACCGTGACACGAGAACCTTAGGTATAACCGATTATGTTAAAAACTTTGTTTCTCCGGAAGAGATTTACAAGGTTACGGGAATTCAGGCAATAGATTTCAATACTCTCAATCAGCTTGCCGCCGATAAGAGGGACGACCCCGAGATGCTTGAAAGAGCCGAAAAAATGCTGTTTATTCCGGATCTGCTCAATTATTTTCTGACCGGTAAAATGGTGACGGAGTACACGGTAGCCTCAACCGGAATGATACTTGACGCGGCTAAAAGAGACTTTGCGTTTGACCTTACCGACAGACTCGGAATCAGGCGTTCGCTCTTCGCTCCTCTGGTTCAGCCCTGCAACGGCCTGGGCGGGCTTCTGCCTCAGATAAACGAGGAAGTCGGGAAAAACAACATAAAGGTTGTCAATGTCGCTTCGCACGACACCGCAAGCGCGGTAATAGCGGTTCCCGCGAAAAATAAGGATTTCATATACATATCCAGCGGCACATGGTCGCTCATGGGCGCCGAATTGTCCGAGCCGCTTATTAATGATGAGACAAGGGCGGCTAACTTCACAAACGAGGGCGGAATTATGAATACCATCCGTTTCCTCAAGAATATAATGGGACTCTGGATCATTCAGGAGTCAAGAAGACAGTGGAAGAGAGAGGGAAAGGATTACAGCTTTGCTCAGATGGAGATGTGGGCGAAGGAAGAAAAGCCGTTTGCGTCGCTTATTAATCCGGACTATTATACTTTCAATACTCCCGGAAACATGCCGGAAAAGATTCGCGACTTTTGTCGGGCTACAGGTCAGCATGTTCCCGAAAGCGTGGGTGAGGTGGTGCGCTGCATTTACGAGTCTCTTGCGCTTAAATACAGATATACGGTTGAAACCATTGAAAAACTCATGGGTAAGAAAACGTCTGTCATAAATGTTGTAGGCGGAGGTACAAAGGATAAATTCCTGTCTCAGATGACCGCCGACGCATGTGGTATACCGGTGTGCGCGGGACCCGAAGAAGCCACCGCCATCGGAAATCTCATGACGCAGGCGATTGCCGCCGGTGAGATAGCAAATCTTGACGAGGCAAGAGATGTGGTCGCGGCGTCATTTGAGCTCAAACATTATGAACCGACAGCACAAAGAGACGATTGGGACCGCGCTTATGAAAAATTCATGAAGCTGCAGTAAGATATTTTTGTATTGAGTTTAAGAATTTTTTAATGTGATTTGATGTGAAAGGTAGTATTTGGAGGATTGTATAACATGAAGGAAGCACAGATTGCCGAGTTAAGCGTAATAGGAATGAGAGGCTGTGAAAATTTTGCCGAGCAGGTGGACAATTACCTTAAAGACTGGCGCAGACATACAAGCGAGGATACGTATCTTGTCGAGACAGTCTGTCCGCGATTCGGCACCGGAGAAGGCAAGGGACTGATACATCAGTCCATGCGCGGACAGGATGTGTATATCATCTGCGACACTTTCAATTACGGAGTTACCTATCGGATGTACGGTCAGACGGTTCCTATGAGCCCGGACGACCACTATGCGGACCTTAAAAGAATAATTGCCGCTATAGCCGGTAAGGCGAGAAGAATAACGGTAATTATGCCGATGCTTTACGAGGGCAGGCAGCATAAAAGATCGGCACGTGAATCGCTTGACTGTGCCATCATGCTTCAGGAACTTGTGGCGATGGGCGTAGCCAATATAATTACATTTGACGCCCACGACCCAAGGGTATGCAACGCAATCCCGCTTTCCGGATTTGACAACGCAAGACCTACCTATCAGATGATTAAAGCGTTGGTCAGAACAGTGCCGGATATTATTATAGACAAGGAAAACCTTATGATAATATCCCCGGACGAGGGCGCGATGGGAAGGTGCATGTATTATTCGTCGGTGCTCGGAATAGATGTGGGCATGTTTTACAAAAGACGGAACTATTCAATAGTGATCAACGGAAAAAATCCGATCGAGGCTCATGAATACCTTGGGCAGGACATTACCGATAAGGACGTTATAGTGGTGGACGATATGATATCTTCGGGTGATTCCATGCTTGACGTTTGCAGACAGCTTAAAAGCAGGGGGGCAAAGCGTATATTCACATTCGCTACTTTCGGTCTGTTTACCGACGGATTCGATAAATTCGACAAGGCGTATGAGGACGGCGTAATAACCAAAGTGTTTACCACAAATCTTGTTTACCGGCGTCCCGGTCTGCTTCAGAAAGAATGGCATGTGGATGTCAATATGTGCAAATATGTGTCGTATATAATAGACACGCTCAATCATGACGCTACCATCAGCGGACTGCTTGATCCGACAAAGAAGATTAATACTCTCATTGCGAAGCACAAGGCTGAAATGGAAGAATCACAGGGACAGATTAAAATGAATTTTGAAGAAGACAAACAGTGATTTTTCCTTATGTAAAGGTAAGGTTAAACCTTTGTCTGAATTTTTAAAGGACGCCGGGTTTAATATCAATGCCGCATAATTGAGTAATTTGAAAATATATCAAAATATAACTATATAGCTTTATGGGCGTTACAAAGGCGCAAAAGACAGCGTAGAAGGCAGAAATGCTTTTTACGCTGTCTTTATAAAGTTTTTCTATTCGGGATTTTCGTCAGGTGTGTTTTGGTCGGCGCCAATGCCTGTAGTGAGAAAAATAAATCAGACGATGCAAATTATCATACAAATAAATTATATTTTAAAGGAGGATATAAAAATGGATTTAAATAAACAAAATGAACGAATTTTAAGCGGTAAAATGTATAATGATTTAACTGCAGAACTGGTTGAGGCAAGGGAAAAAGCCGTTTTACTGACAAACGAATACAATGCAAGTTTTGGAAAAACTCCGGAAGAAAGACAGTCTGTTTTGAAAATAATTTTGAAATCCGTTGGAGAAAACGTTCACTTTGAACCGACCTTCAGATGTGAATTTGGCTACAATATTTCAATCGGAGATAATTTTTATGCAAATTTTGATTGCGTAATGCTTGATGGCGGTGGAATAGAGATTGGAAATAATGTGCTTTTTGGACCAAGAGTAGGAATATATACATCTAATCACGCGGCAGACGCATGGGAACGGGCGAACGGAGCGTGCTATGCAAAACCGGTGAAAATCGGAAATAATGTGTGGATCGGCGCGGGAGTACATATAAATCAGGGAGTTACCATAGGAGATAATACAATTATCGGTTCCGGAAGCGTAGTTACTAAAAGCATTCCTGCGAATGTGATCGCGGCAGGTGTTCCATGTAAAGTGATTAGGGAAATAACGGATAAGGATAAGACAGATTATCGACCGTAAAATGCAGATTTCACTGCGGGATGTGCCGTCGCGTATATTGAGCGTCAACTCGCGATTTCCGTATGCAAAGGACTTGGAAGCGATGGAAAAATTATTCTTGCCAATATTCTGACTCCGGCAATTTTGTATTAATATTGACGGAAAGGGTAAATAATCAGGCTGAATGGATTTATTATTTAACCGTATTCATATGCAGTTAATAAATTTGTGCTAATATAAAACGATAGGCTTGAGGTAAAGTTTGCTTTTGCGATTTATAACCAAAGACGTCTTGCCACTTGATTTTTTCAGTGTGGAAATACAAAATATCCCACTGAAAATTTTGAATTACGGGGCTTAGCCACTTATTGAATTGCGGAAAGGTATGCAGGTATATATGAGTAAAAACAAAAATAAGCAGTGCAATGTCAGAAAGACCTCAATCGGAGGTCAGGCGCTGATGGAAGGAATCATGATGCGCGGTCCAAAAACCACCGCCATGGCGGTGCGAAACACGGACGGTGAGATAATCATGGAAAAGTTTCCGACACGGACTACCGCGAAAAATAAATTTTTCAGGCTGCCTGTAATCAGAGGAGTGTTTAACTTTGTAGATTCCATGGTGTTCGGAACCAAATGCCTTATGCGATCCGCCGAGATTTCGGGGCTTGAAGAAGTCGAGGAAGAGATGAAAAAAGAAAAGGAAGCGAAAAAAGCCGCGAAAGCGGCAAAAAAAAGCGCTGTTCAGTCTGACGCTTCGGTTGTTTCGGATGAAAATTCAAAGGCTTCAGTAAAGAGTGATACTGATCCGGAAACACAGTCAAACACAAATGCCGGTGATAAATCCGACGTCAAAGATTCGGTTATCAATGAAAAAAACAGGGACACGGCAGATGTGGAAGACAAGGGAGAAAAAAACGATAAACCCGAAGAAAAAAAGGAAAAGTCGGTCATGATGTCGGCGGTTATGGTAGTCAGCCTGCTTTTCGGATTTGCTTTGGCAATAGGTCTGTTTATAATACTGCCGTCATATCTTTACAAATGGTCATCGGCGGCTCTTCCGTTTCTGGCTCCGGAAAACGAGGTTTCAAGGTCTTTTATCAAATCGGTGTTTGAGGGCGTTATCAAGATAGCTCTGCTTGTAGGTTATATGTCCGCGGTGTCGTTGATGAAGGATATAAGGCGCACGTTTATGTATCACGGAGCAGAGCATAAAACAATATTCTGCTATGAGCACGGGCTTGAGCTTACGGTTGAAAATGTCAGAAAACAAAAACGCTTTCATCCGAGGTGCGGAACATCTTTCCTTATACTTATGCTGCTTGTGAGCATATTTATTTCATTTTTTATCGACCCTCTCTTTATCGCGATACTCGGCTACGTGCCGCATACGATATTCAGAGTGCTTTTAAAGCTTCTTCTTCTTCCGATTACCGTGGGAATAGGATATGAGCTTATAAAGCTTGCGGGAAGACATGACAATCTGTTTACAAAGATTATATCCGCTCCGGGACTCGGACTTCAGCATCTGACGGTTTTTGAGCCGGATGACGACATGATAGAATGCGCGATATGCGCTATAAAGGAAGTTATTCCCGACGACGGAAGCGATAAATGGTGACGCGGATTGCGGGTTTTATAACTAAGTTTATAACTAAACAGATGTCTTGCCGGTTGATTTTTTCGGCTGGGAGATATCAATCTCCCGCTTAAAAAGCCGAATGACGGGGCTTTGCCCTTTACTGAAATATGACAGGTCAGGAAAAATTCGGAGACGAAATAATGAAAATAATACAATGTAAAGATTATGATGAAATTTCGACTGCCGCGGCAAATGAGGTGGCAAGGGTAATCAGAGAGAAGAGGAGACCCGTGTTAGGTCTTGCGACCGGGTCTACTCCCGTGGGGATGTACGAGAAGCTTGTAAGGATGTATGGTAAGGGAGAGCTTGATTTTTCAGGTGTGACGAGCGTCAATCTTGACGAATATTATCCGATCTCTCCCGACAATGTGCAGAGCTACAGGTATTACATGAACAATAAGCTCTTTGACCGCGTAAATATAGACAAAAACAATACCTATATACCGAACGGAAACGCCGCGGACCCGTACGATGAATGTGCCAAATACGATTCTGTGTTGGATTCATTGGGGAAAATAGATTTGCAGGTGCTCGGAATAGGACGGAACGGACATATCGGCTTCAATGAGCCGGATGAAAGCCTGTATCTCGGAACACATGTGACGCGGCTTTCCGATAGCACGGTAAAGGCAAATTCACGCTTTTTTTCCGAAGGCGAAAAAATTCCCGACAGGGCGCTGACAATGGGAATAGGGTCTATTTTCAAAGCGGATAAAATAATTCTGCTTGCCAGCGGAGACTCTAAGAAAGACGCCGTAAAACAGGTCTTGTCGGGAAAACTTACCACCTCGTGTCCCGCGACGCTGTTGAATCTTCATCCCGATGTTACGCTCATCTGCGACAGCGACGCTATGTAAATACATATTTTAACATTTTTGGAGCTTACCGATGGAAAATTCATATATGGGCGCGGACGCAAACGTAAGTGACGCGCTTTATAAGCAAATTGTAAGAGACAGTAAGACCGCCGCGGAAGAGCTGATTTGCCGGAGCAATATTTCCAAGGGAGATATTCTGGTTATCGGATGCTCTTCCTCCGAAATTCTCGGTTCGGTGATTGGCAAGGGGTCGAGTTATAAGGCAGCGGAGGCGGTTTTTTCGGGTATTTATCCTTTGATTTCGGAGAAGGGGATTTACCTTGCCGCGCAGTGTTGCGAGCATCTCAACCGCGCGATAGTAATTGAAAGAGATTGTGCGGAAATTTACGGGTACGATGAGGTCTCGGCGGTGCCTCAGCCGAAAGCCGGGGGATCTTTCGCAACCGTGACGTATAAAAATTTAACTTCACCTGTTCTTGTTGAGCATATAAAAGCGCACGCCGGAATTGATATCGGAGGGACGCTTATCGGAATGCATTTGAGGGATGTCGCGGTGCCTCTCAGGCTTTCGGTTACAAAAATCGGTGAAGCTAATTTGATTTGCGCTATGACGAGACCGAAGTATATCGGCGGAGAGAGAACAAAATACTGTTGACTATTTAGGTCAACATTTTGAAAATGTAATTGAATGTGTCGGAAGCCGTAATGGCAGATTTGCCCGGAGGTGGAAATGATCGGTCTGAAACGGGGAACCGTTAAACTCTATGAACATCAAAAAGAATGGGAAACGGAAGCCTTGAATACAATCTGCCGTCTGCAAGGAATTTTGGGAACCGTCATTAAAGATATTCAGCATGTGGGCAGTACTTCCGTCCCGTCAATAAAGGCAAAGCCCATTATAGATATCGCGGTCGCTGTAGACGATTTTGGAGATATTCTTTCACTTGAGGATAAACTTAAAGCCTACGGCTTTTATTACAGACCCAACGCCGATCTGAATGGACAGCTGCTATTTGCTTGCGGTAGTTTTTATGACGGCTCGGGGGACTTGCAGACGCATTTCATTCACGTTGTGCTGACTGACAGCATGGAGTGGAAAAATTATGTAAACTTCAGAGATTATCTCAACAGGACGCCGTCGACAGCACGGGAATATGAGAATTTGAAAATTGCTCTTGCGGAAAAAAGTCCTGTTGAAGGCGGAAGGGTAAAATATACCGAAGGAAAACACGCGTTTATTGCGGAAACGCTGAGAAAGGCGCTTGTAAGTTCATACCTCGGCAAAACAGTCGTTATAAAAATCGACCGTCCGGTGGGATATGTGCATAAAACAGATAATCAAAGCCTGACTTATCCCGTAAATTACGGGTATGTTCCGGGTGTGCTCGGCGGTGACGGCGAGGAGCTTGACGTATATTTGCTCGGTGTGGACAGACCTGTATACGAGTATGAGGGACGTATAATCGCCGCGGTTCACCGTAAGGATGATATTGAGGACAAGCTTGTTGCGGCGCCTTTGGATATGAGCTTCGACAAAGAGGAAATATCTGCAATGGTTGATTTTGCCGAAAAATATTACGATATTGAAATAGAAATGCCCTGATTGAATTTTATGCGAAGTAGTTATATCTATTTGGCTTTTTGAATTGCAGATATTGAATTTGCCGGCTCGTCTTATGGTTGAGCCGGCATGATTATTCCTCATTTATACTGAGTTTTAGATTTTTACGAGTTGAATTTCGGAAATGATTTCTTTGAGAATATTCGCGGAGTTTAAAAGCTTTTCTTTTTCTTCATCGTTCAGTTTGATTTCGAGAATGCTCTCGACTCCGTTTTTTCCGAGAATACAGGGAACACCCAAGCATACGTTGTCAACTCCGTATTGTCCGTTCAGAAGTACGGAAATGGGGAGGATACTGTGTTCGTCGTTGATTATAGCGGTTACTATTCTGCGCACGGAATCTGCAATCGCGTAATATGTCGCGCCTTTGCCCTCAATTATTCTGTATGCGCTGGTTGTGACGTCTTCGGCAAGAGTTTTTTTGGTGTTTTCGTCAAATTCAATATTTTTTTTCTTGCAGAAGCTGTCAAGGTCAATGCCGGATACGTTTGCGGAGCTCCATACGGCAAGTTCGCTGTCTCCGTGCTCGCCTATTATAAAAGAGTGAATATTCCGGCTGTCCACTCCGATGTGCCTGCCCACAAGCTCCTTAAGCCTTGCGGTATCAAGGACGGTGCCGGAGCCTATAACCTTGCGCGGGTCAAGACCGGAGTATGAAAGAGTGTCATAGGTAAGGATGTCAACCGGATTTGTCACGGCGAGAATAATAGCGTCCTTGTTGTATTTTGTGACATTGTCGATAATGTTTCTGAAAATTTTTACGTTTTTGTCCACCAACTGTATGCGTGTCTCTCCCGGCTGCTGATTTGCCCCCGCCGTGATTATGATAATACCGCAGTCGGATATATCCGAATATTTTCCCGCTTTTATCTCCATCGGCGCGTTGAAGGGAAGCGCGTGAGCTATATCGTCCGCTTCACCCTGAGCTTTTTTTTCGTTTATATCGATCAGTAAAAGTTTTGACAGCAGTCCGCTCTGCATCAGAGAATATGCCGTTGTGGCGCCTACGTTCCCACAGCCTATTACCGCGCAGCTTCTTATATCGGTTTTGTTTTCCTGCATATTGAATCTCCTTTTTATATTTCTTTGTTTTTTTGTTATTTTGTGCAGAAACCGTTTTGTTGATACGTTTCTGAGTTTACGCTGAGATTTAAATTTTAAAGGAAGTGCATTTTACCGTATTTTTAACAGTGTTGTCAAATTATGTAGTTATTACAAACAAACCTATGTTTGTTTACATATGATTAACAAAATTGACATTGTAATGTGATACAATATTACAAATCTAATAATATAAGCAGGAGGTATTTAATTATGAAAGCACCTGAATTTCTTGTGGTAAAAAAGAAAAAATCTCCGGTTGTTAAGATCGTGGTTATAGTTTCCGCAGTTGTGGCTGCCGGTGTGGCTTTGTTTACAATTTACAAGCTGTTCGGAGATAAGATCAAGTCAAAGGTAAAGGTGATGGGAGCAGTCGATATTGACGGAGACGGCGAGACCGACGCAATAATGCTCGATACGACAGGTGACGGGGAAATAGATACCATTGTTTTGAATTCGGAGGACAGCGATAACAATTCCGACGCCGGAGAAAATACCGCTGAGTAATTGATTTTTTCAAGTGCGGTATGCCTGTTCCGGACAGGTTCGACCGAACGGTATCGGATTGTTTGCGGAAAGCGGCACAGCTTCGGCTGCGCCGTTTTTTGTTGCTTGGGACATTTAGCTGACCGTTGTCTCTGACACATAGGTGTTTTGGTATGTCCGAAAAGAAATTGCCGCAAAGCAAAAGAGGTGTTTTGCCTGTAAAAAAGAACGGAAAAAACATCAATTTGAATTTTTACAAAGTATTAGTTTACATAAAAAAACCAAGATCATTTGACCTTGGTTTTTATATTTGCGTAATGACGGTATAAACTCTGTCGTAAAATTTTACGAAAACTGCAATACTTTTCGGAGACAGTCCGTTTACACGAGTCTCTTTTAATTTACCTTATATCGACATTGACTCTTTTGCCGCAGTCTGCGGACGCGGCTTTTATTACGGTGCGTATAGCTTTCGCGATTCTTCCGTTCTTGCCGATAACCATTCCCATGTCTTCAGGAGCCACGCTCAAAGTCAGGTTAATGGAATTGTCGGTTTCCTCGCATACAATACGTACCTCGTCCGGATTGTCAACGATAGCCACCGCTATGTTGTTGAGTGTGCTTTTTAAATCTGCCATTTGTAAACCGTTCCTTTTCACAAACTGAAAAAAAGCTTATTTTTTCTGCCGATGTTCAGTCAATGACGCCTGATTTTTTGAGAAGCGCTTTGACGGTATCCGTAGGCTGTGCTCCTTTTGCGAGCCATTCCTTTGCGCTTTCACCGTTGATTTTTATTTCGGCGGGTTCGGTGCAGGGATTGTAATATCCTATTTCTTCGATAAAACGTCCGTCTCTGGGATAGCGGCTGTCCGCTACTACAACACGGTAAAAGGGAGCTTTTTTAGCGCCCATTCTTCTGAGTCTGATTTTAACCATTTTTTTGTCCTCCAAAAATTTTGTGTTTAAATATTTTATTATTCCGTAAAGTTTATAGTTAACATACGGTATAAAAGCTTGAATTCAATAAGGGGTCAAGCCACAATTCAATGTTTTCAGTGGGAGATGACCTATCTCTGTCGAAAAAATCAAGTGGCAAGACATCTCAAATTTAGTTATACAAAGTGTATTAAAAGGGCATTTTGGATTTTCCGAACATTCCGAAAGAACGTCTCATTTTGTTTTGTCCGGATTTGCTCATGTCGGAAAACTGTTTCATAAGTGTCTTTATCTGGTCGTACTGCTTGAGAAGCCTGTTGATTTCCTCGACCGTTGTGCCGCTTCCCGCCGCGACTCTTTTCTTTCTTGACGCGTTAAGAATATCGGGCTTTTCTCTTTCCTTGCGTGTCATGGATTTTATGATCGCTTCCTGACGGACGAGGAGTCTCTCGTCGAATTTAGCGTCTTTGAGGGCGCCCGGCTTGATACCCGGCATCATTCCCGCAAGCTGCTCAAGATTTCCCATGCCTTTGAGTTGTTGCATCTGTTCAAGGTAATCGTCAAGCGTAAATATTGACTGTCTGAGCTTTTCCTCAAGTTCGGACGCCTTCTTTTCGTCAAATTGCTGCTGGGCTTTATCGATCAGCGTCAGCACATCGCCCATCCCGAGAATACGGCGTGCCATTCTGTCCGGGTGAAACGGCTCTATGGCGTCAAGCTTTTCTCCTACGCCGATGAACTTTATCGGCTTTCCGGTGACATATCTTACGGATAACGCCGCGCCGCCTCTGGTGTCGCCGTCAAGCTTCGTAAGAATAACTCCGGTGATGTCGAGCATGTTGTTGAAGGTTTCCGCGACATTTACTGATTCCTGACCTATCATTGAGTCTATTGTAAGCAGAATTTCGTCCGGATGTATCTCGTTTTTAATGTCTACAAGCTCACGCATAAGAACTTCGTCAATCTGCAGTCTGCCCGCGGTGTCTACAAATACCATGTCATAACCCTTTTGATTGGCAAACCGAATACTTTCCCGTGCGATTTTGACGGGGGACACCTCGTTTCCCATCTGAAAGACCGGGATTGACAGCTTTTCTCCTATTACCTCAAGCTGTTTGATTGCCGCGGGACGGTATATATCGCAGGCAACAAGCAGAGGATTTTTACCTTGTTTTTTATACATTCCGGCAAGTTTACCCGCATGTGTGGTTTTTCCGGCGCCCTGAAGTCCGACCATCATGACAATTGTGGGCGGTTTCGAGGCAATTGTAAGTTTTGACTGCGTAGAACCCATCAATGACGTAAGCTCTTCACAGACTATTTTGACGACCTGCTGACCGGGATTGAGAGATTCCAGCACTTCCGCCCCTACGGCACGTTCGGACGCGGTCTTTATAAAATCTCTGACCACTTTGAAATTTACGTCCGCCTCAAGCAGCGCGAGCTTGATTTCTCTCATGCCGGATTTTATATCCGACTCGGTAAGCGTTCCTTTGTTTCTGAATTTTTTAAATATATTGTCAAGCTTTTCGCTCAGGTTCTGAAACACTTTTTAAATCACCTCCCATTATAGGTCATATACATGTTTACCGTTTTATATTCAGATTTCAGATAATAAAGGGGCAAAGTCCCGTCAGTCAATATTTCGCTGGGAGATTGTATTGCCCACTGAAAAAATCAAGTAGCACCCGCCTAAGAGTCGGAGGACGTCTTAATTTGGTTATATGGCTATTCTTATTTACAGGAAAAATACGAAACAAAAATATCAGCCGATATTTTCAAGCAGAAGTTTAATTTCATTTATTATTTCCTGACTTACCGACTCCTCTTTGCAGAGAGACAGGGCCTTTTGAGCATGTGCCTGCGCCAGCCCGAATTTTTTTGAAAGTCCGAGTTTGCTTTCATAAAAAAGCAGTTCGTCCTCCGCTTTTTTTATCATGTCACGAACGCCTTGACGGGAAATATTCATTTCGGCGGAAATTTCGGAGAGCGACATGTCGTCATTATAGTAAAAGTCAAGGGCGCTTTTTTTTCGCTCGGTCAGGAGTTCTCCGTAAAAATCCAACAACAGACCGATATTTAAGTTTTTTTCAAACATACGGAACAACACGCCTCCGATTGTAAAATGATACTTCATTGCACAGGGTTTTGTTCAGAAGTCGGAAATTGATGTAAAGTAAAATACTTTACAGATTATACCATACTTATTCGCATTTGTCAATAGCTTTTTTCGTAATTTTTTATAAGACCTATTCGGAGCGATAAATTTGAGATTAAATGTATAAAAATCCGCATAAATATTCATTTATTCTGAAATTAATAAACAATTTTTCCAAAAGTATTATTTGACTATTGACAAATATATGATTTGATGATAAAATAATAAAATCATAAATAATTTCATTCGGAGGTTACCTACATGAAAAAAATTTTAACTGTCGCGCTTGCCGTGCTTATGCTGTCTATGACGGCGCTGTCATTTACGGCTTGCGGCGATAAAAATGTGGAACTTGTCGCGGTCGACGCGGAAGACCTGCTTACGGAAGACTTCGGTATAGCGGTAAAGAAGGGAAATACCGCACTTCTTGAAAAAATCAATGCCGTTGTTGACGAGTGGATTGAAGACGGTACAATGCAAAAATACATTGACTATTATGACGCTCTTGCCAAAAACGAGTCGCCCGACGCGGGAGACCTCAAGCTTACATGGGATTTCGGCTCGGCTACCGAGACCATAACCATGTACACAGAATCCGGGTTTGCGCCCTTTGAATTTATTAAGGACAACAATGTAGTCGGAGTGGACGTTGCCATTATGAGCGAGGTCGCGCAGAGAGACGGTAAAAAGCTTGAGGTGCAGGACGTTGCTTTCGATACTATCACAACAAGCGTTAAATCCGCCGAGGGAGACGCCGTCGGAGCCGCTGGCATCACTATAAATGACGAGAGAAAGGAAGAGGTCGATTTTTCCAATATTTATTACAGCTCGACATTGGTCATTGTTTCCGCAAAGGATAAGAGCATAGGTAAAGTCGCCGATCTTTCGGGACTTGCGGTCGGAGTTCAGGAGGGAACCAGCGGCGACCTTATAATATCCGACGCGAAAAAAGACGCCGGATATTCCTATGATGACACCGACGAGCAGGGAAACGCGGTTACACGCACGGTTAAGGTTGACGGTTCTACCGAAGTCAAGCAATATAAACAATATGCTTTGGCGCTTGCGGATCTTAAGGCGGGCAGAATAGACGCCATACTTATGGATAAGCTTCCCGCTCAGGCAATGCTCGCGTCTTCGGACAATCAATAACAGCAACATTCAGTGAGAGGGTATAGTTGCCCCCTCACTGTCTGAATAAACCGACTTTTTTACATTTGCGAACACGTCGGGTAATCGGAATTTCCGGAGCTTGATGTAATTTGGATTTTAATGATAGTCCGGTGAGGACGTGGAGAATTAAATGAATGTAGCAGAATTTTTTCAGTCACTTTGGAACAGATTTTCAAAGTCGTTTTTGGAAGAGGACAGATGGGAGCTGTATTTGCAGGGATTGGGCAACACCCTGATAATAGCTCTTATCGCGGCGATAATAGGCATTGTTATAGGTTTTACACTTGCCATGGTCAACTACGTCAACAAAAAGACCGGAAAGCTTAAGCCTTTGGCGGCGATATCGAAAATTTACATAACCATAATCCGCGGCACTCCTGTGGTACTTCAGCTCATGATTATGTATTTTGTCATTCTGGTGTCATGGGACAGCGGAATTATGATAGGCGCGATTACTTTCGGTCTTAATTCCGGAGCTTATGTCGCCGAGGTGGCGCGCGCCGGATTTGAGGCGGTTGACGACGGGCAGAGAGAGGCGGGACGCTCTCTCGGTTTGTCAACATGGGAGACTATGAGATATATCATAATACCGCAGGCGCTGAGAAATTGTCTGCCCCCGCTTTTCAATGAGTTCATAACTCTTGTCAAGGAAACCGCGGTGGTAGGCTATGTGGGGATATATGACCTCGGAAAAATACCGGGTCTCATTCAGTCAAGGACATTTGACTATCTTTTCCCGCTGTTGATAGCGGCGGTCATGTATCTTGTGGTGGTCATGATTCTGACAAAAATTTTGCGGATACTTGAGAAAAAATATGCCAAGAGCGACAGAGGGAGGGACTGATTATGAATAATTCCGACAATAACCGGACGCCTCTGATATCGGTCAGAAATCTGAACAAAAACTTCGGAGAACATCAGGTACTAAAGGACATATCGGTTGATATATATTCCGGAGAGAAGGTAGTAATCATAGGACCTTCGGGCGGAGGAAAAAGTACGTTTCTGCGCTGTCTCAACTGTCTTGAAGACACTACATCGGGATCTGTGATTTTTGAAAACGCCGATCTTGCTGACAGGAAAGTGGATATCAATATTCACCGTCAGAATATGGGGATGGTTTTTCAGCAGTTCAATCTGTTCAATAACCTGACGGTTCTTCAGAATATTACTCTGGCGCCCGACCGGATATTCGGCAAACGCGCGAAAAAAGACGGAAAATCCAAAGAGACGGTTAAAACGGAAAATAACGCGCGGGCTATGGCTTTGTTAAAAAGAATAGGACTTGAGGAAAAGGCGAATGTATATCCCTCGACTTTGTCCGGAGGACAGAAGCAGAGAATAGCCATAGTGAGGGCGCTTGCGATGAATCCGAAAGTCATGCTTTTCGACGAGCCGACCTCGGCGCTTGATCCGGAGATGGTCGGCGAGGTTCTCGACGTAATGAAGCAGCTCGCAAGAGACGGTATGACAATGATATGCGTGACGCATGAAATGGGATTCGCGCGCGAGGTGGCTGACAGAATTCTCTTTATCTGCGACGGGACGATTGCCGAGGACGGAACGCCCGAGCAGATTTTCGGCGATCCGCACCATCCCAGACTCAGGCAGTTTCTGCAGAGCATACTTTAAGTTTACCTATATTTTAATTTGTATATCAGACGTGCCTGTGATGCGGATTTAGCATTAAGGCGCGTCTGATTTTTAATATGTGTACAAACCTTAACTTTTTGTTAAAATCTGTATGTGCCAGTTGACTTTTATAATTACGGATGCTATAATTATTAATTGAAATACTGCTTTGTCTTTAACTGAAAATTCAGTGTATAAATACCGGAAAAGGTAAAGGATATATGTTCGCGGTTGATAAAAACAAACAAAAAATTTTTCTGAAAAAGGTAATGCTGATTTTGTCCGCATTGCTCTTGTTGCTCACAGTCCTTGTTATAATATTCAGTTTAAATATCAGGAGAATAAGTATAGAGGCCGGAGAATCGATAAGTGCGGAGGATATAGTCGGCAAAGAGGGCGCCGTGTTTGACGACGATTATGACGCGGACTTTGTAAATCATCCCGGAGTGTACAATTTCGGTATATTGGCAAACGATAAAAGGTATAAGGTCAGACTTAAGGTAAAAGATACAAAGGCTCCGGAGGTTACGGTAAAAAATGTGTATTTTGCGGTGGGTTCTACTTTGCCTGACCCGCTTGAATTTATAGATACCGTATATGAGCCGGACGAGCTTTTCGGCGAATATGTCAGCGGAAACACCGGTCTTGTATATAGTCTCGGGCAGACGTATGACGCCCGCGTCAGATATTATGACGCCAGTGGGAATACCACCGATACGTTCGACGTGAAAATGACGCTTATAAACGATTCAGAGCCTCCGGTTATACAAGGCGCTTCAGACATTGTCGCATACGTGGGAGAGGCTGTTTCATATAAAAACAATATTACGCTGTATGACAACTGTACGGGGCGGCTGACGCTGAGAGTAGATGACAGCGCTGTAAATACAAGCGTTGCCGGCACTTATAAGGTGACTTACTATGCTACCGACGCGGTCGGGAATACTTCAAGTGTTGAAGTAAATGTTCATGTGTATAAGAACGAGATAACTCTTGAGATGCTCAACGCAAAACTGTCTGATATTGTTCCTAAGATTATCGACGATGGAATGACGAAGGAAGAACAGTGCAGAGCCGTTTACGATTACGTTCAGACCAATATACAGTATGTCAATTATTCGGACAAAACCGACTGGATAAGAGCGGCGTATGACAGTCTTTTTGTGTCCGGATCGGGGGACTGCTATTCTTATTTTGCCGCCGCGAAAGCATTCCTTGAGTACCTTGGAATTGAAAATATGGATATTCAGCGCCTGCCGGGGTATACTACGGATACTCATTATTGGAGTCTTGTAAATATAGGGACCGAAGGAAATCCGAGGTGGTATCATTTTGACTGCACAAGACTCCGCGCCGAATACAACCACAGCGGATGTCTGCTTACGGACAGTCAGGTTGACGCCTACAACAGGGTTCGTGCGAATTTTTACAAATACGACCGTTCTGAATATCCCGCGACAGATACGCGGATAATTACAGAGACTCCTTCGCTTGACGATTATCTGGACTGAAATTCAGAGGGTGAATTTATGTATCTTACAAATATACTTGAATACCTGGAAAAAACCGCACGGGAGCTCCCGGATAAAACCGCCTTTTCGGACGGGGATGAATTCAAGAGTTTTAATGTGCTTTTGAATGAGTCAAAATCCATAGGCACATTTCTTGCTTCAGAGGGTTATTATAAAGAGCCCGTGGTGATATTTATGAATAAACACCCTGATTGTTTGTCCGCGTTTTTCGGTGTTATCTATTCGGGATGTTTTTATGTGGCTATAGATTCCGAAATGCCTCAGAAGAGGATAGAGCTTATATTTGAAAAGCTGTCTCCCGGGGCGGTCATATACGATTCAAAAAACGCCGATAGGGTAAATCTTCTGTCCGGAAATTTTCATAAATATCTTTTTGACGATATCCGCGAAAGCGTAAGCGATGATAAATTGCTGGGTGAAATAAGAAAAAAGCAGATAGACACCGATCCGATATATATTGTTTTCACCTCCGGCTCAACCGGAGTGCCGAAAGGGGTGGCGGCGTGTCACCGTTCGGTTATCGATTACACCGAGACGTTGTGTGAAGCCGTGGGGTTTGACCGGGAAACAGTGTTCGGAAATCAGACGCCGCTTTATTTCGACGCTCCGCTCAAGGAGATAATGCCCACGATAAAACTCGGCGCCACGACATTTTTTATTCCCAAACAGCTCTTTATGTTTCCGATAAAACTCTGCGATTATCTCAATAAATACAGGATAAACACCGTCTGCTGGGTGGTGTCGGCGCTGACAATGATATCATCATTAGGCGCGCTTGAGAAAAATCCGCCGGTTTATCTCAGGCTTATATGCTTCGGAAGCGAGGTGTTTCCGATAAAACAGTATGAGTTGTGGAGAAAGACCTGCGTCAATGCCAGATTTTTTAATCTTTACGGCCCTACCGAGGCTACCGGGATGTCCTGCTATTGGGAGGCTTGTCGTGAACTTGAGCCCGGAGAGCCGATTCCTATAGGAAAACCGTTCAGAAATACCGAAATTATGCTGCTTGACGAAAACGGCAGGGAGGCGGAGCCGGGCGGTGAAGGTGAGATATGTATTAGAGGGACATGCGTCACTCTGGGGTATTATAACGATTCCGAGAAAACTTCCGAGGTATTTGTACAGAATCCTTTAAACAGGGCGTACTCAGAGTTGATTTACAGAACCGGGGATATAGGGAAAATCAATAAGCACGGCGAGCTTGTATTTGTCTCTCGAAAAGACTCACAGATAAAGCATATGGGGCACCGTATAGAGCTTGGAGAGATAGAGTCCTCTATACTTACCTGTGAGGGAGTAAGGCAGGCGTGCTGTGTGTATGACGCGGAGAAGAAAAGGATAATTTCTTTTTACACCGGAAATTTGACGCCCGAGGTCCTTACAAAATATCTGAGGGATTTTCTGCCGAGATATATGCTGCCCGCAAAGTGCGTAAATCTCGAAATTCTGCCGCTTACCGCGAACGGCAAGCTTGACCGCAGAAAAATGAGCGAGGACGCGCGGAACATTGAGGTTTAAGCCTAAACAGTGAATAAAGTTAATGGAAATGAGGATGTAAAATGGATAAGCTGATTGAAATACTTAAGGAGATTCATCCCGATGTGGATTTTGAGACGGAAAACGCGCTTGTGGACGACGGTATACTTGACTCCCTTGATATTGTGACTTTGATAACCGAGATTAACGACAGGTTTGACGTGTCGATACCTGCCGAGGAGATCATACCGGAAAATTTCAATTCGGCGGCGGCTTTATATGATTTGATAACACGGTTGGATGAAGACTGATTGAAATGGCTTTTACATCTGTTGAATTTATATGCTTTCTCGCGGTCACCGTACTGCTTTATTACCTGATTCCGAAAAGAACGCAATGGCCGCTGCTTTTGCTCGCAAGCTATATTTTTTATTTTCTTGCGGGAGGGTGGTATCTTCCGTTTATTGCGACGACTACGGTTTCTTCGTATTTCGCGGCGGTCATTATGTTGCGTAGCTCGGAGAAAGAGAAGAACTACATAGAGTCAAACCGCGATAATATGAGCAAGGATGAGCGCAAAACATATAAGGCTGTTCAGAAAAAGAAGCGCTTCCGTATTCTTGTTGCGGCGTTGATTCTGAATTTCGGAATACTCGGCGTGTTGAAATATACGGGCTTTACGCTTTCCAATATTAATTCTTTGATAGGATTTTTCGGCGGACAGGATAAAATCAGCGTGCCTTCGCTTATATTGCCGCTCGGAATATCGTTTTATACTTTTCAGACGATGGGTTATCTCATAGATGTATACAGAAATACGACGACCGCCGAGAAAAACATTTTCAGACTCGCGCTTTTTGTTTCTTTTTTTCCTCAGCTTGTACAGGGACCTATTTCCAGACACTCGGAACTTGCTTCTCAGCTTTACGAAAAGCACACGGCTTCATGGAGCGTTATAGCGCCGGGCGCGCTGAGAGTTTGCTGGGGTTATTTTAAAAAACTTGTAATCGCCGATACTTTAATGGTCGCGATTAAGGCGATAGTCGAGTCCCCCGCCGAGCATGAGGGAATGTATGTGGTTTATCTGATAATCATGTATTCCGCAGAGATATATGCGGACTTTACCGGAGGCATTGACATAACAATAGGCGTCGCGCAGATGCTCGGAATCAGAGTGACCGAAAACTTCAACCGCCCGTTCTGCTCAAAATCCACGAAGGAGTATTGGAGAAGATGGCATATAACCATGGGCAGTTGGTTTTCCGATTATGTTTTTTATCCGGTATCGATCTGCAAACCCATGCAGAAGCTTTCAAAATTCAGCAGGGCAAAATTGGGCGCCGCGGTCGGAAAGAGAATTCCGGTGTATCTTGCCACAATCCTCACGTGGTTTTTGACCGGACTGTGGCACGGAGCGGGTTGGAATTTTATAGTATGGGGACTGCTCAATTGTCTGATTATACTTGTTTCCCAGGAGTTACAGCCGCTTTACGACAGGTTTAACAATAAACATAAAGCTCTTGCGGACAGCAGAGGATGGGAGGTATTCTGCCAGGTCAGGACGTTTTTGCTGATGGGTATTATAAGAATACTTGACTGCTACAGGGATGTGCCGCTTACCTTTAAAATGTTCGGTACGGTATTTTACAGTTTTTCCTCATGGCGGGATTTGTTTAACGGAAGCTTGTCTGACCTTGGCGTTTCGCTTTCGCAGTACGCCGTTGTGATTGTCGCGATAATCATCGTGTGGGCAGTAAGCAGAAAAACCGAGGAGGGAGCGCTGTTCGGGGAAAAATTGTGCTCCAGACCGCTTCTGTTTTCGTTCTGCGCCGCCGGGCTTATTGCGGCAACACTGATTTTCGGCTCTTACGGAATCGGTTACGACGCGTCTCAGTTCATTTACTCACAGTTCTGAACGGCGCTTTTTCGTATATAACTCAAAGATATTCATCGCTTCAGGCGCCGCCGCTTGACTTTTGTCGGTGAGATACAATCTCAAAATTTTGAATGTCGGTGTCCGGCCCCTGATTGAAACAAAACAGGAAATAAATTATGGTAAAAAAGAGAATAATATCTGTAATCGCAGTCCTTTTGATATTGATACTCTTACTGTATCTGGCCACCCTGATCTTGATGCCTAAGTACATGAGCGTTTCAAAGGAGGGGGCGCTGATTTCCGAATATTATACCGAGGCGGATCTCGGCAATACCCATCAGGTGATTTTTGTAGGCGACTGCGAGGTTTATGAGTCGTTTGTACCTCCGGTGCTTTGGAATGAATACGGAATAACCTCGTATATAAGGGGCAGCGCCCAGCAGCTTATCTGGCAGTCCTATTATCTGCTTGAGGAGACATTTGAGTACGAAAGCCCGGATGTGGTGGTATTCAATGTGCTTTCCGTGAAGTACGGAGAGCCTCAGAATGAAGCTTACAACCGCATGACGCTTGATAAAATGAGATGGTCGAAGATAAAAGCGGACGCGATAAAGGCTTCGATGACCGAGGAAGAAAATTTTGCGTCATATATCTTTCCTCTGCTTCGCTTTCACTCAAGGTGGAATGAGCTGGGCGCGGAGGACTTCAGATATATGTTCAAAAGAGACAAAGTATCCCACAACGGGTATCTCATGCAGACGTCTGTGGTTCCCAAGGAGAGCGACAGGGTAGGTGAGGAACTTATGGATTATAGTTTGCCGGAGATAGGATTTGAGTATCTGGACAAAATGAAAAAACTGTGTGAGGAAAACGGAGCCGAGCTTGTATTGATAAAATCTCCCACGAATTCCTGGAAATTCTGGTGGTATGACGAATGGGACAGGCAGATTGAAGCTTATGCGGAAAAAAACGGCTTGGATTATTATAACTTTATAGACGAAGAAGGTGTAGGTCTTGATTGGTCACGCGACACATATGACGGCGGGATACATCTGAATGTGTACGGCGCGGAAAAGATGACTCTGTATTTCGGGAAAATTCTTTCTGAAGTTTACGGAGTGGAAGATTTGCGGACAGATGACGGCATAAGCGGCGTATGGGATAAAAAATACGATGATTATATTAAAGCAAAAGAGGGGAGTGCAGATAAAAAATGAAGAGAATTATTGCTTTGATGCTTGTTTTGGCGTTTACGGCGGTTGTTTTACCGTCATGCGGTGATAAAAATGATACTTCAGACGCCGATTTCAGTTTTAAAAGCGGGGATGTGGTGATCACACCGAACAGTGACGCCGGACCGGTTATAGAAGCGCTCGGAGATTATGTTTCATATGACGAATCCGCTTCATGCGCTTTTGAGGGCTTGGATAAGGTGTATAAATACAACGGATTTGAAATTCTTACTTATCCGAAAGATTCCAAGGATTATATCTATACCGTGACGTTACTTAACGACCTTGTTTCTACTCCCGAAGGCGTTTCGGTAGGAATGAGCCGTAATAAGGTAATTGAAGTTTACGGTGAAAACTATACATCTCAGGGAGAGGGCATATATTATTCTTCGGAAAATTCGCAATTGCAGTTTATTTTCCGCGACGGCAATGTTTCTTCGATTAAGTATCAGGCTGTGCTGAAGTAATAAAAAATCTATTTGCTGATTTGCCGTACAGTATTTCGACATGATTTTAGGGAGCCTCGGCGCTCCCTTTTTTATATTTTCCGAACAATAAATCCAATTGTGCTCAATATTTATCGGACTGATAAATAAAATGCCGAAAAATTAGCACTGTTCACAAATAATTAACAAAAAAATTTGCAAAAGCCCTTGACAAAACCTGTAAAAGTGGTAAAATATTATCATAGATTAGCACTTACTCTTTAAGAGTGCTAATCTGAAGCGAATTTTACATTTTAACATAGCGTTTTAAAGAAGGAGGCATTTCACATTAGTATGGCATCAAAATCCAACGGTGAATTAAGCGAAAGAAAAAAGCTTATACTTAAGGCGATTGTAGATGCACACATTGCCGACGGAGAACCTGTCGGGTCGAAATATCTTCTGCAAAACGAAAATTTTACCTGTTCGTCCGCTACGATAAGAAATGAAATGGCGGAACTTGAGCAAATGGGCTATCTTGAACAGCCTCATACTTCCGCGGGAAGAGTGCCAAGTGAGCTTGGCTACAGATTTTATGTGGATTCGTTGATTGAGAGCTATTCAATGACGACCAATGAGATAGCCGAGATAAATAAGTTGCTCAAATCAAAACTCAATCAGCTCGATCAGCTTTTGCTTGCGGCGTCAAAGCTTGCCGGAAAGCTTACCAATTATACAAGCTTTGCGCTGAAACCCAGAGCGTCGTCGGTAAGCATAAAAAGATTCGACGTGATATATATAGACCCGCACAATATGCTTCTGGTGATGATAAGCACTAACGGGGGCATAGTGACAAAACGGTTGACCTTTGAAGAACAGGTAAGCCAACTGACTGCAACCGATCTTTCAATGGCTTTTAATGATTATCTTACCGGTCTTACGGCGCATGAGATAACGCTGCCCATAATTATCGAGCTTGAGAAAGCGGTCGGCGAGAGAGCAAACCTCATATCTCCGATAATAAAGATAATTTATGAGAGCATGAACGAGATAGACGAGGGCGAGCTTAAGGTCAGCGGCATGGATAAACTCTTGCAGTATCCGGAGTACAGCGATAAAGAACAGCTTCGTGAACTGCTGAGCAGCCTTGAAAACAAGGAAGATATTCTTGATCTTGTATCTACTCCGGAGGACGACGGCGTAAATGTCGTAATAGGCTCGGAAAGTTCTGTCAAGGTCATGAATAATTCGGCTATTGTATACAAACCTATTATCAGGGACGGCAAGACGCTCGGCGCTATCGGTATTATCGGACCGAGGCGCATGGATTACGCGAAGGTGGTTGCTACAATTGAGGAATTGAGTGAAAATGTCGAAACAATATTGAACACAAACAATTTAATCAATGACAATACTGACAAAAATGAAAGCGGAGGAAAACCCGATGGCGGAGGATAGAAACACAAATACGGAAGAGATAAAAAATCAGTCTGAGTCCGTAAAGGAAGACGATGAAAAAAGTATAAACGATACGGCGTCTAAAGACAATACGGCTTCTGCAGGCGATGCCGAAAAGGCAAAAGATGACGGCGTCGAAAATGATGCGGATGAGGGAAAAATCGGAAGAGCCGATAAAAAGAAAATAAAAAAACTGGAAACGGAAATAGCCGATAAGGATAAAAAGCTTGAATCCAAGGAAAAGGAAATCAAAAGCCTTAATGACAAATATCTGCGGATGATGGCCGAGTATGACAATTTCAGAAAGCGGAGCGCCAAAGAAAAGGAAAGCGCCTACGCCGATGCGTATGCCGACGCGATAGCCACCGTTCTCCCGGTATTTGACAATCTTGAAAAAGCGTCGGAGTATTCCGATGCGGAAGCGGTAAAAAAAGGTGTGCAGATGACCCTGAAGGGAGTTCAGGATTCGTTTGAAAAACTCGGAATAGAAGCCTTCGGCAAAGCGGGAGAAAAGTTTGACCCCAACAGACATAACGCCGTGATGCATATTGATGACGAGTCGCTTGAGGAGGGAGTTATCGTCGAAGTTTTTCAGAAAGGTTTTGCAAAAGGTGATAAAGTGATAAGGTACGCCATGGTAAAGGTGGCAAACTGATAAATAACTTCAAAATATAATATAAATAAAGCGTAACAGGAAAACAATATATGTAAAGAAGCTTTACAAATCAAAACACTAACCCACAGGAGGATTATTATTATGGGAAAAATTATTGGTATAGATTTAGGTACAACGAACTCATGCGTTGCGGTATATGAAGGCTCTGAGCCTGTCGTAATTCCCAATCCGGAGGGCGCGAGAACTACTCCTTCGGTAGTCGCGTTTTCAAAGACGGGAGAAAGAATGGTAGGTCAGGTCGCTAAGCGTCAGGCTATCACAAACCCGGACAGAACGGTTATTTCCATAAAGAGAGAGATGGGCACCAATCATAAGGTAACTATTGACGGAAAGAGCTATACTCCTCAGGAAATTTCCGCCATGATACTTCAAAAGCTTAAATCCGACGCGGAAAGCTATCTCGGCACGAGTGTAACCAAAGCGGTAATTACGGTGCCCGCGTACTTTACGGATGCTCAGAGACAGGCTACAAAAGACGCCGGAAAGATAGCCGGACTTGATGTACAGAGAATTATTAACGAGCCTACGGCTGCCGCGCTCGCTTACGGTATTGATAAGGAAAATGACCAGAAGATAATGGTATTTGACTTGGGCGGCGGTACATTCGATGTATCTTTGCTTGAAATTTCCGACGGAGTTTTCGAGGTCCTTGCCACGGCGGGAAACAACCGCTTGGGCGGCGATGACTTCGACCAGAGAGTTATAGACTGGATGGCGGATAAGTTCCAGAAGGAAAACGGGATAGACCTGCGTAAGGATAAGATGGTGCTTCAAAGATTGAAAGACGCCGCGGAAAAAGCCAAGATAGAGCTTTCAGGCATGAACAGCACGAATATCAATCTGCCTTTCATAACCGCTACGGCGGCAGGACCTCTTCACTTCGAGGCAACTCTTACAAGGGCTGAATTTGATAAGATTACGGCAGACCTTGTTGAAGCTACGATGGGTCCGACAAAACAGGTGCTTCATGACGCGGGACTTTCCGCTTCACAGATAGATAAAGTGCTTCTTGTCGGCGGTTCCACAAGAATTCCCGCGGTTCAGGAAGCCGTTAAGAAATTTATCGGCAAGGATCCCTTCAAGGGAATAAACCCCGATGAATGTGTGGCTATCGGCGCCGCAATTCAGGGCGGTGTGCTTGACGGTGAAGTAAAAGACCTTCTTTTGCTTGACGTTACGCCTCTGTCACTCGGTATTGAGACCATGGGCGGCGTATTTAACAGAATTATTGACAGAAACACGACAATTCCTGTAAAGAAGAGCCAGATCTATTCAACCGCGGCAGACGGTCAGACTTCCGTTGAAATTCATGTGCTTCAGGGCGAACGTGAGATGGCGGCTTACAATACCACTCTCGGACGTTTTGTGCTTGACGGCATAGCTCCCGCTCCCCGCGGAGTTCCTCAGATAGAGGTTACCTTTGATATTGACGCTAACGGCATAGTAAACGTAACGGCATGTGACAAGGGAACCGGTAAGGAACAGCATATAACTATTACTTCTTCTACAAATATGTCCCAGGCGGATATAGACAAGGCAATTAAGGACGCGGAAAAATTTGCGGAAGAGGACAGAAAGCAAAAAGAAGCTGTCGACGCCAAAAACAGTGCGGAAAGCCTGATATTTAACTGCGAGAAGACCTTGAAGGATTCCGGAGACAAGATTGACGCCTCCGACAAGTCTGCGGTAGAAGCGGCTATTTCAAAGCTCAGAGAAACCATGAACGGCGGAAATACCGACGCTATCAAGGCAGACACCGAGGCGCTTGAAAAGGAATTTTATAAAGTGGCCGAAAAGCTTTATCAGCAGTCCGGTTCACAGGGCGCGAACGGAGCGGGTTTTGATCCCAATGCCGGTCAGAACAACGGCACGGCAGGTGATAATAACCAGTTCTATGACGCAAATTATGAGGACAACAGCAATAATAAATAATATAATACCATAAATCGGTATTGCGGCGGGCTGTCGCTTGTAACCGACACCCGGCAGATTTTGTTTGGGGCTTGTCGCGCAAAAAGCGGCAGCCCCATTACGGATTTTTATACATTTGAGTGACGGCTGTTTATACCGTATAAAACAGTCGTCGGAAAGAGGATTGGTCATATATGGCAGATAAGCGAGATTATTATGAAGTGCTTGGAATATCAAAAAACGCCGACGAAGCAGCCATAAAAAAAGCATACAGAACGCTTGCCAAAAAATATCATCCCGATATGAATCCCGGCAATAAAGAGGCCGAGGCTAAATTCAAAGAAGTCAATGAGGCATATGACGTGCTTTCGGATCCGCAGAAAAGAGCGAAATACGATCAGTACGGTCATGCGGCGTTTGACCCGTCGTCAGCCGGTTTCGGTGGAGGAGGAAGCGGTTTTGAAGGCTTTGACGTAGACCTCGGCGATATTTTCGGAAGCTTTTTCGGAGGAGGATTCGGAGGGTCGTCAAGACAAAGGAGAAACGTTCCTCAAAAGGGCGATGATATAGAGGTCAGCATTACAATCAGTTTTGAGGAAGCCGTGTTCGGATGCAAAAAAGACATTAGTTTCACTAAACTGTGCAAGTGCAAAAGCTGTTCCGGAACAGGTTCCGCCAGCGGAAGGACAGAGACCTGTCCTGTCTGTAACGGTACGGGACAGCGCCGCGTTACGCAAAGTCTCGGAGGAATGCAGTTTCAGTCTACAACTACCTGTGACAGATGTCACGGGACCGGGAAATATATAAAGGACCCATGTACTAAATGCCGTGGTACAGGACTTGAAAGAGTTACAAAAAATCTTACCGTAAACGTGCCTGCCGGAATTGACAACGGAAAAGGATTAATAGTAAGAGGAGAAGGAAACGAAGGCAAAAACGGCGGTCCCTCGGGAGACGTTATAGTAATGGTGAATGTCCGCGGCAGTTCGACTTTCAGGCGGGACGGGTATAACCTTTACTGTGAAGTTCCGATTACCTTTTGCGAGGCGGCATTGGGAGCAGATATAAATGTTCCGACGCTTGAGGGGACTGTTAAGCATACTATTCCGGAGGGAACTCAGACCGGCACAACATTTACGCTCAGGCAAAAGGGAGTTCCGATTATCAATTCGAACAGACGAGGGGATATAATATTCCGGGTAAACATTACTGTTCCAAAGGGGTTGTCGGAAAGGCAAAAGGAGATATTGCGCGAGTTTGCAGAGGAAAGCGGAGAGACGTCAGTAGGCAAAAAATCCAAGCTTTTCAAAAAAAATCAGGATAAAAAATGACGTCAGGACAGGTCATAATTCTGTAAAATGAAAGGACTTTTATGATAGATAAGGATTACGTGTGCGGTGATTACGGGAATGTATGCGAATGGACACAGATAAAAGTCACTGTAAATACCGAAAGGCTTGACGAGCTTGTGGCGGTAATGAGTATGATAAACAACAATCTTATGATTGAAGATTACAGCGATATTGATCTGAAGACCTGTTACGGAGATCTTATAGACGAGAAGATACTCAATGCGGATAAATCACATGCGTCCGTGTCTTTTTACGTGCCGTCGGACAGAAGCTATTCGGATGATCTGGCGTTTCTCCGGGAAAGGCTTGAGGCAAATCATTTTGACGACGCAAAGGTTGAGGTCATCGGCGGTCTGCAGGAAGAGGATTGGTCAAGCTCGTGGAAAGCTTATTATAAACCTGTAAGAATAGGGAAAGTCGTTATAGTGCCCGCATGGGAGGAATACAGCGCGCAGCCGGGGGATATAATTGTAAAAATGAATCCCGGTATGGCTTTCGGAACCGGAACACATGAAACTACAAGGCTTATAATCGGGTTACTTCAAAAATACGTAAAAGACGGCAGTACAGTGCTCGATGTAGGCACGGGAAGCGGTATTTTGTCGATTTGCGCGGCAAAGCTCGGCGCTTCGGAATGTAAAGCGTACGATATTGACCCGATGTCAGTCAGGGTGGCAAACGAAAATATAGCGCAGAGCGGGCTTTCGGGTGTTATAGAATGTAAGCAGTCCGATCTTTTGAAGAATGTCCGCAGGAGAAAAGAAGGGTACGATGTGATATGCGCCAATATAGTAGCGGATATTATAATACGTATGACGCCCGATATTTCAGACTATATGAGCGAAAGCAGCATTCTGTTGGTCTCCGGAATCATAAGTGAACGATGTGGAGATGTTTTGGAGTGTTTTGAAAAAAACGATTTTTCCGTCATACAAAAGACAGAAGAAAACCAATGGTGCGCGTTGGCTGTTATGAAAAAACGATAATCTTAAGTACTTTGAATATTATAGAATATTATTGATATAAATATAAACGGGGCTGTCTCAGATTGATTTTTCAGGAATTTCCTTTGTGACAGTTCAGCAAAAAACACTTGCTTACCGCTATGAGTAAGCAAGTGTTTTTGTATATGTAGTCATTCAAATGCAAATGATATTCAAGCTTAAGACGATCCCGTATCTGTTATAAGCAAGGTCCTTTTCCAAAACTCAGGAAATTCTGAAAAGTTCTCCGTCTCCCGCGGAAAGCGGTATTGCGTACTCGCCCGAACAGGGAATATTATCCCAGACTTTTCTCGATTTGCTGAATTTTTCAAGTTTTTTGCCCGGTTCGGTTTTGATTTTGGCGTATGCGCATGAATGAAAATCCTTGTTTACAAGCATCATTTTGCCTCCCTCAAAAAATCCGACGACAAAATTTCCTCCGTCTATTCCGGAAATTCCGTAGCAGGGTCTGAAAGGTACGGTCATATTGTCTTTTTCACTGCCGGTGTGAAAAACTTCAAGTGATTTTGAGCGGCATATTTCCGACATTACGGTTTGTATTTCTTTGTTTATTCTTTGGACAATATAGTAATTTTCATCCTTCTTGCCGTCCGAGGAAATCAAAGCGTGATGATATGACCAAGGCTCGTTATGAGACAGTCCGGGAGTCCAATAAGTGAAATAAGAAAGTTGTGAGGAGCCATAAGCCAGGGCGGTGAATACTTCCCATCTTATCTCCGGCTCGGTGAGCTGTCTGTAATGCCAGTGCTCGGAAAGCAAAATAATTATCATCCAGTCGATTTCGCGCTCTCTTGCTTTTTTGCGTATAAATTCCAAATTGTTAAAATAACCCGTTGTGGTTTCCTCGGCGTAAATGACATGTTCCGTATGATTTCTTTCTCTGCATTCATCCGAAACCCTTGCCTCAAAAAAGGGCAGGATTGTGTCGGCGACATAGGCGGGTATCTCTTTTTTTCCCATGCAGTAATGGTCATATGACAACAAACTCGGCTTTATCATATCAAGAAATTTTTCCACGTGTTCCTCATATGTTTCTTCGGGAGGCATCGCGTGTATCGGAAGCAGATTGATATAAAACCCGTGGTTTTTGTCATGCTCCGAAAGGTAACCCGATATTCTTTTAAGCATCGAAAATTGGGCGCCTACAGGTTCGTCTTTTATAAAATATCTGTCAAGCGCGGGATAATTTTTGTAATCTTCTATCATATTGTCAAGCAAGGATTGCCAACCTTTGTCTTCCCTGATTGCGGCACTCATGCGGTCATCCCACAAATATGCCTTTATTCCCAATTCTTCGCACCAGCCGAGCACTTTTTTGTTTGTTTCCGTATCATAGCGACATTCAATGATGTTAAAGCCTGCCGCGGCGGCTTCTTCAACGCGTTCACGCGATATAAATTCCTTTGGTATACCGTACCAAAAATTAATGGGATATGACATTTTTTCCTCTTTCTATCGCTTTGAGTCGAATATTGATTTACAGAAAAATTATCAGTTGTTTTTCTGAAAGTTTTTGATTATTCTTTCCAGACTGTTCCTTGAGCTTCTTACGTTCCTTTGCAGTGTTGAGGTTACCGAAGATATATTGCCGTTGTTAATGGACTCGTATATTACTTTTTTTGCAAGATCACCCAGATTTATGTCGTACGCAAGCTGGAATACATTGTCGAAATTGTCATGAATAATGTCTATCATGGCGGCGGCGTTTTCATCTGACGCGTATTTGACCTTGAGCGCGGTTTCATAATATTCAGGCATAACTACCTCGGATGTTTCACGGCAAAGCGCTTCTATTACGGCGGAGACAAATCCCAGTTCATTAAGATTTACGGTATTGGGAATGGCTCCGACTTCCGCGGTATCGTGCGAGGATGTTGTATATTTTTTCTCGGACGCTTTGAGCATGGGGTAGGGAATTATACCCTTTGAGTCGCTCGGCATGTCGCGCAGCATTGCGTTTTCAATGGAACCGAGTCTCTGATATCCGATGAAAAGCGAGCGGTTTTCGGTAAATACCTTGAGCACTTCATTCTCATCAAGATTAAAGATCGTTCCGTCCGCATAGGCGATATTGTATATGGCTTCGGAAAGGTCGAGCACACGGTCGGTGTTCATATCTATTTCGGGATATCCCTCGGCGTTTCTTGTCATATAGTCGCAGCCTCCGCTGACTATCATGGGTATCATTGAACCCCACAGGTCGCTAAGTACAAGTCCGAACTGGTCGCTGTCCGGGTCAGGCTCTGAGTTTGCGCCGTTTGCGGGAATATAAGACTCATTTATAAGCTGAAGCCATTTTTCATATGTCCACTCGTAATTGTTTACCGTCTCATACAGTTTGTTGGGGTCGCCGAAAATGTCGTTGTAAATGTTTTTGTTGTATATTAAACAGTGCGCGCTTCTTATGACGTCTATGAAATAATCTCCGGCGAGAATAAATCTGTAATTTTCATGGAGAGATATATCTTTCATATAATCGTCATACCAATAGTTTTGGTCAAAATCAAAATAACTGTCATCGAAGTCGTTTACATTCAGAAAGTAGCCCGATGCCGAAAGACCCACCAAAGGGTACAGGTCGTTTATAAACAGGTGGTAATCATTCTCTCCGCTTCGTATGTAAGTTTCAATGAACGGCGCGACTTCGGTGTAAATCAGGTCGGACTGAGTAAAGACTAATTTGATTCCGAGCTTTTCTTCCACATTGAGGTTTCTGGTATGAACCGCGGATGATACAATATCCGCGCCGGAGGATTCCGCGTCGCCTTCTATCATGAAGTTTGAGTTTCCCATGCCCGCGGCGGCAATGTTTACGGAAGTGTTGATGTGAAATTCTTTTCCGCCAAAATCAAGCTCCGCCAAAGGGTCGGGTTCCGATGATTCCAATTCGGAATCCTGCTCCTGACCGCTGTTTTTCTCGTTCTCATCATCCTTTTCCGAAGCACATGAAACAACGCTTCCGGAAAGCACACCTAAAACCAGGCAGATGCATAAAATTTTAGTGAGTTTGCTAAATTTCATGGTTTAAACTCTCCTTAATATAGTTCTTGATTTCGATGCCGATATCGGACGGCACAACATATAACACAATAATATCATTAAGGTGTGAACATGATGTTAATAAATGGAAATATTATTCAATTTTTTGTTATATAAAATATTGGGCTATTTGCACAAAAAGTATATTGTCGATACATTGACATTGTTGAAGTAATATGATACAATGTATTCAGAATGGTATGGCAGCATTGTATGCAGCGTATAGAAATCGGAAAAATTTCGTTATACTGCCTGCATACGGCAGTTTTGCGATGCAAAACTGTCCAGGTTATATCTTGGAATGTGTATAGAAATCGGAAGAATTTCGTTATACTGGCTGCCTGGGTTATATCTTGGAATGTGTGGAGAAGTGAGAGAAATGCCATTGTGTCGGCCGAATAAGTTTTTGTTTAAGGTAAAATAACGCAGTTTTTTACATTCTGTGTATATAGAAAGGAAAAATCAAATGAAATTCAAATCCTGCTGGATTACTACCGAAGATTTTGCGTTGTGTCAAAGATATAATATGCTGCACAAGGAAAGAGATGTGACAAATAAATATGAACTGCCCGAAAATCTGAAAAACAATCACGTCTTTTTTTTCAAAAGCTTCAAAGCGGAAAAGGGATATGATTATACTGTCTGTATAAGCGCGGATGATTTTTATAAATTGTATATCAACGGGGCATATGTCGCGGAGGGTCCCGCTCAGTCCTACAGCTTCAATTACTCCTACAATGCGCTTGATATAAGCAAATATATTGTAAACGGAAAAAACACTATCGCGGTTCATGTGTATTACCAAGGGCTTTTAAATCGGGCCGCAGACAGCGCGGACGGAAGGCAGGGAATGATTGCGGATATTTATAAAAATGACGAATTCATATTCGGAACAGACGATACTTGGAAATACAGGAAAGCGGAGGAGTATGTTTCGGGAGGAGTTATAGGGTACGATACTCAGTTTCTCGAAAATCTGGACTTTACCAAAAGAAAAAAAGGAAATTATTCCGGGGAGGGGAGCGGTTGGCGTCAGGCGCTGATACTTGAGGATGACGACCATGTTTTTAAAGATAAGGCGGATATTCCGGTTACGGTTTATAAGAGGTATCCGGTCCGTGTCTTAAAGACCCCGAAAGGATATTTTATGGATTTCGGCTGCGAGACTGTAGGAAGGTTTTTTATGACCGCAAACGGCAGTGCCGGCGAAAAAGTAAAAATTATGTGCGGAGAGGAGCTTGAGGAAAACAGTTCAACTGATGTCAGGTATAAAATGAGGAACGGCTGTACATATCTTGAGGAATGCACTTTGTCCGGAGGAGTGGATGAGTTTGATTTTTATGATTACAAGGCGTTCAGATATGTAAATGTAGAGGGAGGAACCGCTTTAAATCCCGACAGTTTTTGTACATATGTACGTCATCGTGATTTTGACGACAGCAAGGGTATATTGAAAACCAACTCGGAAGTATTGTCGGACATCTGGAACCTGTGCCGCAATACGGCGAAATACGCTACTCAAGAAGGGTTTCTCGACTGTCCGACGAGGGAAAAGGGTCAGTACCTCGGTGATTTTGTGGTGAGCGGACTTGCGCATATGTATATTACGGGTGATTCACGTCCATATCGCAAGACCCTATATGATTTTGCGGATTCCGCGGTTATATGTCCGGGTCTTATGGCGGTAGCGCCGGGGTCGCTCATGCAGGAGATTGCTGACTTTTCCCTCCAATACCCATTGGCAGTGTTGAATTATTATAATTACACCAAGGATAAAGAAACCGTTAAAGACCTTTATCCCGTTATTACGGGGCTTTTAGGCCATTTTGAAAAGTTTTGCCGTGAAGACGGACTGTTGGTTGGAGTCAATGACAAATGGAATATCGTAGACTGGCCTGCAAATCTCCGAGACGGATATGACTATACTTTGGATAATCCGATATCAGACGGCGCGCTCCACAATGTAATAAACGCGCATTGGGCGGGGGCGTTGATTACGACGGATGCTTTAAGGTCAATATTGAATCTGGACAGGGACAAAAAGACAAAACAGGTCGTCAGGTCTTACAACGATACTTTTTATGACCCGGATAAAGGACTGTATGCAGACAGGGCAACAGAAGAATATAAATCTTTGGGCAGAGAGACTCACTGCGCGCTTCATTCAAATGTAATACCGGCGTTTTACGGCTTTGCCTGTCCTGATTCGAGAAAAAATATTTTGAGGCTTATAGAACAAAAAGGTTTGTGCTGCGGAGCACAGTTTTCATATTTTGTGCTTAAGGCGTGCGCTTTGCTCGGAAATTATGACCTTGAATACAGACTTATAGTAAATGACGGCGAGCACTCGTGGGTGAATATGCTTAGAGAAGGAGCCACTACTCTGTTTGAGGCTTGGGGAAAAAATCAGAAGTGGAACACCAGTCTGTGTCATCCATGGGCGTCGGCGCCCGTTATAGCGGTGTGCGAGGATTTGCTGGAAAATCAGCCCGACGGAGTAAATATTACTTTATTTTGACATAGAATCAGTCTTTCCGAGCTTTTAAATTTCCGGAGAATATTGATATATCACTTTTTAAGTCAAAATACAATAAATTCAGTGTGATAAATGAATATTTAATACTTGACACAAAAGTGTAATAATGCTATAATATAAGCAGGATTTTTGAGAAAATGCCGCAATTGAATTTTAATATAAAATAAAATTGGGAGCGGCGCGTACCATGGTACTAAATTTTATTTGGGAGGGTATACATTATATGAAGCTTAGATGGATTACTGAAAAAAAGGAACCGAGTTACGGTAAGGCGATAATACTTACCGCACTGACGGTTGCCGCGATAGAAATGGCGGCTGTTATCGCGTATAAGGTTATAAAAGGAGCGGTTCTTTCAAAGAGGGAAGCCGATCAGGAAATGGACGACGATTTTGACATCAGGATCGATGACGGAGATTGCAAAGTCAGCTTTGAGGCTTCCGAGGATACCGCAGAAGTATCCGGAGAAAACCAGACAACCAATCAATAAGTGAAATCTGTAAAAGCGCTGATATTTTCTGACATTTCGTAAAACTTCTGTGAGGGGAATTTCGGGAGGTTATTGTGCCATGCCATGAGGTTGAAGCGCATAATCTCCCGATTTTATTGTTAAATTTTTCGGAATTTATAATGCGCATTTACGTTTAATACAAAAAGAAAATCTGAATAAATATGACAGGAAGAGAAATATGCCGTCGTTTTAAATCGGCGGGAATTGAAAACTACAGGTTTGAAGCTGAAATTCTTGCCGAAGAACTGTCCGGCAGAAGTTATTCCGACGAAACAGATTATGCGGGTATTGAGCCGGCGGTGAAAAAGCGGGAGGAAGGGTATCCTCTGCAATATATTATAGGAAAATGGTGGTTCTGGGACTGCGAATTCATCGTAAACGAAAATTGTCTGATTCCGCGTGCGGACACCGAAATTTTGGTTGACACGACGATAAAGCTGTTGCCGAAAGGGGCTTATTTTGCGGATCTGTGTACCGGCAGCGGGTGTATTGCGATATCGGTGCTCCGTACGAGGAAAGACACGAAGGCTGACGCCTACGAACTTTATAAAGATACCTTGAAAATTGCTTCGGAAAACGCGGAATTAAATAATGTTTCGGACAGAATTTCGTTTTTTTGCGGAAATGTTCTTGACAGATGCGTTCCGAACCGCAAAGTGTACGACGCCATTGTTTCAAATCCTCCGTACATCAGAAGCGATGTATTGCCCACGCTTGACAAAACGGTTGGATTTGAGCCTAAGGCGGCGCTCGACGGCGGGGCGGACGGCTTGATGTTTTACAGAGCCATTCTCGACAATTTTACGGGTAATCTTAAAGAAGACGGTTTTTTTGCCTTTGAAATAGGTTACGACCAGGCGGAGCAGCTTAAATATTTATCCGAACATAGGAATATGAGATGCGAGATCAAGAAGGACCTTTGCGGAAACGACCGTGTCGCCGTTGTAAGATTTGAGCAAAAATTTGTATAATATTCACTAATTAAAATTTCGGCTCATAAAATAATATGGAATCGACCGTGAGACTAATTTTATTCTGAAAGGAAAGTAATCACTTGAATATTGCAGTTTTGGCGGGAGGATATTCTCCCGAACGGGATGTGTCACTGGCGTCCGGAAGTCTGATTGCCAACGCTTTGATTGAGGAAGGGCACAAGGTGTGCCTGTGCGACCTTTACCTTGGGATTGAGCTTGGTGGCAAAAACATTTTATCTTTGTTTGAAGATAAGAAAAAAGAAATATATAAGGTGAAAAACGACGTGCCCGATCTTGAAGATCTGAAAGAAAAAAGCGGGAACGGAAACGCGCTTGTCGGAAAAGGAATATTGGAAATATGCGGCGCGGCGGATGTGGTTTTTCTGGCGCTGCACGGTTCGATAGGCGAGAACGGTCAGCTTCAGGCGATGTTCGACAATTACGGAATCAAATATACCGGCTCCGGGTATACCGGAAGCCTGCTTGCCATGAATAAAGATATTTCAAAAAAGCTTTTTTGTTTCGCGGGAATCAAGACGCCGGAATGGCTGTACTGTAAAGCGGGAGAATGTAAAAGCGACGATATAGTAAGCAAGATAGGCTTGCCGTGTGTCGTAAAACCGTGTTCATGCGGTTCCAGCGTAGGAATTTCAATTGTGGAAGACAAAAACGAACTTGACAAAGCGCTTGAATACGCCTCAAAGTATGAAGAATACATTATAGTGGAAAAGAAGATCACGGGACGCGAGCTTACCGTGGGAATACTTGACGATGAGGTGCTTCCGATGATTGAAATTATTCCCACCGAGGGTTTTTACGATTATACAAACAAATATCAGGCGGGTAAGACATTGGAGATCTGTCCTGCGCATATAAGTGAAGAATGCAGGGAAAAGCTTGCTTTTTATTCAAAATCCGCGTTTGAGGCACTCAGACTGAAAGGTTATGCGAGATTTGACTATATTGTAGACAAGGAGGGCGAATGCTGGTGCCTTGAAGCGAATACTCTGCCCGGAATGACTCCCACGAGTCTTTTGCCTCAGATGGCGGAAAACCTGGGCGTTTCATACAGCAGGCTGTGTTGTAAAATTGTCGAGACAGCATTGAAAGCCTGACAACTCCATTTTTAATTTAATTTTGATTCAAAAAACAGGATAAAATACAGGAGCTGAAAATGATTGATGGAAAAATCGGATATGCCGTGCTCGGTCTTGGCATAGGCATGGCACATGCGGAGGCGGCGCACCTGAGTGAAAACGCGGTACTGTGCGCCGTATGCGATATTGACAAGAAAAGACTTGATGAGGCTCATTCCATGTACCCGGATGCGACGCTTTACAACAACTTTGATCGTCTGCTCAACGACGGGAGAGTGGATATAATAAGCATTTGTCTGCCCTCATCTATGCACGCGGAGTATGCCGTGCGCGCCATGATGGCGGGCAAGCATGTGCTCATAGAAAAACCGGTGGATATAACTCCGGAAAGAGCAGAATTTATAATGATTGCGGAACATCAAACCAAAATGACCGCCGGGGTGGTGCATCAGAACAGGTTCAATCTTAACATGTATCCGATAAAACAGGCGATTGACAGCGGAAGTATAGGAAAATTGTTCCTCGGTACTTTTGCCGTCAAGTGGTACCGTGAGCAGTCTTATTACGACAGAGGTGGTTGGAGAGGAACATGGGAGTATGACGGCGGAGGCTCGCTGATTAATCAAGCGGTACATACTGTCGACCTTATGCGATGGCTGATGGGAGAACCGGTCTCGGTAACGGCACACGCGGGCATTGTCAATCACAAAATAGATACGGAGGATCTTACAGCGTCGCTTATTAAATTCGAGAGCGGGGCGGTAGCCACATTTGTGAGCACTACATGCGCGTATCCGGGAATTTCAACCGAAATAAGTCTTTACGGCACCGACGGGACTATCGAAGCCGACGGAGACGCGATAAAGCTTTGGAAAATGCGCAATTCGGTAAATGAGGAAAAAGAAGAAGAGTCTATTCTCAAAAGATACGGAAACGGCAACCTGTCGGCTTCGGTATATGAGCCGGAAAAACTTTACGGGCATAGGTTTGTCGTGGAGGATATGATTCTGGCGGTCAGGGATAAAAGAGCGCCTAAGGTGACTGTGAAAGACGCGGTGGACAGTCTGAAGATTGTCGATATGATTTACCGCTCCGCAAAACTTAGATAACGAAAAATTATATCAAAGCGCCAAAATACGATTGACAAAATATACCGTGTATTGTATAATATATAATTGAAAAATTTCAGCAGGTCAAAGGAGAACTGAAATGGATTTTAAAAATGTTGACAAAAAATACCGCCCTGTGCCTTTTTGGTCATGGAACGAGAAACTGAATGTTCCGGAATCGGTGCGTCAGACCGCGCTTATGGACGAGGCGGGGATAGGCGGATACTTTATGCACGCGCGCGGCGGACTTCAGACCGAGTATATGGGAAAAGAATGGTTTGAAAATGTCGCGGCATGTGTGGAAGAGTGCAAAAAAAGAGGAATGCACGCTTGGGCTTACGATGAAAACGGTTGGCCGTCGGGCTTCGGCGGAGGCAAGGTAAACGGAAAGGGAGAAAAGTATTGGCAGAAATATCTGAGAGTACGTTCTTGCGCCGATAATCTTTCCGACATTCCGAAAAACAGAATTATATACAATGACAGAAAAAAATGCTTTTACTATGAAGTCAATCCCTTTTATGTAGACACGATGGACAGAGAGGTAATAGGCGACTTTATAAAAGAGATATATGTTCCTTATTATGAAAAATTCGGTTCCGGCTTTGAGGGATTTTTCACAGATGAGCCTCAGATCTCAAGAAACGGAATTCCATGGAGCCTTACGTTGCCCCAAAAGTATAAAGAAAAATACGGGGAAGACATAAACGGCATTTTGGAGTCTCTGTTTGAGCAGACAGGCGACTTTAAGACCGCGCGTGTAAAGTTCTGGAAGCTTGTTACCGAGTTGTTCTCGGAAAATTTCATGAAGCAGATTCACGATTGGTGTAAGGCTCACGACCTTAAGTTTACCGGTCACCTGGTGCTTGAGGAAAGTCTGCATTCTCAGCTTGTTTCAAACGGCGCGTGTATGCCGCACTATGAATACCTCGATATTCCGGGTATGGACTGGCTTTGCCGCCCGATTTTCCCGTGCCTTACTCCTCTTCAGGTCGCAAGTACGGCGGCTCAGACCGGCAAAAAGCAGGTGCTGTCCGAAACCTTTGCGCTGTGCGGACACAATGTGGGACACGACGAGCTCAAGAGAAATTACGAGTGGATGACCGTAAGGGGAATCAACCTTATGTGCCAGCATCTGGAGGGCTATTCTCTGCGGGGAATCAGAAAAAGAGATTATCCGCCGGCAATGTATGTCCAGCAGCCTTGGTGGGCGGACTATAAGATTTTCAACGACGCGATGTCGCGCGTCGGAATGATGCTATGCGAGGGCAGAATAGAATTCGATACCCTGCTTATGCATAATATGACATCGGCATGGATTTGTTATAACGACAAGGACAATAAGGGTCTGGATGAGCTTAACTCGGCTCTTATAGAGGACATAAACAAACTTGAGGCTAAACATATTCCTTTCCACCTCGGAGACGAGATACTTATGGAAAGACACGGCAGAGTTGAGGGCGGAAAGCTTGTTATAGGAGAGATGGCTTATTCCAGAGTTGTGATTCCGAAGCATATTATGTTCCTTGAAAATACGGAAAAGCTGCTTGCAGAGTTCCGCGCCGCGGGCGGAATTGTAACTACCGCGGACGAAGTTGAGGCAAACGGTATAATAGACAATCCCGAAATTACATATACCTGCCGGGAATATGACGGATTTACACTCCATTACTTTGTAAACTCTACCGACCGCAAGCAGAAAGCAAAGATTGCAAAGGGAAGTTATGCCATTGATATTGTCACCGGTGAAAAGACAGACTTTTACGGTGAGTATACTTTCCCGGAATACGGTAGCCTTGTGGTTATCGACGACGGCAGCGAACACGCGAAAATGCCGGCAATTAGGGATTTGAAATCATTGGATATAACCGGCGATTGGATAGTCGAGAATGCTACCGAAAATTCGCTGACGCTTGATAAATGCACTTATTGGTTTGACGGCGAGCTTCAGCAGGAGAACGGCTATATACTTGACGTCGCTTCACGCGCGTACGCGCTTGAAAGACCGGTAGATATAAGATGCCGCTTTATTGTCAATATGGAATATGTTCCGGAAAAGCTGTATCTTGCGTGCGAGACTCCCGAGATATTTGATATCACTATAAACGGAAAGAAGCTTGACAAGAAAGACTGCGGGTATTTCAGGGATATTTCGTTCAGAAAGCTTGATGTGTCGGGATATTTTGGCGTCGGCGAAAATGTTATCGAAACTTTTGTTCATTTCAGTCAGTCGGACGAAGTTTACGAGAATATGAAAAAATCCAAAATATTCGAGTCTGAGAAGAATAAGCTTACCTACGACATGGAAATAGAGTCAATGTATCTTGTGGGTGATTTCGGCGTTCGCTGCGACGGTAAATTTGAGGAGATTCCGAATGACGCGTCTTTCTTTGACGGAAGCTTTACTGTTGTGGCTCCCGTACATGCCGTCTCGCTCCATGAAATAGAGAAGCAAGGTTATCCTTTCTTCTGCGGAGAATTGACCTTGAGTAAGACTTTTGAGCTTGAGGACGGTGAATACAGGTTTGATAGTATTAAGAAGGGAGTCAATGTCATCAGAGTGTCGGCAAACGGTAAGGAGTGCGGAAAATTACTCTGGGCGCCTTACGAGGTCGATTTGTCCGACGTGCTTATCCCGGGTAAAAATACCGTAAAAATTACTCTTGTAAACAATCTTCGCAATTTACTCGGGCCTCATCACCATGTCGGAGGCGAGATTTTTGCGGTAAGTCCTGCGTCATTCTACGATGAGGGTTGTATCTGGAACGGTTACAGCGGCGGTTATTATACCGATAAGTACAGTTTTGTACATACAAGCCTTATTTAACCTGTTTTCCTGTAATAAAACATTTAACATACAGACTGATCCGTTTAATGTCGGGTCAGCCTGTTTTTAACAAGATATATTTAAATAAGTCTCACATTTGCCGTTGTTATTATGGCAAATATGAGACTTTATTATTTTTAACGGGAAAACATCATCAAAGTTTTTCCGCGATGTATTCAAAGCTTATACTTAAGACGTAAATTATCGGCTATCATGGCGATAAATTCCGAATTTGTAGGCTTGCCTCTGTTGTTCTGGATTGTATATCCGAAGAAGGAATTCAGAGTGTCAACATCTCCTCTGTCCCATGCCACTTCTATCGCATGGCGTATGGCGCGTTCTACTCTTGACGTAGTGGTGGAGTATTTTTTTGCAACTGTGGGGTAAAGAATTTTTGTGACCGAGTTGATTGCCTCGCTGTCCTTTATAGTCATCATTATCGCCGTTCTCAGATACTGATAACCTTTTATGTGCGCGGGAACACCGATTTGATGAATAATTCGGGTTACCTGTGCCTCAATATCGGAGGATAGATTTGCCGGGTCTGAGCGTTTTACCATTTCAATTGACGAATCGTTTTTGTTTTCACTTCTTGTTTTAATGAATTGCTCGCAAAGATCAATAAGATTATGCGGGTCAATCGGTTTTATCAGGCACAGCTCCGCTCCCATGTTGATTGCCTGTACAAAAATGTTGGGGGTGGAAACCGGCGAGGTGACAATTATAATCGGCGGCTTGTCCGTTGAATATGTCAGGGACGATGCTTTTTTAACAACGCTTAAACCGTCTATTTTAGCTAACCAAATGTCAATAATAGCTATATCCGGATGATTCCGCTCAATCTTTCCGAGAGCCTCTTCACCGTCTGACGCCTCGTCAATGTATCTGCAGCCCGCGCGCATAAAAAAATCTTTTAAGGTGTTCCTCATGCTGCTGTTCTCATCTGCTATGAGTACCTTTGTGGTGTAATCCATTACAATCTTCCTCCTGATTTTTTCTTTGAAATGTTACTTGTATATAATACCACAAAAATGGAAAAAATGCAATACATTTACAGAAAATTCCATTTAGCAAATTAAACAAAATTTGTGCTTGATATTTGTAAAATGATAACAAAAAGTAAAAACCACTAAAAACTGACAGAACCGATAAAAATTAATTCAGATAATGGGGAATTTGGAACAGATATGCCGGTCATGCAAAAATAAAAGAAAACCATACGTTGATTCAAAAGCGGAAAATGGCTTTGAATATCGTATGGTTTTTTTAAAATCAGAAGAGTTTGAGCAAGATTATTTTTCCTGAGCGAGTCTTTGCTGTGCCATAACCAGTTTATAATATATACCTTTCATATCGAGAAGCTCTCTGTGTGTGCCGTATTCTTTGAGCTTGCCATGATCGATTACAAGTATTTTGTCTGCGTTTCTAAGTGTTGACAGACGGTGCGCGATGGCAATGGTAGTACGTCCCTCGGTAAGATGATTTATGGCGTCCTGAATAAGCTTTTCGGTTTCGGTATCAAGCGCGGCGGTGGCTTCGTCAAGAATAAGTATTTTGGGGTTATGAATCAGCGCTCGGGCTATTGCGATACGCTGACGTTCTCCTCCGGAAAGGGAATAGCCCTTCTCTCCGACGACGGTATTGTAGCCCTCGGGCAGACTCATAATGAAATCATGAGCGTTTGCGAGCTTAGCGGCTTCAATGACCTGCTCGTTTGTGGCGTGAGGCGCTGCGTAACGTATATTGTCGCGTATGGAGCCTGAGAACAGCAATGTTTCCTGCAAGACCACGCCCATCTGGGTGCGGAGGGAGTTCTGTGCTATCTCGCGTATATCGGTGCCGTCCACAAGTATTTGACCTTCTGTGGTGTCATACATACGCATTATCAGGTTGACAAGAGTGGTTTTTCCGCAGCCGGAGTGACCGACTATACCGATCATCTCGCCCGCTTTTATATCAAAAGTAACATGCTCAAGCACGGGGTCATAACTGTTGTAGCCGAAAGTAACGTTTCTGAGCGAAATATCGCCGCTGAGTTTAACATACTTGGGGCTGTCTATATCGGATACGTCGGGATTTTCCTCAAGTATTTCGAGCACTTTTGAAAGCGATGTGGTAAACTCCGAAATACTTCTCGGGATAGTGGTTATCTGCATGATAGGCTCGTAAATCATGTTACAGTATGTATTGCACTGGTTTACAAGACCTACCGTCATCGGGTCTACAAACATGAGGTAGTTACCGTACATAAGAATCGCATAGCTTCCCAAGCGTATAACAAAACCCATGATAGGGAATACAGTGTCAAAAAGTTTGGCGTTGGAACAATCCTGTTTTGCCTGATTGGCGGTATTTGTTTGGAAGGTGTTTACCGCCGCGTCTTCATTTCCGTATGATTTGACTATTCTTATACCGTTAAGTATATCCTGTAGGTGGTGGTTTGTGCGCATACCGAGCACCCAAGCACGTATATTTCTCCTGTTCATTGTTTTTCTGAACTTTACTATAAAGAGAATAGCGAAGGGCAGGGGAATGAATATGAACATGCACATCAGAGGATTTAGCCATATCATAAGACAGAGCGCGACAACAAATGAGAGAATATATGATACGTAGGATGGCAAAAGGTTTGTTATAAAGTTCTGCACTACCGAGACATCGTTGTTGATTCTTCCCATGAGGTCGCCGGTTGATTTTTCCTGTATTGAGGACATCGAGAGCATCTGAATTTTTTCAAACAACAGTGAACGCAAAAGCAGCGTGAATTTATTTCCGGAAATCGCGGATATTCTCGACTGTATGACATTTAGGGTTCTGTGCACAAGGTCGAAAGAGACTATTGCAAATATTACGGCTATAAAAGCTCCGTATTGTTGGTTTTTCGGTATGATGTAATCGTCAATCGCGATAGCTTGGAAGAAAGGAACGATAAAGCGTATTACGACCGCGATGGCGGTGGTAATCAAAGGCGCCATCATCATAAAACGCAGTCCTCTTGTCATACCCCAAAGCTTTTTGTATATTTCTTTCTTGTTTTGGCAAAAAGGACAGATTTTTGTATGAACAACGAAAGGACGACCGCATTTCGGACAGAAGCGTTCGGGCTCGTCGCTTTTAAGCACGGTATCGGAGTCACCCTTGGCAAGCAGTTCACATGCCTTTACCATGACCGAGTAACGCGGGAGATTACGCCCTGAATTAATTCGACACAGCATGGTGGAAACTCCGTTGACCTTTGCGTAAAAGGCGCTGCATCCGTAGAGCGATTCGACCGAAAAATCGCTCATTTCTGAATAAGTATATGTTTCAAGCAGTTTACCCTCAAGCAGTTTATATATGTGCTTGTCGGTAAACAGCATGTATCCTTCGGCATATTTGTTGTTTTCGTAGTTGTAGGGAAGGCAGTACATTCGCTTTTCACCGAGGGCCTCAGCGGGAAGAGCCGCTTCGTCCTGCTTGGGGAGGTCAAACATCAGTTTCATCTTTGACTAATCCTTTCTTGATTATCTTCGGATCGGATATTTTAATAATAAAATTCGGGATTTACGGCAACAGCGTAAGTCTGTATCACAGATATATTTCGATACGTTTCAGGCTTGCCTTGTCAAGCTTATTCGGATCTGTTATTTCAAAGCAGTTTCCGTCGATATCGTACAGAAACATTCTGCCGTCCTCAAAGGTGCGGAAATTGGAGTACGGGTTGTTCATGACAAACGAGACCTTACCGGCTACGGTTTCCACATCAAAGTAGAGATATCCGAATTTTTCCTGAACTTTGTTTATTTTTTTGATTACCGGGATAAAGTACCTGCGGTCCAGTTCGGAAAGCAGCAGTTCCTGGGTGCGCTCGTCAAAGTCGGACATTTTCCGTATCATACCGATTTCGGCGCCGCGTCCTTTTTCTCTTGTATCCGGTTCCCTCACGGAAATGAACTCATCCGGTTCTGTGATCGGAAAGGCACGGACAGGGAGCACGCGCTCAAAAAACTCGTCTCCGTATTGTTCGGTGTGAACTTCAAGCGAGATAAGACCTCCGCTTGAAAGTGAGAATTTCGCGTTTTCCGGAGTCAGCTGTACCGATTTGCGTTTATCAAAAAGGCTGTCAATATTGTCATTGTCGTTTTCATTCATATTTTTAACTTCTGCCATAAATCTATGACCATCCTTTCAAAGTTTAAGAGAGTGACTTATCTGCCCTGAACGACTTGTTGCATCTGCTCGTTCTGCAGAGACCAGAGCTTGTAGTAAACGCCCTTTCTTTCAAGAAGTTCGTGTGCCTCGCCCATTTCGGCGACTTCTCCGTTTTCAATTGCCATAATATAATTGCAGTTTCTCAGTGTGGAAAGTCTGTGCGCTATGGTTATTGTGGTTTTGCCTTCAATAAGTTTGTCTATAGCTTCACTGATAAGTCTTTCGGTTTCATTGTCCATCGCGGCGGTAGCTTCGTCAAGAATAAGCAGAGAAGGGGAAAGCAAAAGCGCGCGGGCAATTGATACCCTCTGACGTTCACCGCCCGAAAGAGAACGGCGTCCTATACCTACTATGGTCTCATACCCTTCGGGCAGCTGCATGATAAATTCGTGAGCGTTTGCCGCTTTTGCCGCGGCTATTACCTCATCCATGCTTGCTTCCGGACGGGCGTAACGTATATTGTCCGCTATGGTTCCGCTGAAAATGTATACTTCCTGCGACACTATCGCTATGTTTTTTCTAAGGGATTCCATTTTAATGTCTTTTATATTTATACCGTCAATCATAACCGAACCGCTGACAGTATCGTACATTCTGGTTATAAGATTGGCTATCGTGGACTTTCCGCTGCCGGTGTGTCCCACAACTCCCACGTGGTCTCCCGCGTTTATATGAAAGCTGACGTCTTTGAGTATCGGCTTGTTTACACTGTAGTGGAAACTTACATGGTCAAAATCTATGTCTCCCTTGATTGTTTCAAGTTCGACCGCCTCGGGAGAATCGGTAATTTCGGGTATTGTGTCAAGTATTTCAAACATTCTGGTCGCGGAATTCATTGTGTCGGTTATAAGGTTTGTAAAACTTGTAAAGAAGTTAAGAGGACCGAAAATCATACCGAGATATCCGATATACGCGGTAAGGTCTCCGTATGTCATTTCGTTGCCGATGACCTTAATTCCTCCGAATCCCCATATCATCTGTGAGGATATACCGATAAGCAGACCGATAAAAGGGAATATAAAAAGCTGTACCTTGTTGGCGTTGAGGTTTGCCAGATAAAGTCTTTTTGCGTATTTGTTGAACCGTTGGGTCTCCTCGACTTCTTTTGAGAACGCCTTTACGACTCTTGCTCCGTTCAGGGAGTCGGCAAGCATTCCGTTGAGAGAAGAGGAACGTCTCCACATTCTTGAATACGAACGCCACAGCTTGGGAAGAGCGAATTTGAAAATGAGCACAATAATCGGCACCGGTATGTAAACTATAAGTGTAAGCTGCCAATTGAGTACAAAAAGGAAAATCGTAAGACCTATAAAATTCAGACCGTGAATAATAAGCGCCGGAACACCGTCAATAAAGAAGCTTCTTATACGTACAGCGTCGTAGTTTACACGGTTGTTCAGTCGTCCGCTTGAGTTTTTGTTGAAGAACGAAACAGAGAGACGGCTCATTGCGCTGAAGATATCGTCTTTCATTTGTTTTGTGACTCTTGTGGACATATACGCGTTTGTACGGTTCTGGATAATACTGATGAGAAGGGAAAAGATCGCAAGCCCCATCAATAGACCGACAATAATATAAACGTACTTCAACTCATGCATATCGCCTGTGGGCGAGACTACGCGGTCGTACAGCAGCTTTCCGCTTATGATAGGATTGATAAGAGAAATGGCTGAGGTAAGTAGCATACAGACAAGTATAACCGCCAATTGCTTTTTAAAGGGTTTGAAGTATGCCAGAAGACGCACAAACATCCCCTTCTTCTTCGAGCAATGCTCACAGATGCGTCTTTGCTGGTCGGGATATACCGTACCGCATTTCGGACATCTTGCGTTGAACTGGTCGAATACCGAGTCGTCTTCGGCTATTTGCTCGCCGCGCTGCATTCTCTCCATTATGTTTAGAAAGGCGACAAGGCGGCTTTTACAGGCATTTGTGCAGCTTCCGAGCACAAACGTGGTTCTGTCTTTTTTATTCTCCGCCTTATGATAAGCGAGAAGACGGTTTGACGTAGTATAGCTGTCTATGTACAAATCTTCGATTTTATCGATGTCATAAAATGTGCATTTTTCATTTTTAACGGAAACATGTACAAGCCGGTTGCACTCTTTGTTAAGTATCAGCCATTCGCTGCCGAAATTTCCGTCTGTGTCAAGATCGAGATGAAGCGCGGCTTCTATTTCTTCCTCGGAAACTTTGTTTTGTCCGAGGATCCTTAAAACATCCTTGTCAGGGGTGTTGATGGGTAACATTTCTCAAATCTTCCTTTCTGTTAAAGCTTTTTGTAAGCTGGCTGGATTGTATGTCATTTTTTGTATACGCAAATTACAGAAGTTTTTGTGATTTCACACTTAAATTCTATTATACGCAGAGCAAAAATAAACTTATAAATCGGTTTTTAATTAATCGTTAATAAGGATATCATAAATTAAAATATTTGCAAGAGGCAAATGTACAAAAAAATCATATAAAAAAGTAAAAAATATAGTTCAAAATAAATAAAATGAGCCCGAAAGGATGTCAATAAATTCTGAAATGTGTATTAACGGTGAATGCTCTGTGAACACTGCTGAGAGTAGAGTTTTATTTTGCCGTAAATTTTTTTCGATAAAATAATTTATTTTTTTCTGAAATACCTTGACAGACGAGGTATAATGTGTTATAATGTAACTACCAAAAATGAAATAACAAATATCAGAGAGGAGGGGGCCACTTGTCAATTACATCTGACCTTATTCGTGGGCACACGGATACAATAATACTTGCTTCATTAATTAACGGCGACAGCTATGCTTACAGGATAAACCGGGGAATTTATGACGCGACGTCCGGAAGATACGAGCTTAAAGAAGCGACTCTGTATACCGCGTTCAAACGTCTTGAAGAATCGGGGTGTATATGTTCGTATTGGGGCGATGAGGAGACCGGAGCCAGACGAAGGTACTATTCCATAACAAACCGGGGCAGAGAAACTTATAAAAAGTTGATCAATGAATGGTCTGAGGCAAAAGAATTGATAGAAAGGCTTGTTATAAGAGACACGGCAGACAACGGTTGAAGACGCGAGAATTTTAATAACATAGGTTACGCCAAATTTGAGGCGGGGAGGGTATTAATAAGATGAAAGAAAAACTTCGAGACTATATAGAATCTGTTTTTTCCGACGCTCCGGATTGCAGGAAAACAAGGGAGCTCAAGGAGGAAATGTATCAGAATCTGTGTGACAAGTACGATGACTTGATAAGTGACGGAAGAAGCGAGGCTGCGGCATACAATATAGCCATTTCCGGGGTGGGAGATATCAGCGGAATAGTAGACTCGCTTAAAGAGGAATACGGAGAGCAGTTGAAAAACGATAGCTCGCCAAAACCGACAGAGGACAATCCGCACGAGAATCCGGATGAAAAAACGAAAAAACCCGAATATACACAAGAGGCAAGCGAGCAAATACGCAAATATAAAATAACCTCCGGAATACTGACCGCTATAGCCGTTGCGTTATATATTCTTTGCTGGGTGCCGCTGGCTGTGCTTTCGATGCTTTATACATCAAACTTTTATGATATGGTCGGGCTGGCGGTTATGATGATAATGATCGCGTTGGCTACCGGTCTGCTTATTTTCAAAGGCGCCCTGAAGCCCGCGGTTATGTTGAATAAAAAAGGAAATTACTCTGAATACGATATTCCGGACAAAGAAACTACCGAAGACAAAAGCAAAAGCAAAAACAAGAACAAGAAAAAGAAAAATCCGGCGCTTAAAGCTGTCAGCAGCGCTTTATGGACTCTTACGGTGGTCGTTTATATATTGATAAGCTTTATAACATTCGCGTGGCATATTACATGGATAATTTTCCTCATTGCCGCGGCGATAGACAATATAATAGACGCGATATTTGAGATTGCGGGCGCAAAATACCGTGATTGATAATCGGACAGAGCTTAATTAAAGAGAACAGGAGAATTTTTATGAGTGAAAATAAGGTAAGAGGAGCGGCTATAGTTAAATTGGTCGTGTGGCTTGTCGTGCTGGCGATACTGTGCCCGATTTTTATATTCGCCATGGAATCTGATTTTCTTGACGACATTGTACACGGGTATAATTTTTCACTGATTGGCGGGGATTATTACAAGGACGCGGATTCCTACAATGTGGGAGAATTTGAGTACGGCGAACAGATAACAGGTATTGATATAGATTGGGTAGGCGGGAAAATAGAGATTGTAGTGTATGACGGGGATACCGTTAAGCTTGAGGAGGAAAACGAGGGCACGGACAGAGACGACTGGATGCGCTCCAAGGTTGAGAACGGCAGACTTGTAATCAAGCATGTAAAATCGGGAATGTTCTTTTTCCATTCTTCGCCGACAAAGAATCTGAAGGTATATCTGCCGGGGGAAGTCGCCGAAAATCTGGGAGCGGTCAGTATAGATTCTGTATCTTCCGATATACAGATTGAGGCTGTTGCCGCGGGGAAAATCGATATCAGTACGGTTTCGGGCAATCTGAAACTGAATAATGTCAATGTCGGCACACTCGATATAGACGGTACAAGTAACGAAAGTATTTTGAATAATGTTACTGTCGGTGAAATTGACATTGATACCACAAGCGGCAGTACTCTGATTAGTTCCGGCGCTGTAGGTAAAATCAATTTTGATTCGGTGTCGGGAGATCTGGAGATACGTACTTCTACAATGCCGACGTCTGTCGAGGGGGATACTACCAGCGGTAATTTCATACTGTATACTCCTTTTTCGGAAGAAGGCTTCAGGGCGGAGTCCGATTCTGTAAGCGGAGACATGAATGTGTGGTTCGCTGACGGAAAGAAAATGAGCGGCAACAGTCTGGTGGTCGGAAACGGCAGGTACTCATACGAATTTGATTCAACAAGCGGAAATTTCACGATAACAGAGACTGAGATGAACTGATATAGCTAAATTAAGACGTCCTCGCCACAAAAGAAGGCGGACGCCGCCTGATTTTTTCTTCAGTGAGTGATAATCTTTTACTGAAATGTTGCATTACGGGGCTTGTTTCCTTATTTAAAAGTATAAGAATACCCGCATTTCAATACAGCGTTTTGGCTGTTTTGGAATGCGGGTATATTTTTATTTTAAAGTTGAATTTACAAAACCTGACTTAAATACATTTACTTCGATTATTACATTATTTCATGTATCCAGCCTTCGGGAGCCGGAATGTCGCCCATTTGTATTCCCGTGAGGGTATCGTAAAGCTCTTTTGTGATTTTTCCCATCTCAGACATTCCGGACGGCAGACAAATCTCTTTGCCGTGGTCAACGATTTTTCCTACGGGAGAAATTACAGCCGCGGTGCCGCAAAGCCCGCATTCCGCGAAGTCGGGAAGCTCTGACAGATAAACCTCGCGTTCTTCAACCTCAAGGTTCAGGTATTCACGGGCTACATGAACAAGTGAACGGCGTGTTATCGAGGGAAGTATGCTGTTGGATTTCGGGGTTACTATTTTGTTGTCCTTTGTGACAAAGATGATATTCGCTCCGCCGGTTTCCTCGATTTTCGTTCTTGTCGCCGGGTCAAGATAAATATTTTCATCGAAGCCCAACTCATGCGCTTCAACGATGTTATAAAGACTCATGGCGTAGTTGAGTCCGGCTTTGATATTTCCCGTACCGTGGGGAGCGGCTCTGTCAAGGTCCGAGATCCTGACAGTGATAGGCTTCGCGCCGCCCTTGAAGTAAGGACCTACCGGAGTTGTGAAAATTCTGAACTGGAATTCGGCGGCAGGCTTAACGCCTATTACCGCGCTTGTGCCCATCATATAAGGACGTATGTAGAGCGTCGCGCCAGAACCGTAAGGAGGTACGTATGCCGCGTTGGCTTTTACGGTTTGCGTAACGGCGTCTACAAAGCGTTCTTTAGGGAAAACCGGCATCTTGAGCTTATCTGCCGACTGAATCATACGTTCAGCGTTGAGGTCGGGACGGAAAGTAACAATTTTTCCGTGTTTGGTAGTGTAAGCCTTCAGACCTTCAAAACAGGTCTGAGCGTATTGAAAAACACAGGCACATTCGCTGAGTGTAATGGTGTCGTCCTCGATAAGCTGACCGTCGTCCCATTTGCCGTCTCGGTTATATGAAACATATCTTTTATCGGTTTTTATGTACCCGAAGCCAAGCTCCTCCCATTTTAAATCTTTCTTTTCCATTTTAGTAGTCCTTTCAGAAATCATCCTCTGCACAGGGGACAAAAAATATATTCTGTATTAATTATATCACTTTTTAATTCGCGTTTCAATAGTATAAGCGTAAAAAATCAAAAAATACGGGAATAAATTTTCAAAGCGTTTTTATCAGACCGAATGTATCGGCAAATCAGCTTGTCAGGTTTTTTATCCAGTTATATCTGTTGACCTTGATTGCCGCGGGCAGGCATTTGAATATCTGGTCTGCGTTCAGACAGGCTATGATTGCCACGGGGTGCCAGTTGAATACGAACGCGGCGACAAAGGATACGGGAAGCACTATTCCCCAGATGCTTATAAGATCTACCTTGAGTACAAAAGCCGAGTCTCCGCCTCCCCGGATTATCCCGGTGTTGACCGGCATCTGATACGCCGTGCCTATTCCCGTTACGCAGAGTACAAGCAGAAATCCGTTTGCGAGCGATTTAGCCTCGTCCGATATGTTGTAGAACGACAGAATCGGGGTGCGCAGAAGAAACAGGGAAATACCCGTCAAAAGACCTATGCAGATGAAAATAAACTGCAGGGTTTTGGAATATTCGCGGATTTTTTCGGTTTCTCCCTTTCCAATTGTTTTTCCGATAATGACAGACGCGGCGCTCGCCGAGCCTACCGCCGCAACCTTAAGCACCTGATACAGTGTTGAAGAAACCGAATTCGCGGCTATGGCTGCGTCTGTCATATGACCTAAAATAACCGTCTGGAGCGCGGTGGATACTCCGAAAAGCCCATCGGTTATAACAAACGGAATGCAGGTGAATATGTATTTTTTTATATGTCCTGAGTCGGATTTTAAAATTTCAACGGGTTTGATTTTAAGATTTTTGTCGAGAAAAACAGTATGTACGACCACAATTATGCATTCAACGGCGCGGGATATCAGAGTGGCTGCCGCCGCGCCGGCGGCTCCCATTTCGGGAAATCCGAATTTGCCGAAAATAAAAAGATAGTTAAGTGTAATATTGAGCACCAGAGTCACTACCGAAACCCGGAAACCTATTTTGACGCTTTCTGCCGATCGCAATACCGCAAGCAGAATTGTGGAGAGGGCAAACAGCGGGTAAGTATATTTGATTATTCTGAGGTATGCGACGCCTTCTTTGATTATCTCATCCGAGTCCGTGAAAATTCCCACAACCCCGCTTGGCGTTACCGCGGCAAAAATAAATAATATCACAGCAAACAGCATTACGACCGCCAAAGCTCCCGCCGCGGTCTTTTTTATCGGTTCCGTGCGCTTTTGTCCCCAGTATTGACTGCCGAGCACGACCATGGCGCTGCCCAGCCCTACGGTTATCTGCTGAAATATAAACTGTATCTGATTACAGGCCGCCGCCCCCGACAAAGCCGACTCGCTGTATGCTCCGAGCATTATATTGTCTGCAAGCCCCACGCTGAGCACGATGATATTGTTTAGTACAAGCACATACCACAGTGAAAAAAAGTTTTTGTAAAATTGTTTGTCTTTTGTGAGAATTTTCATGACGCTTTCCGAATTTGTATTGAGTATTTTATTTTTATTTTATCACTTATGGCTTTTTTTGTCAAGTCTTGTATATACGTTTATGCCAAAAAATGACAAATTTTACAAAATAATATTGAAATCAAAAATTTTGGCAGCTATAATTTGATTAATTTATGGAATTTTTTGGTATCGGGCGGATTTATACGTTCGTTTTTTTATTTTTATAATTTATTAAGGAGGCTGAAAATTATGAAGTACAAAGAGTGGTTATATGAATGGCTGGAAATTTATGAGAAACCGTCTGTAAAAAAACGCACATATGACCAATATGCGGATATTGTAAACCGCAGACTTGTGCCTGTTTTGGGAGAATATGAGCTTAAAGATCTTACCGCGGCGGTATTGCAGAGGTATATAGCGATTTTGTATCAGAGCGGCAATACAAAAACCGGAAAGGGGTTGTCCTCAAATTCTGTAAACAGTATTATTCTGGTCATTCATTCTTCTTTGAGCATGGCGCATACGCTTGGTTTTACAGATGAATTTCACGTTGACAAACTAAAACGTCCCAGAATCAGGGAAAAACCGGTGGAATGCTTTACTTTACAGGAGCAAAAGCTCATAGAGCGGGCGGTGCTGTGCGACAAGCGCGATAAAATGTTCGGCATTGTCCTGTGTCTTTATACCGGGCTGCGTATCGGGGAGCTTTTATCTCTTGAATGGGTCGATATCGATTTGAAAAATTCCGAACTGTCGGTTACAAAGACCTGTTATGAGGGAAAAGATGAAAACGGCAATTGGCAGAGGATAGTCAGCACTCCGAAAACCGAGCGTTCAAGGCGGATAGTTCCCGTACCTAAACAGCTGTTGCCTTATCTGAAGGAGTTGAAAAAAAGAAGTCGTTCAAAATATGTGGTGGGACGCGGGGATAGTTTTGTTTCGGTGAGGTCGTATCAGCGCAGTTTTGAGCTTTTGCTTAAAAAATTAAAAATACCGCATCACGGATTTCATTCCCTGAGACATACGTTTGCCACAAGAGCGCTTGAATGTGGCATGGATGTTAAATCTTTGTCCGAGATACTCGGACACAACGATCCGTCGGTTACTTTAAAACGATACGCGCATTCCTTTATGGCGCATAAAAAGGAGTATATGAACAGATTAGGAAAGCTGCTCTGATTGCAAGTCTGTCAAGCGGGATAATATTATCACGGCGTGTCAGTCTCCGGATGCGTGCTCAAGTGTCTTTAAACCCTGTACGGTAACTTATAATTTATAAGTCCAATGTCAATAATAGTTAATGACCGAGAATATATACCGGCTTATAAATTATAAACGGAGGGCGCCGCCGTGAGTGGAAATAAATATTACATTGCTATAGACCTAAAGTCTTTTTATGCTTCCGTAGAATGTGTAGAACGCGGGCTTGACCCGCTGACGACCAATCTTCTGGTGGCGGATATTTCAAGGACCGATAAAACCGTATGCCTCGCGGTATCGCCTTCTCTCAAAAGCTACGGTATATCGGGGCGGGCAAGACTTTTTGAGGCAAAGCAGAAAATAAAAGAGGCAAACGAAAGGCGAAGGAAAAACAATCACGGAGTGGATTTTCGCGGTAAGTCGTCCGACGCGAATCTTCTTGGGTCAGACAATTCTTTGTCAATAGATTATATTGCGGCTCCTCCGCGCATGTCGCTCTATATAGAATACAGCACACGGATATATGAAGTTTATCTGAGGCATGTGGCTCCCGAAGACATTCATGTTTATTCGATAGACGAAGTATTTATAGACGCGACGCCGTATCTGAAAACAAGAGGACTTGACGCCTCGGAATTTGCGCTTACGATTGTGAAGGATGTTTTTATGTCTACGGGTATAACCGCGACGGCGGGTATCGGAACAAATTTATATCTGTGCAAGGTCGCTATGGACATTTTGGCAAAGCGCGCGGAGCCGGATGAAAACGGGGCGCGCATAGCGGCGCTTGACGAAATGTCCTATCGGCGCCTGTTGTGGAATCACCGTCCCCTGACCGATTTCTGGCGGGTGGGCAAAGGATATGCCGAAAAGCTTGAGTCAAAGGGAATATATACCATGGGAGACGTGGCGAAATGTTCCGTGGGCAGTCCTCGGGATTTTTACAATGAAGAACTGCTTTACAGAATGTTCGGCGTCAGCGCCGAGCTGCTTATCGACCACGCTTGGGGATATGAGCCGTGTACCGTTGCGGATATTAAGGCGTACAGACCGAAATCAAACAGTATAAGCTCGGGGCAGGTGTTACCGATACCTTACGAATTTGAAAATGCAAAGCTGGTGCTTTGCGAGATGGCTGATACGCTTGCGCTTGAATTGGTAAAAAAGGAGCTTTTAACCGCTAAAATTGTGATTACGGTGGGATATGACTCAAAAAATCTCAGCGGCTGTGAAGACGACGGCGGATTTGGCGATATTGTATCGGACGGATATGGAAGAAAGCTGCCCAAGCCGGCGCACGGCACTGTTAATATCGACAGGTATACATCGTCCTCAAAGCTTATAATCAAGGCTGCCTCGGAGCTGTTTGAAAGAATAGTCGATAAAAGACTTCTGATACGCAGATTGAATATAACCGCCGACCGCGTAGTATCTGAGGCGGTCATGGAGGAACTTTCGGCGGACGAGCAGCTCAGTCTGTTTGTAGATTATGAAGACCTTGAACGTAAACGCCAAAAAATCGCCTGTGAGAGCGAACGTGAGAAAAATATTCAGAAGACCTTGATTGATATCAGAAAAAAGCACGGGAAAAATGCCGTGCTTAAAGGCATGAATCTTTTGGAGGGCTCTACGGCTAAAGAACGCAATCTCAGGATAGGCGGGCACAAGGCGTGACTTTTGTCGGGAGCGATTTCAAACGCATACGCTTGCGGAAAAAACGGCTGTACTTTAAGCAAAACATTTATCTTTGAAAAGGGAGTTTCGCGTTTATGAAATATGTAAACGATACTCAAAATTACGATGATATAATAGGCTTGCCGCGTCACGTATCGGATAATCACAAAAAAATGCCGATGTCTCAACGCGCGGCGCAATTTGCGCCGTTTGCGGCGCTGAGCGGATATGAGGACGCGATAGAGGAAGCCGCAAGACACACCGAAGCCCGTCCGGTTTTGTCCGAGGATATAAAAGAGCTTATTGATTACAAGCTGCGTGTTATTTCGGAATACTCCGAGGGTGAGGCGAGCGCGGACATTGCGTTTTTTGTCCCTGATGAGAAAAAAGACGGAGGACGGTACGAAAGTGTTTCGGGAAAAGTAGAAAGAATCGATAAGGACAGCGGGTGCGTAATCATGGAGAATAAGGTCAAAATCCCAATAAAAGATATAATTGATATAAGCGGGGATTTGTTTGATTATCTTGATATAGGATTGTGATTTCATTGTTTCGGGACAAATTAAACTTTTTTCAGCTTTATGAATATTTCTTTTTTACTCAAAACCGGCGTTTTGCGCGTTTTGCTGCTGGAAAATCAACGCCGTGCTTTTGACGTCGAAAAACAAATGGGTGTTTGAAAATCCCAAAAACGGCTTGACAAAAATGTGACCGTAAAATATAATATACAGTGACAAAAAGAAAAAACGGCGTTTGTTTTGCGCCTTAAAGGATTGATAAAATGGAAAAAACAGAGAGATTATTTGATAAAAACAGCTACGGCGACGAGTTTGGCGCCACTGTGCTTGAATGTGTAAAAAATAAGGACGGCAAATTTGAAATTGCGCTTGACAGAACATATTTCTTTCCCGAAGAAGGAGGACAGACCTCCGACACGGGAACTCTGGAAAATATAAATGTATCTCATGTATATGAAAAGGAGGGAATAATTTATCACGTGTGTGACGGCGAACTTTGCCCGGGTAAGACGGTGCGCGGAAAAATCAGGTTTGAAAGCCGCTATCGCAAGATGCAGAATCATACGGGAGAGCATATAGTATCCGGGCTGGTAAATAAAAAATACGGTTATGACAACGTGGGCTTTCATCTCAGTGAGCATGACATGACGATAGATTTTTCGGGAGAGCTGGACAGGGAATCGCTTGACGAAATTGAGACCCTCGCAAACCGTGTTGTGTATTCCTGTATTCCGGTTAAGGCGTTTTATCCCGAAAAATCAGAGCTTAAAACGCTTGAATACAGGTCTAAAATCGACCTTGAAGATATGGTGCGCATAGTGGAAATCGGAGAGGTTGACCGCTGCGCGTGCTGCGCGCCTCATGTCGGAAACACCGGGGAGATAGGTATTATAAAACTGCTTGATTTCATGAGGTATAAGGGAGGAGTGCGCATACATGCCCGCTGCGGTATGGACGCGCTTGAGGATTACCGAAATAAATACCGAGAGATATATACCGTTTCAAACCTGCTTTCCTCAAAACAGGGGGAGATATCCCGCGCCGTCAACAGACTTCTGGACAGCTTGGGAGCACAGAAATCGGAAATACTGTCCCTGAAAAGAGAGCTGATGAGACTGAAATCTCAAAGTATTGGGCTTACTGAAGGAAATATCTGTCTTTTTGAAACCGAAAAGGATATGAACGTCATAAGAGAACTTGTCAATAATCTGGTGAAAAAGTGCGGCGGAATGTGCGCGGTGTTTTCGGAAAACGGAAACGATGGCTATCAGTACATAATAGCGAGTGAAAATGTTGATATGAAGCAAAAATCCGCGGAAATAAATCTGCGCCTCAACGGCAAGGGAGGAGGCTCAAAAGAAATGATCCGCGGGAGCTGTAAATGCGCAAAGGAAGATATATTGCGGTATTTTAATGCGGAAAACGAGGCTATCCGATAAAATAATCCGCGCGATTACCTGTTTTGTAAGATTGTCTGTGTCTATCGGAGGTGTTTTACCTTTTCTGCGCAGTATATTAAAATTTTTAAAATATCGAATCAGTCAAGGTGGTATCTCGGCTTTCCGACGCTCTTTTTGCCGTATTCGATTGCTTTTGTCGGACAATAGGAGATACATGCCATGCAGTGTGTGCAGTCCTTTCCCCAGATCGGTCTGCCGTTTTCAAGCCGGATGTTGTTCAGAGGACAGAGTTTGACGCACCTGCCGCATCCGACGCACTTCTCATCGGCTTTGAAAGCGTTCGTCTTTACGCTGAAGGTGTAAAAGAGTGGGTTGACGATGCGGCTCATAAAACGGTCGTACATGTTGTTTCTGGGTGGCGGAAAAGATTTTCCCGCTTTTAGTATTTCCGGAATACTATCAATGACAGGGTCAGCCTTTGCGATAATTTCTTTTGCCTCGGATTTGTCCGGAGCGTCGAACATGGCAATGTAGTTTTCGGGCATGACAATCTGTGCCGTACCCATATAGGCAAAGTTTTTGTCGGTGCAAAGGCGGGCGTTGTATTTTTCCGCGTTCCCGATTTCACTGCCGCAGTTCATGACGAACCACGCTTTTTCCGCGCCGTGAAAATCCACCTCGCTTATCCAGTTTTCCACAACCTTTGGGATTCTCCATGCATAGGTGGGCATGATAAAAATAAGTCTGCCGTCTGTTTTGACAGAGGACTTATCTTTTTCCTTGATTTTTTCATTGATGCTGACAATATCTTCTCCGGTTGCCGAGGCAATTTTATGGGCGATGTATCGGCTGTTTCCCGTGCCGGTGAAATATAAAATCATAAAATAATTCCTTTCATAATAAACGGTATTGACATGTGTATTCTGTCAAACGCACTGAAGCCGTCATCTCATTTCATAGGTTTTGAAAATACGCGGCGTATCCGATTACTTAATGCTGTATACATTATAACCTAAAAATTATAAATTGTAAATGGATTTCCCACAAATTTTTAATATTATATATGGAAACTGTCCCTCAAAATTTCTGCGATGGGTTGGAAAGGAAAATATAGACCGGATAAAATACTAATAGACTGTCGGTAATGTGAAAATAAAAATAAATAAAGCGTCTTATTTTGTGATTGACAATTCAAACAAAAAAGGGTATAATGTATACAGAAGTTAAGCTGCATACAACGCAAAGAACTCAAAAAAATAATATTTATCGGTTGTATGCCGCAGTTTTGCTGTTGCAAAACTGTCCGAGTCGTATCGGAAATTCAACGCATACAACGCAAAGAACTCAAAAAAATAATATTTATCGGTTGTATGCCGCAGTTTTGCTGTTGCAAAACTGTCCGGAGGTTCTTAGATTTAAAAAATACGGAATGAGGCCAATGTACATATTTACGTTTAATGTCGGCTTAAGACAGTCTCGATTGTTAAACCCATTTGAAATTTGGAGTAAATAAAAATGAAAAGAGATATACTGAAAACTATAGATGAAAATGAAGGCAGCTTTTCAAAGGGTCAGAAAAACATAGCCAGATTTATACGGGAGCACTACGACAAAGCAGCGTTCATGACCGCCGCCAAGCTCGGAGGCGAGGTGGGAGTGTCGGAATCGACTGTCGTGAGATTTGTTATGGAAATGGGCTTTGAGGGATATCCCGAATTTCAGAAAGCTCTTCAGGAGCTTATACGTACAAAACTGACCTCTTTTCAGCGCGTTGAGGTTACGGACAGTATTATCGGTGACGGAGATGTACTTGCGAAGGTATTATATTCCGATATTGACAAAATAAAAAGAACTATAGAGGGAATAGACCGCGAATCCTTTTGCATGGCGGTCAAGAATATTACAAACGCCAAAAATATATATATTATCGGAATGCGTTCGTCTTCATTTCTCGCGGGATTTCTGAATTACGGACTCAGGGTTATTTTTGAAAACGTAAGGCTTGTTCAGACAACCTCCGGAAGCGAGACCTTCGAGCAGCTTATGGGAATAGGTAAAGGCGATGTTCTTATAGCGGTAAGCTTTCCGAGATATTCCAAGAGCATAATAAAGGGGGTATCATATGCCAGAGACGCGGGCGCCGAGGTGATCGCCCTGACCGACAGCGAAGAATCTCCGATTGCCGGGAGGGCGTCACAGCTCCTTGTAGCGCAAAGCGACATGGCGTCGTTTATGGATTCTCTTGTGGCTCCGCTGTCCGTGATAAACGCTTTGATTGTCGCGGTGGCGAGAGAAAACCGGGATATGCTTTCCGAAAGGCTTCACAAGCTTGAAGAAATTTGGGATGATTACAATGTGTATGAAAAAACGGAGAGGTAATGACTGAAAAGAAAATATTTAAGAATGACGGGAGCCGGCGTGTGGCAATTATAGGCGAGGGCGCGTCCGGAATGATGGCGGCGCTTTGGGCTTCAAAGAATATGGCGGATACTGTAATTTTCGAGAAAAACGACAGACCGGGAAAAAAGCTCAGAATAACCGGAAAGGGCAGATGCAATGTCACAAACAACTGCTCTGTGGATGAGTTTTTATCAAATATACCCACAAATCCGAGGTTTTTGTATTCCGCGCTGAACTGTTTTCCGCCGGAAGAAACCATGAAATTTTTTGAGGAATGCGGGGTTAAACTTAAGACCGAGAGAGGCAAAAGAGTTTTTCCGGAGTCGGACAGGGCAATCGACATAGTCATGGCGCTTTCTTCAAAATGCCGGGAATGTGGTGTAAACACAGTCAGGGAAAAAATTACATCGCTGTATATTGACGACGGCAGAGTAAAGGGAGTTTATTCGGGAGACAATTTATATGAGTGTGACGCCGTGATTGTCTGTACGGGTGGGATGTCGTATCCCCTGACCGGTTCCGACGGAGACGGATATAAATTCGCCAAAACAGCGGGACACAGCATAATCCCTCCCAAGCCGTCGCTTGTGCCTATTGTCTGCCGTGGCAGGGTATGCGGCAGGATGCAGGGGCTTTCTCTGAAAAATATCGGATTCAGAGTATATGAAAAAGGTCGTCAAAGTCCGGTGTATGAGGATTTCGGAGAGCTGATGTTCACTCATTTCGGGATTACGGGACCTGTTGTATTGTCCGCGTCGGCGCACCTTTCGGATGTTGATTCGGGTAAATATACGGCAAGCATTGATTTCAAGCCCGCGCTTGATTTTGAGACCCTTGACCGCAGAATTCTTTCGGATTTTACCAGATATCGGAACAGGGACTTTATCAATTCGCTTGATGATCTTTTGCCGCAGAAATCGATAGAGCCTGTGATTGAGGCTTCGGAAATCGATATGAGAAAAAAAGTGAATTCCGTGACTAAAGAGGAAAGGCATCGTCTTGCGGACACTGTTAAAAATTTTAAAATAGAGCTTTCGGGTTTCAGACCGATAAGCGAGGCGATAATTACAAAGGGCGGCGTCTGCACCAAGGAAATAAATCCCAAGAGCATGGAGTCAAAGCTTGTAAGCGGTCTATATTTTGCCGGCGAGGTGATAGATGTTGACGGCTACACCGGGGGTTTTAATCTTCAGATAGCGTTCAGTACCGCGGCATTGGCGGGCGGACATGCCGCGCTCGGCTTCTGAGGGCATACATTAACTTGAAAGGAAGTTTACGAAAAATGATAGCGATAGCGATTGACGGACCCGGAGGAGCGGGTAAGACCACAATATCAAAGGAGATTGCGAAAAGACTCGGAATAGTTTATGTGGACACCGGGGCGCTTTACCGTACCGTTGGGTTTTATGCAAAAGAGTGCGGGCTCAGCGTAGAGGACTCAAAAAAATCCGAAAAAATAGTACCTCTGCTTTCGGATATACGTGTTGATATAAACTATTACGGAGGGACCCAGCATGTTCTGCTGAACGGAAAGGATCTGGGCGACCGTATCAGAGAGCCCGAAATATCCATGTATGCGTCGGCGGTATCCTCGGTTTCCGAAGTACGTGATTTTTTGCTCGATACACAGAGAAATATTGCCGAAAACAACGATGTGATCATGGACGGAAGAGATATAGGAACGGTTATCATTCCTGACGCGGAGGTCAAAATATTTCTTACCGCTTCCGATGAAGCAAGGGCAAAGCGAAGGTATAAAGAACTTAGGGAAAAGGGAATGGATGTTGATTACGAACAGGTTTTGTCGGAACTGATTGAAAGAGACCTTGCGGACAGTCAGAGAGACATCGCTCCCTGCAAGCCGGCAAAGGACGCGGTTGTGATTGACAATTCGGATTTTTCTCTTGAGGAATCTATCGCGGCGATACTGAAGACAGTTGAAGATAAAACGGGGGTGCGGGCGCTTGAAAAGCAGGACGTATGACAGAGCCCACAAATATCTGGCGGGCATTATCCGTTTTCTGTTCCGTGTACATGTGCACGGAGCGGAAAACGAGCCGGACGAATCAGAGGGTCCGTATATATTGGTGTCTAATCATATATCAAATCCCGATCCCGTATTGCTTTGCGCGTCAACCGGGAAGCAACAGCCGATGTTCATGGGTAAAAAAGAGCTGTTTAAAATTCCGGTTCTCCGTTCTGTGATAAAGGCGTTCGGAGCGTTTCCGGTTGACCGCAACGGCGCGGACGCGGGAGTAGTCAGAAAAACAATAAAGATGCTTGAAGACGGTATGTGCATAGGAATGTTTCCGCAGGGTCACAGGCGTAAGGGGATAGAACCACGACAGACCGAAGTCAAAAACGGTGTGGCTATGATAGCCGTGCGTACCAAGGCCACCGTTCTGCCTTGTTTTATAAAGACGAAAAAATACCGCATAGTGCCTTTCCGGAGGGTTGATATATTTATAGGCAAACCTATAAAGTTTGAAGAACTTGAATATGACGAAAGCGCGAAGGGTGAATATTCGAGAATAGCCGGCATGATATTTGACAGGATGTGTTCCTTGGGGGAAAGTGAAGTTGAGCGGTAAAATTGAGATAAAAGTCGCCGAGAACGCGGGATTTTGCTTTGGCGTGGGCAGAGCGGCGGAAATGGTTGAGCGTGAGATTGAAACCGCGCCGTCTTCACAGCGCATTTTTACTCTGGGCAGACTGATACATAACAATACTTATAACTCGCGGCTTAAAGCCAAGGGAGTTGAAGTGATATCAGCTGACGACATTGAAAGCCTCGCTAAGGAAGCCTGCGAGAACTCGCCGGTTAAAATTTTTGTCCGCGCTCACGGAATGACGGCGGAGACCGAGCAGTTGCTTATCGAATGCTCAAAAGAGAACAAATATTTTTCTTTTGTGGACTGCACATGTTCATATGTCAAAAAAATCCACAATATAGTATCCCGATATTCGTCCGAAGACAATGTACTGCTGGTGCTCGGCTCCGAACATCATCCGGAGGTGGTAGGGTTTTGCAGCAGGTTTAAAGGTACTATATATATTTTTTCCGATCTGCAGGGGCTGCAAGATACGGTAAGTATGTATGGAGATAAAATATGTAGTGCAAAATGCACAATTATAGTGGCGCAAACTACCCAAAATTTAGGCGAATGGGAAAAAGCAAAAAAATTTTTAAAAAAGGTATGTACAAATCCAATTATTTTTGATACAATATGTAGTGTTACGGAAAAGAGACAGCTTGAAGCGACAGTATTGGCAAGGCAAAGTGATTTTATGATTGTAATCGGCAGCAGAGAAAGTTCTAATTCAGCTAAGCTTTATTCTATTTGTAAAGCGGAGTGTGACGATACAATAATGATTGAAAGTGCAAGCGAGCTGAAGCTTGATATTCCGTTTACTCACAGAAAAGTGGGAATCGCAGCAGGCGCTTCAACGCCGCGCGACATAATACAGGAGGTAGAAAAAACCATGAGCGAAGCAGAAAACTTTGCAGAACTTCTCGAAGATTCACTTAAAACTTTAAATACAGGAGATATTGTTACCGGTTATGTTACCGCGATTAACGAAGGCGAAATACAGCTCGATATCGGCGCTAAAGTAACCGGAATTATCAAGTTTGACCAGATAACAGACGATCCTTCCGTAAAATTAAGTGAAATGTTTAAGATCGGTGACGAGGTAAAAGCCTTTGTCATTCGTGTAAACGATGCCGACGGATTTGCAACTCTTTCAAAGAAGAGAGTCGATGCAGACCAGAGTTGGACACAGATTGCCGAGGCTAAGGAAAACGATGAAATACTTGAGGGAACCGTTATTGACGTTGTAAAGAGCGGTGTAATAGTTCTCGTAGGCTCTATGCGTGTATTCGTACACGAGTCGCAGACGGGACTTCCCAAAGACGCGGATATGTCGGTTTTGAAAGGACAGCGCGTTAAACTGAAGATAACCGACATGAAAGAACACGGGAAGAAGGCAAAAGGTTCCATAAGAGCCGCTGCCCGTGCCGAAAAACGCCGTTTGGAAAAGGAATTCTGGAGCAATATAGAAGAAGGCAAGAAATACAGGGGACAGGTAAAAAGCCTGACTTCCTTCGGCGCCTTTGTAGATCTTGGCGGTGTTGACGGAATGGTGCATGTAAGCGAGCTTTCATGGAAGAGAAACTGCAAGCCCTCTGATATTGTTTCCGTGGGTGATGAAATTGACGTATATGTAAAAAGCTTTGACCCCGAGAAAAAGAAGATTTCTCTCGGATATAAGAGCGAAGAAACAAATCCGTGGTACATATTTACCCATAACTATGCGGTAGGAGATATTGTACAGGCAAAGATAGTCAGTATGATGCCGTTCGGTGCATTCGGCGAAATTATTGAGGGAGTTGACGGACTCATTCATAATTCACAGATCTCTATGACAAGAGTTGCGAAACCGTCCGATGTTCTTGAAATAGGTCAGATAGTTGACGCTAAAATAATTGACATTGATACGGAAAAGCAAAAGGTTAATCTTTCGATAAGAGCTTTGCTTGAGGAAGCTCAGGCCGCGGCTGACGCTATGCCCGAGGATTACAGGAGCGACGAGGAAATCGAAAGAGAAGCATCCGAGTCCGAAGAAAAATCCGAAAACTGATTTATATATGCTTGCCTTAAGGTGAAATAAAAACGGGATTGCTGTTTGGCGGCAATCCCGTTTTGGTTTTGCGCGGAAAATATTTAAAAAAAGTATTGACAAAATGATTTTTTTTTGATATAATATATGGGTCACGATAAGTTTGCTGGTATGGCTCAGTCGGTAGAGCACGTCATTGGTAATGACGAGGTCATCAGTTCGATTCTGATTACCAGCTCCAAAGCAATCCCGAAATTAGGGATTGCTTTTTTGTAAAATAGTCGAAAAGAGCAG
>CALWJX010000006.1 GCA_944381085.1 uncultured Clostridia bacterium
GCGACGGAGAGACTTAATGGTAGAGCCTATGGACATAATTTTGTCCTCCTAATTATGATGATAGTCAAAAGCGCTTTTGCACTTATAGTATAACCCAAGATTTCTGAAAATGGAAGGTATCATTTTGATAGAGAAAGTATAGTGGTGCTATACGCCATTATATCACACATTTTGGGTATATGCAAGATAAAAATGAGCAGTTGGCACCGTGGCGTGTGCTTGTCTTATACAAGTCGGCTCGGCTTCGCCTCGCCGAGACAAGCACACGCCCGCACCGCAACCAACGAAAAAGAAAAATCCCAAGCCGAGAGGTCGCGGAGTCGCCCGCTGAGCCGCTTGGGCGTACATCCGCGATCACGCTCGGCGGCTTTTTGGATAGATTTCGTTTTTGGCCGTTTGCTGGAGCGCCGTCGGGTGAGATCGTCAGCCTTCGCATCATCACCATCAGTCTCCGTGTGTGATTTGGAAAAAAAATCATCAAAACCCGCCAGTTACGAAAGTTGACAAATCCGATTCCGATGTGCTATCCTGTTTATGCGCCATGGAAGTTGTGAATACTTGGGAATGGTTGGGTAAACTTTGGATTTGTTATAGAAGATGTGAGAAAATATAGGTCACGGAAATCAATTTTGTGAATATTCTTTCATCGGATCACCTCGAGAAGCAGATTTCAATTTTAAAAACGCTCCAAAAAAGACTATAAAAGAAACTCAATTTGCATGGGAATGCATATTTATACCCAAAATTGATTTCCGTGAAATATAGGTTAAGTTTGCTTGACAAGCTCGAACTTTTGTGGTATAATAGCAGTACATTTCACTGAAAAAGGAATAGTCCAAGCGTATTTGTTGCTTGTCTTCATCATACTGGATGCCGTCACGGTAACCATAGGCTTCCCATTTGGTATCCCAATTCTTGATTCTCCAATCGAGGCATTCCTTGTCCGTTCTGAATGACGGTTGAGGAATAATCTTGTGGAAGTTGATTGAACCAAGCCCGATATCATCTCGCTGGGGAATCTATATCAAAAAATGCATTTCGCCGGTTCGAATCTGTCTACAAACCCGAAATGCTCGAAATGCATCTACAAAATTTCGAAAAACTTCAGAGTCGAAAACTGCAATAAAATGCCGGAGAAATCTCTCGATATCTCCGGTTTTTTCGCACTTCAGTGCAATTTTCGTGCCTGCATCTAAATCAGACACTCATGATGGCTGGGGTGGCCGGATTCGGACCGACGAATGCGGGAGTCAAAGTCCCGTGCCTTACCGCTTGGCTACACCCCAGTAATTAATTATATTAACCATATTTACATGACGCTTATACATTATATCACATATAATGACGCTATGTCAAGTGTTTTTTTGCTTTTTATGGAAGTTAAAGTTAAAATTAATTTTAAGGGGATGAAGATACGTTTGTTATATTGCATATTTATGTTGTATGTCCGATACAATTTACAAAATATGGTTGAATATCCGATTTCGGTCTGATATAATTATAGCAGTATAAAATTAAATTTGCGGGAGGGAATATATGGAAATCAAAACATACCAACACAAGGTCCAGTATTACGAAACCGACTGCATGGGAATAGTACATCACAGCAACTATATAAGGTGGTTTGAGGAGGCAAGAACGGATTTTCTTGAACAGCTTGGAATAGGCTACGACAAAATGGAGCAGATGGGTATCTTAAGCCCGGTGGTTTCTGTGGGATGCGAATACAAGACTATGGCAAAATTCGGGGAGACGGTTATAATAGAAGCAAAGATAAAGGAATATAACGGCGTTTCGCTTGTCTTGGATTATGTTGTATCGGACAAGCTGACCGGAGAAGTTCGTGCAGTCGGTACAAGCAAGCATTGCTTTATAAGCAGTGCGGACGGCGCCGTGATAGTGATGAAGCGCAAATATCCTGAAATAAGTAAGTCCTTGAAAGCCTGCATTGAAGACAAAGGCACGGACAGATAATATCGAAAGACAGCGATTTCACATTAAATATTGATACGGAGAATATTGCCATGGAAAAAAACGCGTATAGCCCCGAAAAGCTTAAAATTTTGAATCTTCTGGCGAAGGAATATCCTTCAATCGAATCGGTCAGCTCGGCAATAGTCAATCTGAGCGCTACAGCCGCGCTTCCGAAGGGCACTGAGCACTTTATGAGCGATCTGCACGGGGAGGCGGAGGCTTTCAACCACATTTTGAACAATTGCTCAGGCGTCATCCGCGAAAAGGTGGATAATATGTTCGGCAAAACAATGACGGAGGCAGAGCGCCAAAAACTGTGCGCCCTGATTTACTATCCGGTTGAAAAACTTGACGAGATGCACCTTGCGGGGGAGGACACCGAGGAATGGTACAGATTTACGCTTTACAGGCTCGCGGAGCTGGCGCGCTCGGTGGCGTCAAAATATACGCGCTCAAAGGTGCGCGCGGCACTTCCGAAGGAATTTCAGTATATCATAGACGAACTGCTGCATACCAGCGGCGAGGAGCATGACAGACAGCAGTATTATGATAAAATCATATCCACAATTATTGAGATAGGGCAACAGGAATCCTTCATCGAAGCTTTGTGCGGTCTTATCAAACGGATGGCTGTCGACTGTCTGCACATAGTCGGAGATATATACGACAGAGGAGAGCACGCGGACAAGATTCTTGATATGCTTATTGACCACCATAATGTAGATATACAGTGGGGAAATCATGATATAGTCTGGATGGGCGCCGCGGCCGGCAGCAAGGCATGTATCGCGAGCGTGCTCAACTCCGCCATTCAGTACAATACGCTTTCTCTGATTGAAAATACTTACGGGATAAGTCTGAGAGACCTCATCGGATATGCTCAGGAGACCTACTCGGAATGTACGTGGTTTATGCCACGTAATCCGGAGGACAAATATTATATAAAGAACAACATGGATAATCTTTCCAAGGCTCACAAGGCCATTGCCATCATAATGTTCAAGCTTGAGGGTCAGCTGATACTCAGACATCCGGAATACGGAATGGAAGACAGGCTTTTGCTTGACAAGATAGATTACGATAATTCCACCGTAACCATAGACGGCAGGTCTTATCCGCTCAACGACTGTCATTTTCCCACAATCGACAGAGAAAATCCTTACAGGCTGTCTTTTGAGGAAGATAAACTTATGGATTCATTGAGTATGGCGTTCAGAAACAGCGCGGCTTTGCAGAAGCATGTCAAATTTTTGTACGGCGCGGGCAGTCTTTATAAAATACACAATAAAAATCTTATGTTTCACGGCTGTATTCCGATGACTGAGGACGCCGGGTTTGAGGAAGTCACTTTATTTGACGGCAGGAAAGTAAGCGGCAGGGAATATATGGACAGCTGTGACAGAATCGCGAGGTATGCTTATTATAACGGAGACCTTAACTCTCTTGATTTTATGTACTATTTGTGGTGCGGGAAGAAAAGCCCTTTGTTCGGCAGAGAAAAAATGACTACGTTTGAGCGTTATTTTGTCGCGGACAAAGACACCTGGAAAGAGGTAAAGAATCCGTATTACCGTCACGTTGAGAATTATGACGCGGTGTGCGGGATACTTGAGGAGTTCGGACTTGACAAGACCTATTCACACATTGTAAACGGTCATGTTCCGGTAAAGGCGGGACAGGGAGAAAGCCCTGTCAAAGCGAACGGAAGATATATTCTTATAGACGGGGGATTCTGCAAGGCTTATCATACCACTACCGGTATTGCGGGATATACACTCATTTATTCATCAAGAGGATTGCGGCTGGTTTCTCACGGTCAGTTTGAGGGGAAGACCGCTTCGGTCAAGCACAACAAGGATATATTGGCGACTGAAGACGTTGTGTTTGAGACTATGCAGAAGCGCATGTATGTGTATGATACCGACGAGGGCAAGGAGCTTCTTGACACGATTACAGACCTGAAAAGTCTGCTAAAGGCGTATATGGAGGGTGTGATTTCACAGGACGGGAGCATAATGTGACATTGCTTATTGTATAAAAAGACTATGGATATTATGACCTGAGCCAAAGAATAATGAAAAAATATCGGATATGCTGAATCAGCCCTGTTCAACCGGTTTGGAACAGGGCTGTTTTTTATTAATTGCGGTAAAACTTTTTATTGTCTGAAAGTCTGTATTTATGCCCAGCTCATGGTAGTGGGTTTTTCCTCAAAGATACAAACACGGTTGAGGAAAGCTATGGCTTTTTTCAGTCCCTCGTCGATTGTCATAACACTGTCTTCATGTTCGATTGAAAGGACTTTGTCGTATCCGCAGAGTCTGAGGTTTGACACAAGGTCGTTCCAATAGGTCTCGTTGTTGCCGTATCCTACCGTTCGGAATATCCACGAGCGGTGCAGCTCGTCGCTGTAATGTTTTGTATCGAGTACGCCGTTTGTCGCCGTATTGTATGTGTCTACTTTGGTGTCCTTCGCGTGCACATGGTATATAGCCCCGGCAAGCTTGCGTATGGCGGCTACCGGGTCGATTCCCTGCCATACAAGGTGGCTGGGGTCAAAGTTTGCGCCGAGCACCTCGCCCACCGCGTCTCTCAGCTTCAGCATGGTTTCGGGATTATACACACAGAACCCCGGATGCATTTCAAACGCTATGTGCGTGACATTGTGGTCAAGCGCGAATTTTCCGGTTTCTTTCCAATAGGGAATCAGTTTCTCGTTCCACTGCCAGTCAAGTATTTTCAGATAATCGTCCGGCCACGGGCAGGTCACCCAGTTAGGATACTTTGAGTTTTCACTGTCTCCGGGACAGCCGGAAAAGGTGATTACGGTGTCAATTCCGAGCTTTTCGGCAAGCAGCACCGCGTTTTTGAAGTCGCTGTCGTATTGCCTTGCCGTCTCAGGGTTTGGATGCAGCGCGTTTCCGTGCGCGGCAAGAGCGCATATTTCAACGTCATACTTTTTGAATGTATCGGTGAACTCCCTGAATTTTTTTTCGTCCGCCAGAAGCTCTTCGGGATTACAGTGCGCTTTCCCGGGATAACCTCCCGCGCCGATTTCGACTGTATGTATTCCCAGTCCGGTCAGTATTTTTAAGGTTTCGTCAAGGGGCTTTGCGCCGTAAAGATTTGCAAGAACGCTTAGTTTCATATTTTTTTACCTTTCATATTAAATTTAGTGAATAATTATCAGAATCTGTATATATCGCCGGTTGCCGCGGAGGTGTAAATTCCTTCGAGTATTCTTGTAACCGTATACGCCTGTTCGGGAAGCACGCAGGGGGTCTTGTCGTTTATCACCGCGTCGATCCACTGAGCCGCTTCGATTACGGACGGGTCGGCGGAATTTACTCCCTCAAAAAACGCCGCTCCGGTGGGATTAAGGGTAGGACGGAGAGTGTATTGCACGTCGTTTCTTATGCCGTTTATTCTCACTCCGTCATACAGGTCGGCTCCCGCCAAAGTTCCGCAGATAAGTGTTGTCGCCTCTCGCACATCGAGCATGTTGAGCGCCCATGCCGATTCAAGATTGATAGTCGCGCCGTTTTCCATGACAATGAAGCCGAAAGCGGAGTCCTCAACCGTAAATTTTTCAGGATCCCATTTGCCCCACGCGTTGCCTTGGTTTAAGGAATTGTTGAGCTTGTGATAAGATGTTCCCACGCAGTATTTGGGTTTATAATTATCCATAATCCAGAGTGTGAGGTCGAGAGAATGAGTTCCGATGTCAATAAGAGGACCTCCGCCCTGTTCATATTCGTTGAGGAACACGCCCCATGTAGGCACCGCTCTGCGGCGCAAAGCGGTTGCTTTCGCGTAATATATATCTCCGAATGTGCCGTTCATCGCCTCGGTTTTAAGATACTGCGCGCCCGCGGTCTGCCTTGTCTGGTATCCGATTGTCAGCTTTTTGCCGGTCTTTTTCGCGGCGTCAAGCATCTTTTTCGCCTCGGCGGAATTTATCGCCATAGGCTTTTCACACATGACGTGTTTACCCGCTTCGAGCGCGTCAACCGTTATAAAGCTGTGCGAACGGTTGGGAGTACAGACATGTACCACGTCTATGCTTTTGTCTTCAAGCAGTTTTTTATAGTCGGTATATACGGAGGCATCGGCGCTGCCGTAATCCGCTTTTGCCTTCAGCGCTCTTTCTTCGATAATATCGCAAAACGCGACCATCTGCACATTGGGAAGCTGTTTAAGAGAGGGCATATGTTTGCCGTTCGCTATTCCTCCGCAGCCGATAATACCTATTCTTACTGTTTCCATTTTTTGATCATTCCTTTCTTAACGCTAAATCAGCGTTTTGTGCGGTTTGCCTTTGGCAAATCGGCGCCGTGCTTTTTGCGCCGAAGTCACAAAAGGCGTGTTTCTTACTTCCTGATAAATATTGAAGCGATACGATTCGCTCCATTCCATACAGTAATATAATATACTTTTTTTGGAATTTTTTCAAGGGGATTTTTAAATATAATCAGATATTGGAGAATTGCACAAAAATTTTACTCTTTTTTTGTGTAAAAGGCTTGATTTTAAGCCGCTTTCGTGATAAAATAATAACGGAAAACGAATTATTTATGCCGCTTTTGCGGCGGAACGGAGATTTTAATGTTTGTCGATATGTTGGGTAAGTCCAGACTGAAAATCGGACTTCATACTCATACGACGCTGTCTGACGGAAGAAAAACCCCGGAGGAGGCGGCGCTTATCTACGCGAGGGAAGGATACGACGCAATAGCGATTACGGACCATTGGATTTACGGCAGGGAAAGAGAAATAGAGGGACTTAAAATCATATCGGGATGTGAGTACAATTTTGGGGGAGGCAATACCAAAAACGGAGTATATCACATATTGGGGATAGGAATGACGTCGGATCCGGAAATCCCGGAGGACTGGCAGCACCTTGTCAAAACCTCTACGCAAAAGGCAGCCGAGGCAATAAAAATGATAAAGCAGCATAACGGAATAGCGGTCTTGGCTCATCCGGCCTGGAGCCTGAACAACCATTCTCAGATACTTAAGCTCGGTCATTTTGACGCGCTTGAAATATACAATTCGGTGTCCGAGCACGGTATGTCGGACAGACCGTATGCGGGGCTTATCGCGGACATGCTCGCCACTGACGGAATTGTGGTTCCGCTTCTGGCTACCGATGACACACATTATTATGACGGAGACCAGTTCGGCGGCGCGGTAATGGTAGAGGCGACGGATTTTGACTCACAGAGCATTGTAAGAGCGATTCTCGCGGGCAGATTTTATTCCACCCAGGGACCGGAAATACATATCAGACAAACTGCCGCGGATAAGATAAGAGTTATCTGCTCGCCGGCGGAGAAAATCGTATTTTTGTCAAATCTCGCCTGGACACAGGGAAGGGTTGTCCGGGGAGAAAATCTTGTGGAAGCCGAATATACCGTTAACCCGGACGAAACCTTTGTCAGGGCGGAGGTTACCGACGCCGCCGGGAAAAAAGCGTGGAGCAATATTATTTCGCTTGGCTGAGCAGGATTCGGAAAGACCGTATTTTTGAACGGATATTGTTTTTCAATATGCTGTCGGAAACTTGAGTTAACGCAGATTTTTCCGAAAAAAAGGACACATGACGTTTGACATAAATACCGAACACAGAGAAAGGCAAATTTTTTAATGTCAGAAAAATACAGGACCGAACACGATTCCATGGGGGAGATAAAAGTACCCGCGGATAAATATTGGGGAGCGCAGACAGAGAGAAGCTACGAGAATTTCAAAATCGGAATCGAACTGATGCCAAGAGAAATCATAAAGGCTTTCGGCGTTCTGAAAAAGGCGGCGGCTCTCGCCAACAGAGAACTCAGACCCGACAGAATGACCAAAGAAAAAGCGGACGCCATATGCGCGGTTTGCGATGAGATAATATCCGGAAAGCTGTATGATAATTTCCCACTTGTCGTCTGGCAGACGGGGAGCGGAACGCAGTCGAATATGAATGTCAATGAGGTAATCGCAAACCGCGCAAACGAGATTCTCGGCAAGCGGCTTTTGCATCCGAACGACGACGTCAACATGTCGCAGTCGTCAAACGATACTTTCCCGACCGCCATGCATATAGCGGCGGTCTGTGAAATTTCGGGACCTTTGCTTGCCGAGGCGAAGGCATTGATTGAAGCGTTCCTTAAAACAGAAGCCGAGAATGAAGATTGCCTGAAAAGCGGAAGAACGCATTTGCAGGACGCGACGCCGATAAAATTTTCGCAGGAGGTAAGCGGTTGGAGAGCAATGCTTGAGACTTCATGCGAGCAGATACATAATTCACTTGAATGGCTGTACAGACTCGCGCTTGGCGGAACGGCCGTAGGTACGGGAATCAACGCGCCGGAAAAATTCGGTGAGCGCGCGGCGGAATATGTCGCGCGTCTTACCGGATATCCTTTTGTGTCCGAAAAAAACAAATTTCACGCTCTGACCTCAAAAGACGCGCTGGTAAACGCGCACGGCGCGCTCAAAGGGCTTGCGGCTAATCTTATGAAGATAGCGAATGACGTCCGTTGGCTTGCCAGCGGTCCGAGGTGTGGTCTTGGAGAAATAAAAATACCGGAAAACGAGCCGGGGTCGTCGATTATGCCGGGAAAAGTAAATCCCACACAATGCGAGGCGCTGACTATGGTTGCCGTTCAGGTTATGGCAAACGACGCCGCGGTGGGATTCGGGGCGTCTCAGGGAAATTTTGAACTGAATGTTTTTATGCCGGTTATAATATACAATTTTTTACAGTCCGTAAGACTGCTGACGGACGCCATGCGCTCGTTCAATAAAAACTGTGTCCGCGGCATCACGCCGAACCGTGAGAAAATGAAAGATAATCTTGACCGCTCGCTTATGACGGTCACCGCGCTCAATCCATATATCGGATATGAAAATGCGGCGAAGGTCGCAAAGCTTGCGTTTAAAGAGAATATAACCTTAAGGGAAGCCTGCATGAGATTGGAGTTTATGAGTCCGGAGGAATTTGACAGGGTTATGAGGCCGGAGAACATGGTATGACAATGCCGAAATAAACCGGTATTGGAGGATAATAAAAAGGCAGATTGAAATAAAGAAAGGAAGATAAAATATATGAGCATTGCGGAACAGTCTCTTGAAAAACACTATGAATGGAAAGGGAAAATAGAGGTGGTGACCCGTTGCCCGATTGAAACGAGCGAGGACCTTTCGCTTGCGTACACTCCGGGGGTGGCGCAACCCTGCCTTGAGATACAGAAGGATATAAATAAATCGTATGAGCTTACACGACGTTCCAATCTTGTGGCGGTAATAACCGACGGAAGCGCGGTGCTCGGGCTCGGAGACATAGGACCCGAGGCGGGTATGCCGGTAATGGAGGGCAAGTGCGCGCTGTTCAAGGCGTTTGCCGATGTCGACGCTTTTCCGATTTGTATCAAGAGCAAGGATGTGGATGAAATCGTAAGAACTGTTTATTTGATTTCGGGATCGTTCGGCGGGATCAATCTTGAGGATATCGGCGCTCCGAGATGCTTTGAAATCGAAAGAAGACTTAAGGAAATCTGTGATATACCGATATTTCACGATGACCAGCACGGTACCGCGATTGTAGTCGCGGCGGCTTTGCTCAACGCGCTGAAAGTCGTGGGAAAAGAGATCGGGAAAATAAAAGTTGTGATAAACGGCGCCGGGGCTGCCGGAATATCGATTGGAAAGCATCTGCTCGGCATGGGAGTAAAAAACATTGTTATGGTGGGCAGATACGGCGCGATTTACAAGGGACGGGAGACTAACAATCCCGCTCAGGAAGAGATCGCGGCAGTGACAAATCCGGATATGGAAAAGGGAAGTCTTGCGCAGACGCTTAAAGGTGCGGATGTATTTATCGGCGTATCGGTTCCGGGAGTGGTGACTTCCGAGATGGTAGGCACAATGGCTAAGGACGCCATAGTGTTCCCGATGGCAAATCCCACACCCGAAATAATGCCCGACCTTGCGAAGGCGGGCGGCGCGAGGGTCGTAGGAACCGGACGTTCAGACTTCCCGAATCAGATAAACAATGTGCTCGCCTTTCCGGGAATTTTCAGAGGCGCGCTTGACTGCAGGGCGAAATGTATTAACGAGGAAATGAAGATAGCCACTTCATATGCGCTTGCGTCACTGGTGAGTGACGATAAGCTTTGCGAGGATTATGTCATTCCGTCTGCGCTTGACAAGCGTATCGCCGCGGCAGTGGCAGAGGCGGTAAAAGAAGCGGCTTACCGTACCGGGGTCGCCGGAATCTGAGATAATTGACTTTACTTTACAATCTTACAAAAATATTGCAATAATGACGGGAGGATTTGAGAGCTCGGAAGATAAGCTCCCGAAGTTTAACTATAATGGACGAAAAAACAGATACGGCAAGTCAGGACGCTCAATATCGCAAAATGACCGAAACCCCGGTGCAAAAGCTGATAATAACATTGGGGATACCTACCACCATAAGTATGCTGATAACCAATATATACAATATGGCGGATTCGTATTTTGTCAGTCAGACAAGCCTCAGCGCCGGCGGAGCTACCAGCATTGTGTTCGGACTTATGGCTATTATTCAGGCGTTCGGATTTATGTTCGGACACGGCGCCGGCAGCAATATAAGCAGAATGCTTGGAGGCAGACATATAGAAAAAGCGAGCAGATACGCGTCAACCGGATTTTTCTGGGCATTGGCGTTCGGACTTCTGATAACCGTTTGCGGATTTGTTTTTCTTGAGCCGCTTATGCTGTTGCTCGGAAGCACCGATACTATTCTGCCATATGCCAAAGAGTATGCCAAATATATACTTATAGCCGCTCCGGCTATGACAACGAGCTGTGTGCTTAACAATATCCTGCGGTATGAGGGAAAGGCGACTTTGGCGATGGTAGGACTTACTTCGGGAGGTATTCTCAATATCATACTTGACGCCGTTTTTGTTTTGGTTTTCGATATGGGTATCGGAGGCGCGGGTTTGGCGACCGCTGTTTCACAGTATATTTCCTTTTCGATTTTGTTTTCAATGTTTCTGCTTAAGAAAACACAGAGCAGAATTACTTTCGGAAACGCCACGGTAAAAATTGATATTGTGGGAAATATTGTCGTGACCGGTCTTCCCAGTCTCGCGCGGCAGGGACTTAACAGCGTGTCTACAATGGTATTGAACGCGCAGGCAAAGCCTTTCGGAGATGTGGCTATTGCCGCGATGGGGTATGTTGCCAGAACGTCAAACTTTATTTTCAGCGTAGGTCTGGGAATAGGTCAGGGTTTTCAGCCGGTTTCGGGCTTCAACTATGGCGCAAGAAAATATTCGAGAGTAAAGAAAGGCGCCATTTTTACATTGATGTTCGGCGCTATATGCATAGGAGTTATTTCTGCTGTCTGCTTTGTTTTCGCGCCGCAGATTATAGGCATGTTCAGAAATGAGGCGGAGGTTATAGAAATAGGAAAGACCGCGCTCAGAATTCAGTGCGTATTTCTTGTGACGCTTCCCGTATCGGTCGTGGGAACGATGCTTTTCCAAAGCATCGGAAAAAGCGCGACTTCATTTGTCCTGTCGTGTATGCAGAGCGGCGCTATATTTATACCTCTGTGCATAATACTGCCGCGTTATATGGGAATGGGTATTATGGGGATAGAGATTGCTCAGCCGATATCTTATTTGGTCGCGGCTTTGATTTCATTGCCGTGTATGCTGATATTTTTCAGAAAACTTCCGCCTGATTCCGAGGAAATTGTCAAACCGGAACACATATTTTTTCACAAAAATTTGGATTAATTTTTTAAATATTTACACTGCCGTATTGTTAATCGTTTCCGGGAAAATCCTCGGACGGAAGTGAATTTAATAGGAGGATATATGCTTACTCTTGATATGATATACCACGCATCCTTTGTGCTTAAGGATGTAATCAGAAAAACCGATATTATAAAATCACCGAAGATCAATCCTTCATGTGAATTATACCTTAAGCCCGAAAATCTTCAGGTGACCGGTTCATTTAAGGTGAGAGGCGCGGGATATATGATATCTCAGCTTACGGACGAGGAAAAGGCGAGGGGAGTCATAGCCTGCTCCGCGGGAAATCACGCTCAGGGAGTCGCTCTCGCGGCTACCAAATACGGTATTTCCTCACTTATCTGCCTTCCCGACGGAGCGCCGATTTCAAAGGTAGAGGCTACCAAGGGGTATGGAGCCGATGTGTGCATGGTTAACGGCGTTTATGACGACGCCTATAAAAAGGCGCTTGAATTGCGTGATGAAAAAGGGTATACCTTTGTTCATCCGTTTGATGACGAAAAGGTGATTGCCGGACAGGGAACCATAGGACTTGAGATTCTGAATGAGCTCGATGACATTGACGCGGTAATAGTTCCGGTCGGCGGAGGCGGCTTGATTTCCGGGGTGGCGTATGCTATAAAGAAACTCAGACCGGAATGCAAGGTGTACGGCGTACAGGCGGCGGGAGCGCCGAGCATGGTCAATTCGATTCATGACGGAAAGCTTGAAAAACTTGACTCCGTATCTACAATTGCCGACGGTATCGCGGTAAAGGAGCCCGGGGTAAATACTTTTGAACTCGTAAAAAAATATGTTGACGATGTGGTTACCGTAAGCGAGGACGAGATATGCTCGGCTATATTGGCTCTGATAGAACAGCATAAAATGATTGCAGAGGGAGCGGGAGCGGTTTCTGTAGCCGCGGCAATGTTCAATAAAGTGCCTGTGGAAGGCAAAAAAGTGGTTTGCCTTGTATCCGGCGGAAATATAGATGTAACTATTTTATCCAGAGTTATAAAGAGAGGTCTTTATAAGACCGGACGTTCCTGCGCGCTTTGCGTTGAGCTTATTGACAAGCCCGGTCAGCTTCGGATAGTATCGGAAATAATCGCTTCAAAGGGTGGAAATGTAATATCCGTCAGTCATGAAAGAGGAAGCGAAACGGAGGATATTAACGGATGCTTTTTGCGTCTTGAGCTTGAGACCAGAAACTATGCTCACATTGAGGAAATAGTCTCGGCTCTAAAGGATGCCGGACTGAAATTGGTTTAAGAAAGTTTTGACTGACGGCGTAAAGCCGCCGTTGTGGTTTGAATGAAACCGACGGCTTGGAGCGCCGTACAAAATAAATAATTGAAAGGATAAAAAATTTATGGCTGAAAAAATATACACGAAAAACGCTCCCGACGCTATAGGACCTTATTCTCAAGCGGTTGTTGTCGGAAATCTTGTCTATACCTCCGGGCAAATAGCTATAAATCCCGAAAGCGGTAATGTAGAGGCGGATACTGTTGAGGGTCAGACCGAACAGGTGTGCAAAAATTTGAGCGCGGTCCTTGAGGCCGCGGGAAGCCGTATTGAAAATACGGTAAAGACGGTATGTTTTCTTTCTGATATGGGTGATTTTGCGGCTTTTAACGAGATTTACGGCAGATATTTCACTTCCAAACCCGCGCGCTCATGTGTCGCTGTGAAAACTCTCCCCAAAAATGTGTTGGTAGAAGTGGAAGCTATCGCGGAAATAAAAGCGTAATTTTTTCGGACAGCGGAATTTCGGCTGTCCGTATATTTTTTTGTCTTCTAATCATTTGTTTTGAAAAAATAAATAAGAATATAAAACTGTATATAATTCCCGCAACAGGGATACAATGATGTTATGAATGCCGTATGCCTGTATTATATAAGTATATTATAAGCATTGGTTATATACAGTGAAAGGAAAAAGAAATGGAAGGCAAAAAGAAGGGGAAAAACAAATTACTTATTTTCAGTGTGCTTGTTCTTGCGGGTGTGCTTGTATCGACGCTGTTTCCGGTTCACGGGGAAGCGGAGATATATGATACTGTTGTAAGACTGCATGTTCTGGCAAATTCCGACAGCGAGGAAGATCAACAGCTTAAACTTAAAGTCAGGGATGAAATAATCGGTATAATAACCCCTGCGGTGAGTGAATGTGATTCTCAGGAGGCCGCGATTGCGGCTATAGGTTCGGTAATGAATGAAATTGAGCAAAAAGCGTTACAGACCGTGAAGGATAACGGGTATGACTATGATATAAGCGTCACGGTAGGGCGCGAATATTATCCGACAAAAGATTATGAGTCCTGCAGCTTTCCGGAGGGTGAATATGTGTCTCTGAAAGTATGCATAGGAGACGCGGAGGGACAAAATTGGTGGTGCTGTCTGTTTCCGCCTCTGTGTCTGTCCGCGGCAAGCGAACAGGCTAAGATCGATAATGAAGAAGCGTTTATCCAGGCGGGGCTTACATCTGAGCAGTACAGAATAATAACGGATACCGACGATACCAAGTATAAGGTCAGGTTTAAGATTCTGGAGACATTGCAGGGACTTTTTGAATAATTCTTTATTCGATAAGGAGCTGAGCACCGTCATTGGGCATTTTCAGCGGGAGATTGTATCTCCTCATTGAAAAAGTCAAGCGGCATCTTAATTTGGTTATAAAATCAAGCCTTGAAAATGTTTTCATTATTCGGTCAAACCATACGAAAATCCCGCTTTTTTTGAAAGCGGGGTTTTTGTTTGACCGCAAAATTCAATTTGAATCGACCGTTATGGCTTTTTTGCGGAATTTTTATTATTAAAGTGTTGACAAATAAGATGTCGAATAGTATAATATTATAAGGAATAATTTTCTTCACATGCGGGAAGCAATCTTAACGAAAGGAATTTTTTTTTTTTAATTTATGAAAAGCGGAACAAAAAGCGTCTTGAGAATATTGATAAGCATTGTGTATATAATCTGGGGAATCATGGCGCCGGTTACGGCGTTTCAGGCGATAATAGCGCTTGATATAAATGCCATCATCAGCGCGGCGGTAGGAGTGCTGATGCTGCTTGCCGGCATATTCGGACTTGTGGGCATAAAGGCGGTAAAGTGCAGGATTTTCGCGGTGATAATCTTTATTTTCGCGGCAATTTCGGTTGTAATGTCCCTGACGGGCGGAAATCTTGACTGGAGATCTATAATTACCGCGGTGCTTTCATGGCTGTTTATAATCTGCCTTTGATTTTAACCCGTATAAAACGGGCTTGGCGTTGAAATGCGGCAAGCCCGTTTTTATTATGTATGAGTTATTTTTGCTCTGATTGCCTCAGCTTTCAAGCGACGCGAGATAGTCAATGCAGCGCTTGACTTCCGATATACCGTCGGGCGTCAGGCTTTCGCTTTCCACCACCATGAGCAGACCCATGTCAATCGCTTTCTGTCTGACTGCTGCGACGGGCGCTTCGCCTTCACCCAAAGACATGCCTCTTCCTCCGCGATATCCGTCCTTGAGATGTATAACGTGTATTCTGTCCTTAAGGCGTTCAAGAATGGCAAGAGGATCGACTCCCGCGTTGAAAGCCCAGAATGTATCTATTTCAAAGTCTACGTTTGTGCGTTTTTCAAGCTCTGAGTGTATGGTGGAACCCCAAGGCATAACCTCAAATTCATGGCTGTGGTTGTGATATCCGAGCCTGATTCCCTCCGCGGCGAGTATAGGCTGCGCGTAATTGAGAACCGCGCAGAATTCTTTTATTTTTTCCAATGTGGAAAGATCCGCTCCCGGAATGATATAGTTGGGATTCTGAATGGTCTTATGATATTTTATTGTCTGTGCGATATTTGTGGGTCTTAATTCTTCCCAACCGGAATGTGTGCCGGAGCAACTGACGCCGCTGTCGTCCATCATAGCCTTTACATCCTCAGCGCTGTGACCGAAAAATCCGGCGAATTCAAGATATTTATATCCCATTTGCGCGACCTGTTTAATTGCGGAAGCAAGGTCTTTTTCGGTAAAATCTCTTACGCTGAAAAGCTGAAGCCCGTAATTCTGTTTCATAATAGATTTCCTTTCTGTTGTATTTAGAGAAATTATATTTTGCCGTTTATTGGAAACGGTCAATTTTCATTTTTTACGAGTTAATTATACTATTTATAATTATATTTGTCAATAATAATTCGGAGATTTTTTTGCTCTTTTAAATCGGCATTTTATGAGAATTTTTTGCGGAGTGCCGTCCTTGTATGTTTTCATAATCTTAAATCAAACTTAATTTTTAAAAGTATCCTTAGCTGTTGACATATAAGGCGCTTTGTGATAAAATATATACAATGTGTGTATTGAGCGGAAAATTTATGGGGTGTAATATGTCTGAGACGATTAACGGGTTCAAAGAACGTATAAAAAAGCCGGAACTGCTTTCTCCCGCAGGGAATTTTGAAAAGCTGAAGGCGGCAATTCTGTACGGAGCCGACGCGGTATACTGCGCGGGAAAAAGTTTTGGAATGAGGTCGGCCGCTGATAATTTTACGGTCGATGAATTGTATGAGGCGGTGGAATACACTCATGAAAGAGGGAAAAAGCTTTATCTGACGCTCAACACCATGCCGCATTACGATGAGTTTCCTGAGCTTGTGAACTTTATACTTTCTGTTAAAGACGCGGGAATTGACGCTTTTATAGTTGCCGATCTGGGAGTGATTGACGCTGTAAGAGAGCATATACCAAACGCTGAAATACATATATCCACGCAGGCGGGAATTGTTTCTCCCGCGACCGCGCGCTCTTATGTTAAGTTGGGAGCAAAAAGAGTTGTGCTCGCAAGGGAACTTAATTTCACAGAAATTGACGCGATAAGAAAAGCTTTGCCTGAGAATATAGAAATTGAGGCGTTTATACACGGGTCAATGTGTGTTTCGTACAGCGGCAGATGTATGCTGTCAAATATGCTTGCGAAAAGAGACGCGAACAGGGGTTGCTGTACGCAGCCCTGTCGTTGGAATTATGTGTTATATGAGGAAAAGCGTCCGGATTTCCCGATTCCCATAGAGCAGACAGAGCTTGGCACTTTTATTATGTCATCTAAGGATATGTGTATGATAGAGCATGTTCCGGAATTGATTCAAAGCGGAATAGATTCCTTTAAAATTGAGGGAAGAATGAAAAGCGCGTACTACACGGCGGTTGTGACAAACTCGTACCGCATGGCAATAGACTCTTATTTTGATAATCCTTCAAAGTATACTTTCAACCCTTTACTCAATAAAGAACTTGACAGCGTTTCACACCGGGAATACTGCACCGGTTATTATTTAGACAGCCCTGCGGATAACGCGCAGCTTGTGTCAAAAAACGGTTATATAAGGGAAAAGGCATATTTTGCCACGGCGGTTGATTATAATGAATCAGAAGCTGAGACACTGCGAAAAAACGACAGAGAGCTTGAAAACGAAAAGGGAAGACTTTATATGTTTGTTCAGCGCAACAAGGTAAAGACCGGAGACTTTGCGGAAATAATTTCCCCTTATTCATTCGGAAAAGCTTTTCGCGTCTGTGAAATTTATCTTGAAAACGGCGAGCCGGCAGAGTCGGCTCCGCACCCTTCGATGAAATTCTGGTGCAGAGTGCCGTTTGAGGTAAGACCGGGAGATATTATGCGGTCGGGCGACGAGCGGTAAATCAGAGCTTCGGAAAGGTTTATATATGGCTGTAATTGAAATTATCAAAGCGGTATTTTACGGGATACTTGAGGGCATAACCGAATGGCTTCCCGTGAGTTCTACGGGGCATCTCATACTTTTAAATGAGTTTTTGGGTCTGAATGTGGCGCCGGAGCTCGGAAGTACGTTTGCCGATGAATATTGGAAGATGTTTGAGGTCGTCATACAGCTCGGCGCGATACTTGCGGTCGTGGTGATGTTTTTCGGCAAACTGAATCCTTTTTCGCCCTCTAAAAACAGAGCCGAAAAGAAATCCACATGGGTGCTGTGGGCAAAGGTGCTTGTGGCAAGCGTGCCGGCGGCGTTTATCGGGATTGTGCTTGACAAGGTGATTGAAAAGATAAGCGGTAAGGATATAGACGGCTGGATATACAACTGGCAGGTAGTCTCAGGGGCGCTTATAGTATATGGCATACTGTTTATTGTGATTGAAAAGCTTCATTCCGGAAAACAGGGAGACATTGAGAGCGTGGACGATATATCTTTCTCAAAAGCCGCGGTTATCGGCTGCTTTCAGGCGCTTTCGATAGTTCCGGGAACATCCCGGTCGGGTTCGACGATTCTGGGCGCGAGATGCATAGGAATATCAAGACCCGCCGCGGCGGAATTTTCGTTTTTTATGGGCATCCCCGCGATGTTCGGCGCGAGTCTTATAAAAGGCTACGGATTTTTTGACTATGTGGGAGAAGCGAATGTTTCGGTTCCCGCGCTTGCGTGGATAGTGCTGGCGGTAGCGAGTCTTGTGGCGTTTTTGGTGTCTATGGCGGCGATAAAGTTCCTTATGGACTTTGTGAAAAAGCACAGCTTCGCGCCTTTCGGCGTATACAGGATAGTGCTCGGCGCGTTGGTGATTCTGTATTTCGCGCTCTCATGACGTGTGCCTGAAATGGAAAAGCTTAAGATAAAGTACCCCATTATAGTTGAGGGAAAATACGATAAAAACAAAATTTCCTCTGTGGCGGACGCCTTTGTGCTTACCACCGAGGGGTTCGGCGTATTCAGACGTGAAGAAAAGCTTGCGGTGATAAAAAAACTTGCGGAAAAAAGTCCGATAATCATACTTACCGACAGCGACGGGGCGGGCAAGCTGATACGCTCGCATATCTGTTCCGCCATTCCCCGTGACAGGCTGATACAGCTTTATGTCCCGCAGGTAAGGGGCAGGGAAAGGCGAAAACACTCGGACTCCGCCGAGGGGTATCTCGGAGTGGAGGGCATGGACGCGGACGTTATCAGAAATCTGCTTTTGCCGTTTGCGGACGCTTGTGTAAACGCCTGTAAGCAAAATCCGGAAGCGGTTTTCAAAGGGAGGGAAATAACCAAAGCGGATTTTTACGAGGACGGACTTACCGGAAAGGATAACAGCGCGGATATGCGCGACAGATTGTGCGTGCTTTTCGGGTTGCCCGCGAAAATGACCTCAAGCGCGTTGCTTCAGGCGTTAAGGGTTTTGTGTACATTTGAAGAATATAAAAGCGCCGTTCGGGAAATTTCCACGGAGGTTTACGGCGTAAACAGTGAAGAGCACAAATAATTGTATTATGAATTAATGCTTAAACTGATAAAAAAGATATCCGGCAGGCGAACCTGCCGGATAAATTTATAAACTCAAAAGTAATCGGTTAATTTAGCGCTTAAGCTTCAGCTTCAGAGCCGGAACCCTCGTCCTCGTTTCCGGTCTCCGAAGAGCCTTCCTCGCCGCCCTGCTCAGGCGTTTCGGGGTCGGGTGTTTCATCTGCCGCGGTAACCGTAATCGTTACGGGACCAGCGATAAGATTGTCATAACCGTCGTTTGCAAAGAAATATACCTTGTAGGTTCCCGCCGTGTATTTTTCCGCGTCGAGAACTATTTCGGATGCGTCTTTGGTATAAATGAAGCTTATCGAAGTGACCTCTTCTCCTCCGGGAACGGCGTTTTCGGCGTAAATTCCTATCCAGTCTTTACCGCTGTCGTTTCTCGATTTAGCGGTTATTTTAACTGTCTCGCCTACGGCGTAAGTTTCTTTGTCAAGAGTCATGCTTCCGAGTACGGTATCGGGAACAGAGACTTCTCTGTAGGGAAGAACCTTTATACTTGAGAATTTTACGGTACCGCTTCTTACGGCAATTCCGACCTGAGCGGAACAGGTGCTTGCCACAAGAGTATTTTCTATTGTTTCCGTTGTGCCGTCAGCCAGTGTGATAACTGCTTTCTGCGCAAATTTTATCGCGGGTTCTACTTTGGTAAGATCCTCATACTCAATTTCTCCGGAAAGGGTAATAACGGCAGCCAATTTGTCATCAACAATTATGGAAACATTCTTGCCGTCGTCAGCCATTGTAAGCGTGGAGCCGGTCACATTGACGGTATAGATCTTATTGTTGACTCTTGAAGGCGTGTTTTCGTCAAAGTATTTGACAATTATATTGAGTTTACCGTCAACTATCTGAGCGTATATGCCCGAGCCGCCGCATTTTCCGTTTCCGTCGGTTTCATAGAAGTTGTTTATCATAAATGCGCCGTTGGGATTGTTGGGTTCGGGAATATCTACCGAGTTTACAATGCGTGAACCGCGCACAAAGGCATATGCGTCGCCGGTCATGCTGTTGATGTCAAGTATAAGCGCGTATCTGCCGTCGGCGGAGGTGTACATCTCGTTGATACCGCCGAACTGATATTCAAGCTCTTCATTATCGTTCGTCGCTACCTTGTGAGGCTCACTGGCACCGTAACCGAACTCAAACATATCCTTAAGATCGCTTTCCTTGAGGTCTGTTCCGTCGGTCTGACCCGATATATCGGATTGGAAGCTCTTGGAGTTGTCGCTCATAATCGCGTCATACTGCTCTGCCGCCTCAACGGACGGGAAGAACGCTATCCATTGAATGTCTATCGATTTTCCGCCGGTAGCGTCGGTAAAGAAGTCATAACGGCAGTAATTTATCAGATTATCGGTGATGTATGTATTTGCCGAAAGGTCAACCGTAGCGATATGCCATTCGCCGTCGTTTATATACGTTACGGGAAGCGCGTCGGGACCCGCCCAACCGGCGCCTGAACCGGAGAAGAATTCACCCGAACCTTCGGAAGTAGTGCGGTATTTCACGGCGAGGAATCTGTCTCCGGTAAGGTTTGAACCTATTGTAACGACTGTTACATACGGGTCATTATGACTTGAAGTAAGGGTAATGTAGTTGTCTGTAACGGTTGCGGATTCCAAGCCCTGATTGAATGTCTGACCGCCGGTATTGTCTGCAGACTCTTTGATTTGCTCGGGAGTTATCGGACCGGCTGTCGGACCGTACTCATACAACTCGGCGGCTTCCTTGCTCTGGAAGAAAGCGACATACTCTATATCGATGGAACAGCCCTCGGGCAGATCGTATCTTGCCCACGTTTTGTTTGCTTCATCTTCATAATATTTTTCGCCGTTTTCGTCAAGCTTGTAACCGGCTTCAAGCGGGTCAAAACGGAAGTATGATATTTTCTCTCCGTCGTATATTTCGGCGTCGATAAGCGGCTGGGTGTCGATTACAAGAATGCGCCATTCGCCGTCCGCAAGAATAGGAGCCTGAAGCATACTTTTATCGTCCTGAGGACCGGTTCCGCTCGACGCGAGATAGAACTGCATGTAAGCATTGGTGGCTGTGGAAGACCTGTATTTAATTGATACAAACCTCGCGCCGGGTTGAACGGTTCCCGGATTCCATAGATAACCGTAGGGGTCTCCGTCCTCCGGAGTTATTGTGACGTAGCTTTCATCTTCGCTTATTGCTATGGATTCTATTCCGTTTGTGCCTACCATACCGGAGATTTCTTCAACGCCGGCAACTACTGTAGGCTCCATCGGGTCGGGAGGAGTGGTGGGTTCCTCAGTTTCGTCGTCCGGAGGAGTCGTCGGATCTTCATCATCCTTAGGCGGAGTTGTCGGGTCTTCATCGTCCTTAGGAGGAGTCGTCTCTTCAGGCTTTGATGTGGGCGGCTCCGTTTCGTCTTCGGTCGGAGTTTCCGTTACCTGCGGAGTCGTACTGCCGCTTGTCGGTTCTTCGCTTTCGTTGTTGTTGCAGGCAACGATAGCGACAACAAGCACAAGCAGCAGGGAAATGCTGATCAGTAGCTTTTTCATAACAGTTTCCTTTCTGTAAAAATGTTGTTTTTGCAGCTTTTGATATGAAATTATATCCACAGTATTAAAATATTCAACTTGGAAGTACTTTGATATAATTAAATTGAAAAATCCAAAACTGCAATTAACTTGACATAATTATATCACTTCGTTTTCGGATTTGCAAGTATATTATTTCACTTTTGTGCAAGATGTTAATATTTTCAACGATATACACATAAAATAATTCAAAATTGTTTTAAAAAATATCCTTAAATTTCCATTCTGAATGGAAAACTGTTCAAATAAGCTGAATTTTGTCTGAATTTTATCTGAAATCTAATTGAAGGTATAGAGACAAAATGCTCAATTAGTGGTGAAAATAGACAAAAATGCCGGCTGTTCTGAGGAACAGCCGGCTAAACACTTGGTTTATTATTCAATTATTTGTCGAAATAAGCTTTGAAATTCAAGATTATTAACTGAAATTGACGAAATGCTTCTGAATTATGCTTCTGCTTCTTCTCCGGAGGTATCTTCTCCCGCGTCGGGGGTGTCGGGGTTTTCTTCTCCCGCGTCGGGAGTTTCTTCCTCAGAGGCTGCTACGCCATAGAATTCGATAGCGTCGATTCCGTAGAAGGTTCCGGGGAGCGAGTCAATGGTAACATATACAGCCCCGTTGTAGGTAACCTCGGAAAGGTCGATGATAGCGTAATCGGGAGCTGACCAGCCACCGGATCTTACAACATAGTCGGTTGATGCTATTACTTTTGATGCATCCGCAAAATTAACAACATTGTCGTTTACAAGACCTATCTTAGTGCTTTCGGCTTTATCGTATTCTCCCTGAGTTGTCGCGCTACCGTCAAAAGCATATCTGATCTTTACATATTTATAAAGCGAAAGATCAAGTTCTCCGAGATAAATATTTCCTTGATGAATTTTTGCCCATTTATTTGTGTATTTTGCATCTTTGGCTGCTTGTTCACTGTCCGGCGCCTGCAGTCCGGGAGCATGACCGGTAACCGCCGAGTTGTCAAGCTTGTCAAAGTCAACGTCATATAAGAGTTCATCGGTTGTTGCGGTACTTACTGTTATGTTTGCGAGGTAACCCTGATCAAACAGCTGACCGTTGAGGTAAACTTCAACTCCCTCGGCTGTTCCTTCCTTAGCAATCCAAGGGGTCCACTTATCACCTTCGCCGGTAGCCTGCGCTTCATAATAAACCGTGCAGTTGCTCAGGTTGAGAGCCGAAACATCGATGGTAAGCGCTTTGCAGTTTACATGATTTTCTATGGTCGTCGAAAAAATAGGATCTTTTGCCACAGTGGTCGCGTAATCGGTATCCCAAATCCATACCTTGAAGGTTCCGACCGTGTCGGTCTTATCATATGTTGCCATGTTGTAAATCTCTATAATGTCAAGCCACTGACCCTCAGCAATGGTGAATTTCTGACCGAATGCGCCGCCGTCACACATCGGGTTACCCTGTCCGCCTTTTCCGAGATCGACTTTGGACTGTGTTGTCATATCGGGACGCTCTGTTCCGCCGGGAACCTTAACGCCCTTGATTGTGAGGAATGTAGCAATCTTAGACGGGTCGGCTTTCGAAACCGCCGCGAAAGTAACGTCAACTGTCTGCCACTTGTATGCAGAGAGATCTGCGACAAGAGCGTTTGAACCTTTAAACAGTGCATGTATGGTTGCATCTTCCATGCCTGCAAAGTGATTGGGAGCAGGCTCTCCATCTACTCCGGGACCGGCGTCATACCAAACCTCACCATCAACAGTCCATATGTATTTACTTACGCCTCCGGTAAGGCCGAGCCAACCATCCACTGTTAACTTTGTGGTTGTGGGCTGTACAAAAGTGTCTATGGTATCAACGCCCTTATCCGAATTTCCGCCACGTCCGGAGAAGTTTTGATCATTTGAAGTTGCACCTTTGCCGTTAATTACATCAACAGAAGAATTCCATTTTTCGCTTACTTCCTCGTATACAGTTCTTATGACTTTAATGTCACCCCAGACATTAAGTCTGTATACGGTATCGTCGGTAGCTTTTACAAGGAGGTAAAGGTCGTATTCGCCGCCTTCGATGTCGGCTGTGTCTATCATGATCTCATAACGCTTTACATTGGGCTGACCGGATGCGGCTGCAAGACCGTTTTCGGCCTCCAATACCCATTCAGCGTTCCAGACCGCCTCGCCGTCGTCTCCGAGAGCGTATCCGAATTCAGCGATCTGCTTGTCGCCAATACCTGCCCATCCGCGGAATCCGAACGAGGTCAGATTGTCAACGACGATGCCGTCGGGACGGTTTGTCTGAAGCCATGTATGAGAACTTCCGTCGTTTACAATAGATCCGTTTTCATAGTATGTATCGGGAGACATAGCGGGGACGTTTGCAACCTCAGACCAGCCGGTCTCTTCCTCCACGGTGGTCTCCTCTTCTTTGGTTGTCGGATCTTCATCATCCTTAGGCGGAGTTGTCGGGTCTTCATCGTCCTTAGGAGGAGTCGTCTCTTCAGGCTTTGATGTGGGCGGCTCCGTTTCGTCTTCGGTCGGAGTTTCCGTTACCTGCGGAGTCGTACTGCCGCTTGTCGGTTCTTCGTTTTCGTTGTTGTTGCAGGCAACGATGGCGACTACAAGCACAAGCAGCAGGGAAATGCTGATTAGTAACTTTTTCATACTTTTTTGTCCTTTCTTAATTTTATTATTTGTCAGGGAAGTATGCCGGGGTGGAGAATACCGAGCGCAAAATCTGAATTTGTTACAATATAACATGCGATTTGATACATGCGCGTGTTCGCGTGTATTCCGCAAACATACCGTATTTCGTATATCGGGAATTTTATTTTGACAACGTGTCCTTGCGTGACAAGTCTACTTTCCGTATACTTTATGCCCTTCATATTTTGTGCTTTTATACCCTGACTAAATTATAATTATTATATCATGGAAGATGACAAATTGCAATAGTATATTTATGAGTTTGTCGGTAATGCCGATATTTTCTACAAATTTTCAATGAATTATGTTATACAAGAGTAAGTTTGTGCTTTAATATATTAAAAAACTGCGGTAAATGAGAATTTTTTTCCTGAATATTTTGTTTTTCTTTAAGATTTCAATTCGTCACTTTGCATGTTTGCTTAAAAAAATACACAAAAAATATGTGCAAAAAAAGGATTGCCACATCCGCCGATAAGATCGGTTTTTGTGACAATCCCTTTTATTCATTTTAAAACGTGGTAAAAAGTTCTACTTTAAGGCGATTTTTATTCCGCGTCGTCTGATTCGGAGGGAGTATTCTCAGCGGGAGTGTTGCCTTCTTCTGTAGGATCGCTTTCATCTTCGGACGGGTCGTCAGGAGTTCCCATTATCTGAACGTCCTTAACTGTTCCTATAATGCAAAGAGTACCGTCTTCGGCGCGTATAGCTGCAAATGTTACTGTGACTTTCTGACCTGCGTATGCGGAAAGGTCAGCGGAAAGAGCACTGAAAGTAGCGTTGGCAGCAAAATCAGTAAAGCCTTGACTTTCGCCTACACCTTGAACACCTTCGTTATTTTCAAGATTTGCATAACCTGTAGCGGGACAATCTATCCATGTAAGACCGTTATCAAGACTGTAAACATACTTTGATATTCCTCCGGTTGTAAGACACCAACCGCCGATAGTAAGTATGCTGTCTTCTCCTGTAGGTACGGCATCTTCTATAATGCTTTCGTGATTATTTGTGTTTGCGCCCATTCCGCTGTAGTGAGCACTGCCATTCGGAGCTTCATCGGTAACAGGACCCTTGCCGTTTACAAAGTCAACGGAAGTATGCCATCCGTCGGTTGTTACTTCGTAGTTCTTAATTGAAAGAGTGAATTCATGGATTATAACAATGGAGTCGTCTTCAAGTTTTACAAGGGAGAATATCTTGTAATCTCCGGGGGTGAGGTCTGCAAGCGGGATTTCTATCTGGAATCTTGAACCGTACTGTCCGGCGTTTCCGTCGGTCAATACGCCATCTTCTGTAGCTACCTTGAAGTCACCGAATACAGGTGTTCCGTAATTTATGCGGTAACCGAATTCTTTAATAGGCTGGTCAAATCCGATCCAACCGCGTGTAGCGCAGCTGTCGTGCTTTTCTCCGGGCTCAACCGGTACTATATTACCTTGCGCCTCAAGCTTAGTCGCGAATTGACCGTCCGTCTCAAAATACATTTCGCCGTTGAAGTAGAAAGTATCGCCGGACCAGTTCTTGAAACCGGTATCCGCGTCATCTTTGGCGGCGTAGTCGGAAAGAGTAACGGTGTATGTAGCTAAAATAACTTTCTTGCCGTCTGCGAGTTCAACCAGGAAACTTATCTGATGTTCGCCGTCCTCAAGGTCAAGCGCGGGAACAAGAATCCTGAAGCGAAGCGCGTTTTCGCCGCCTGCTGCCGCAATGGCATCCGCGTCCGCGTCACTGTCAAATGCCGCGATAAAGTCCTCGCTCAATACGGGTTCTTCCTCGTCAATCCTGTAACCGAACGACTCGATAGCCTGACTGAATCCTACCCATCCGCGGATACCTACGTTTACGCGGTCGGTGCCTGCGGCGATATCGATCTTGTTATCTGTAGCGGTTACGTCCGCGTTGTTGACGATCGCGGAATCTACGGAACTTCCTGTATTGCCGACTCTTTCGTCCTCAAGCTCATAATACTCGGGCTCTGTCTCGGCGGGAGTGGTTTCCTCGGGAGTAGTCTCCTCGGCGGTAGTCTCTTCGTTTGTGGTTTCTTCGGCAGTGGTCTCTTCGGCGCCGGTCGTGGGAGCTTCGGTTTTGTCCTCGGTTACCGCGTCGGTAGTTCCGCCTGTCGTCGTGCCCTCATTGCTTTCGTTGTTGCACGCGACAACCGCAAGCACCAGCACGAGCAAAAGAGAAGCACAGATAAGTAACTTTTTCATAAAAACATTCCTTTCTGTAAATTTTTATGAGAATATTAAATTAGTATTGAAGAAATATTGCTATGCCAAAACTTCGGACAGCCTTAAACTGCTGTTATTCATGCCCCTCCTTTACCGCGCGGGATGATTGTCGACGTCCTGGATCCCGGCAATATCATATTCCTTTGGCACTATTTTAACACATATTTTGGGTTTTTGCAAGTTATCTTTTTTGAAATCTGCCAAATTTACAAAATATTAATTGAAATGACAAATAAATTATATAATATACTTAAAATCAAAGCCGAATAATGTAAAATCCTGTCATACAATAAATCGACAGATTCAAACAATGAATTGAAAAATAAACATTTTATTTGTTTTTTCGATATATCAAATATAACTGAAATTAAGTACCGACTTAAGGGCGGGCGCCGCTTGATTCTTTCAGTATACAATCTCCCGCTGAAAAAATTGAAGGACGGACTCAGCCACTTATAGAATATGTCGGTTTTGCATTTTCGTGACTGAATAGGAAACTTTTCTATTGACTTTGGGTGTTGTTTGTATTATACTTTGATACAGCAAATATAATCTGCGCGGTATATACGGAGGTGGATTTGATATGAGTGATATTATTAAAATTTCCTGTCGTGCCGACATTCTTCGTTTCGCGGAAGAAGAGTACGGGACAAAACCGGAGTATCTGTGGAGTAAGTTTCCGGAATACGCGGTACTTCGTCACGATGATAACAAAAAATGGTATGCGGTCGTTATGGAAGTGCAGAGAAAAAAACTCGGTATTCCGGAAGACGGATATACCGATATAATGGTAGTCAAATGCGGTCCTGTGGTCGGCGGAGATATGCTTTCGGAGAGGGGAATTTTGCCGGCGTACCATATGAACAAATCAAACTGGATTACGGTGCTTCTTGACGGTTCGGTAGAAACCGGCTTGATTTTGTCGCTTTTGAAAATGAGCTTTGAACTTACATCAAGTCGCAAAACTCCCGGTAAAACCCGTACCGAAAACAGAGATTGGGTAATACCGGCAAACCCCCGATACTATGATGTGGAGAGCGGATTTTCGGAAAGTCCGGACGGCATTATAATATGGAAGCAAACCAACAATATTGTTGTAGGAGATACGGTTTATATTTATCTCGGCGCTCCGGTCTCCGCAATCAGATATAAGTGCAGTGTGGTTGAAGTCAATATTCCGTATAGGTATAAGGATGAAAACATCAGAATTGATCGCGCGATGCGTCTTAAGCTTTCGAAACGCTATGACAGGATAAACATCGGTATAGACATGCTGAAAGCGCACGGAGTGTATTCGGTGCGGAGTCCCCGGGGCATGCCGAAGAGTCTTATACACGAAATTGACGCCATGTATCATTCCGAAATACAGGGTTGACTTTGCAAGGATATTAAAAATTGCGCGGGATAACGGCAAAAATGAAAGGCTGCGCCCTTACGGGGTGTGCACGGTCAAGCGGCAAATTGAAATTCAATTTATGCCGTTCAGACAAAGCGCAGACCTAAGACTCAGCCTTTGTTTTAGTTTATTCGATTATCAGCTTGCCGAAGCACTCGGGTCTGTGAAAATCCGGCTTTTCGGCAAGCACCCTATTCCAGGAACCGTAATGCGGTATTTGCGTATTGTCGCCGCATTTGTAAAAATTTCCGCTGAAGCAGTATCCCGAAGCGAAAATGTCTTTGTCGATTCCGTATACCTGTTCGAGCACAGAAAAGGGGATGAGCGACGATACGCTCCAATAATTATCGTTTACGACCGCGTCAACCCGAAAGACTTTGCCGCCGGTAAACTCTGACAGCGGGCGGCGGTTTTCACGCCCGCTTCCCACACAGGACAAAAGCGCCCCGGCGGAGTTCATTTCCATGTTTATATATTTGTCCGAGCCGGCATACCATTTCGCGAAAAACTCAAGACAGCTGTCGGTGTATACCGGGTCGTTGTAATTGTGATAAACCGCCCTCGGCTCTTTCTCACGACACTCCATATACAGGTAAAAACCCTGATTTTTTATCATGATGAGACCGGCTTTTGACTTTGGCGTATATTCTTTGCCCCATACATAGCTGTCGATTGATACGTATGGAATTGCTTCCGGATTCTGCGGTATGTTGTCAAAGGTTTTTATGAGGTATTCTTTCATGGAAAACCGTCCTTTCCGGGAATGTTGCGAATATCAGTCAAAATATCCCTGTCTGTAAAGCAACTCCGCGATAAGCACCGCGCCTCCAGCCGCGCCTCTTAAGGTGTTGTGTGAAAGACCTACGAATTTATAATCAAAGAGGGTATCCTCGCGAAGTCTTCCGACACTTACGCCCATTCCGCCGTATATGTCGCGGTCGAGATTGGTCTGCGGACGGTTGTCTTCCTCAAAATAGGTTATAAACTGTTTGGGGGCGTGAGGAAGCTCAAGAGACTGGGGTATGCCCGAGAAATTTTTCCAATCCTCAAGTATCTGCTCTTTTGCAGGCTTGTTTTTGAATCTTACAAAGACCGCGGCGGTATGACCGTCCGTAACCGGCACTCGTATGCACTGAGTAGTGATGAGCGGGGAGTCTGACTTTACTATCTTTCCGTCTTTGACCTTGCCCCAGATGCGCAAAGGCTCCTGCTCGCTTTTTTCTTCTTCTCCGCCGATATACGGAATGACATTGTCAATCATCTCGGGCCATTCCCTGAATGTTTTTCCGGCGCCGGAAATCGCCTGATAGGTCGTTGCGACCACTTCGGTTATACCGTATTTCAGCAGGGGAGTAAGGGCGGGCACGTATGACTGAATGGAGCAGTTGGGCTTTACCGCGATAAAGCCTCTCTTTGTGCCGAGTCTCTTTCTCTGAGCATGTATGACCTCAAGATGCTCGGGGTTTATCTCCGGAATTACCATAGGCACGTCTTCCGTCCAGCGGTTTGCCGAGTTGTTGGACACGACCGGGATCTCCGCCTTGGCGTATTTTTCCTCAAGCGCTTTGATTTCGTCCTTTTTCATATTTACGGCGCAGAATACAAAGCTGCAGTTCTTTTTTATTTCATCTATATTTTCGGCGTCAACTACCGTCATGTCCGCGTATTTTTCGGGCATGGGCGTGCTTAACTTCCAACGTCCTCCAAGAGCTTCGGAATATGTTTTGTTCGCGCTGTTTTTGGACGCGGCAAGCAGCGCGACTTCAAAATACGGGTGATTTTCAAGCAGGGTTAAAAAGCGCTGTCCCACCATTCCGGTAGCGCCGACTACTCCGACTTTGATTTTTTCCATGGTATATCTCCTTACGATACTTAAAATTGATTGTATTCGGGTAATTGAATGCTTTAGCAATCATCTGATTGTTTTTTGTTATAATTATATCATATTTTAATGTATGTGTCAATAGAGTGTGCACAATACTTTGGCGGTATTTTGCCCAAATTTATAAATTTATGTTTTTTGCTTTTTGTGCTGTTTTTGCCGGTGAATTGTTTGTTTGTAATTAAAAGTTCTTAAATTGGCGGTTTAAAGCTTCTTACATCTTCCGATTCATGGCGAAGATAAAATAATTTTTCCGAAAACAGAAAAAATGACGAAGAAACTATTGACAAAAATAATTTTGTGCTGTATAATGTTATCCGTAACAGAAAAACCTGCGGATGTTAATGAATAGATTTGGAGGGCTTTAAGATGGCAACGTCAAAAAAAACCGTAAAGATGGAAGTTCCCGCCAGCAAAGAGGACAAACAAAAGGCTTTGAATACCGCGTTGGATCAGATAGAACGGGAATTCGGCGCGGGGTCGATAATGAAGTTGGGAGAAAATACTCACATGGAGGTGCAGTCTGTATCGACCGGCTCGCTTTCGCTTGATCTGGCGCTCGGAATAGGAGGAGTTCCGAGGGGGAGAATTATAGAAATTTTCGGACCGGAATCCTCAGGAAAAACCACCGTAGCGCTTCATATAATCGCCGAGGTACAGAAGACGGGCGGAGAGGCGGCGTTTATCGACGCCGAGCACGCGCTTGACCCGGTGTACGCAAAGGCGCTCGGAGTTGATATAAACAATCTTTTGGTTTCACAGCCCGACTGCGGGGACGACGCGCTTTCGATTACGGAATCTCTGGTGCGTTCGGGCGCTATTGACGTCATTGTAATTGACTCTGTCGCCGCGCTTGTTCCGAAACAGGAAATAGAAGGCGACATGGGCGCGTCAAGTATGGGAGTTCAGGCAAGACTCATGTCGCAGGCGATGCGGAAGCTCGCGGCGGTGATTTCGAAGAGCAACTGCGTTGTGGTGTTTATAAATCAGCTTCGTGAAAAACTGAATTCGGCATACGGAAATCCGGAGACCACTACCGGAGGACGCGCGCTGAAATTCTATGCCTCCGTAAGGATAGACATAAGGCGTAACGATCAGCTTAAAAACGGCAACGAAATTTACGGAAACCACGTAAAGTGCAGAATAGTGAAAAACAAGGTAGCTCCGCCTTTCCGTGTCGCCGAGTTTGATATTCTGTACGGCAAGGGAATTTCACGTGTAAGTGAAGTCATTGATTTTGCGGTCATGCTTGACATTATAAAAAAGAGCGGCTCATGGTTTTCATACGAGGGCGAGAGACTCGGACAGGGCAGAGACAACGTCAGAAAGCTGCTTGAGGAAAATAAAGCGCTCTGCGATGAGATAGAGGCTAAAATAAGATCCATGAAGGACAAGACCGATATTGTCAACGAGGAAGAATTTGAGCTTGCGGACAGTGATGAGGATGAATTTGACATCCGCACGCTTGAAGACAGTGATGAGTGAGTTTATTTTCGGTGATAGGAGCGTTGAGATTACCGGACTTTCGGTGTCCGCAGGCGGTGGTCAGCTCAATGTTCATGTGTGTGTGACGGACGGGGAGCGGGAGAAGAAATCCGTTTATTCCATGCTGTGTGAATTTTGGGATACGTTCGGTATATGTCTGCGCGATCTGCCGCGTGAAATCGACGACGATACATTGTCCGAAATAAAAAAATATTCGGATATTACCCATGCCGTGCAAAAAGCCTACGGCTGTATTTCCTGCTCGCCCTGTTCCGAAAAGATGCTTGTCGCGAAACTGTGCCGCAAGGGAATCGAAAGGGAATATGCCGTGACCGCGGCGGATTTTGTCAGGAATAAAGGGTATATTGACGAAGTGAAGCTTGCTTTGCGGGAGTGCGAAAGATGCCTTGACAAATATTGGGGGTATCAGAGAATAATATACAAACTGAAAAGCAGCGGATATAACAGTGAAGCCATCGGCGCGGCGGACGATTTTCTGGCGACAATAGATTTTGAAGAGAATTGCCGGCAATTACTTGAAAAAAAATATTTGAAAAGTACGGATGTCGTACCTGTGCGGGAAAAAGAAATTGAAAAAATTTTTCGCTCCCTGCAAAATTACGGATACAGCGGAAGAGAGATAAAAAAGGCGTTAAATGCCTTAAAATCAAAATTTGTGATTGAAAAATAAACAATTTGTAGAATTAATTCCGGCGCTTGCGAAAAGAAAACACTCTTGATGAGAGCGGTCGTTTTAAATGTCATTTGATTCGAAAAAAAAGAAACAGTGGGGAAAATCAAAAAATGAATATCACGTGGGACGCCGACAAATACTCAAAAAATTTTTCTTTTGTGCACCGGTACGGAAATGACGTGGCGGAGCTTATTGACTGTAAGCCCGGCGGCACGATAGTCGATTTGGGCTGCGGAAACGGAGCGCTGACGAATATAATAAAAAATAAGGGATATAAGGTGATAGGAATAGACGCCTCGGACGAGCTTCTGGACTTGGCGAGGAGAAATTATCCCGATATTGATTTTGTACAGGCGGACGCCACGTCTTTTTCGTTAAAGCGACCCGCGGACGTTGTCTTTTCCAACGCGGTATTTCATTGGATTGACAAGGAAAAACAGACCTTGATGCTGAATTGTGTAAACAGGGCGCTCAAAGAAAACGGGCAGTTTGTTTTTGAATTTGGAGGGCAGGGAAACAACGCGCTTATTCACGGAGCTTTGGAGAATGCGTTTAATAAATACGGCTACAGCTATAAATTTCCGTTTTATTTTCCGAGTATCGGTGAATATGCCTCTATGCTTGAGCGCGCGGGTTTTCTGGTGAAGTATGCCGTATTGTTTGAAAGACTCACGGAATTGACAGGGGAGTGCGGGTTGAAGGATTGGATAAATATGTTTGTGAAAAGACCTTTTGAAGACGCGGAAATAAAAAATAAAAGGGAAGAAATCATTGATGCTGCGGTAGAAAGTCTGAAAAAGGATTTGTACAAAAACGGAAAATGGTATGCCGATTATGTAAGAATACGCATGACGGCATATAAATGTTAATTTTGACATTCGTTTACAACTGTGTGCTTAAATTTTTTCAATTGCTGACTGTTCGCTGGCTTCGGATAGACAATAACCCGTATTTTCCGGAAAATTTTTTGTTGTCCTCTTTATAGTTTGGTTTAAAATAACAATCCCCTTGGCGCGGGCTGAAATTTGTTGTATTTTCAGATTCCGCTCTAAGGGGATTTTTTGTTCTGTATCCGTAATTATGGGTTTTTATTCCTCTGTACCGAGTATAATGTTTCTTTGAATATATTTTCCGTCTCTGTACGCCGTAACGCTTACTGTGTCCCCGCCGTTTTTCTGATTTATTATCGATGATAAATCGTAAATGGTGTAAACTGCCGAGCCGTCAATTTCGGTTATGATGTCTCCCACCTGTAGCTTGTTTTTCGCGTCCAGACCTTCGGTCAGTTCGATGACGTAAACTCCGGTTACGTCAGCAAAAAAAGTAGTGTCGGGGTTTTTCTCCGCATAGTCTTGGCTTACGACGACAACACGGTCGCCGTCCAGCCGATAATATATATTTTCGTTTACCGAAACGCCGACAATGCCTACAAGAGGTCTTCCCGAAGAAACCGATGAATCGAAATCACGTCCTTCAATTATCGCCGAAATGATTTCAAGCGCGCCGTCCGAAGGAATCGCAAAGCCCATCCCGACATAATCGTCAGCGAGCTTCAGCGTAACGATACCGATTACCTCGCAGCGTGAATTTATAAGGGGACCGCCCGAATTTCCGGGATTGACCGAAACATCTGTCTGTATGACATTCATCCTCTTCTCAAGAGTTCCGTAGTCGTCATATATGTTTACCGTGCGCTCCACACAGGATATTACGCCCGCGGTAACAGTCCATCCGAAATCCGCTCCGGCGGGAGAACCGACCGCGTAAACCTTTTCACCCAAAGCGCAGTCGGAGGATTTTCCGAATGTCGCCGCGGCAAGATTGTCCGCTTCTATTTTAAGCACGGCGAGATCGTCTTTTTCACTGTATCCGATAAGCTCGGCATTATATCTTTTTCCGCTGTAAAGGGTTGTATATATGTGTACCGAATTTTCAATCACGTGATAGTTGGTAGCGATATACCCGTCCTCGGTCAGAATAATTCCGCTTCCGGTCGCGGTTCCGGTAGGGGTAGTGGTTTGTATGACTACCGTTGAATTTTTGAAATTTTCAAGCGCTTCCGAACTTGCAGAGCCGTTTTCCGGGGATGTGGGTCCCAAATCCGAAACATTTATGTTTACATAGGTTTTTCCGAATTCTCCGTCAGGACCGGTTATCAGGGTATCGGTTATCAGTGAAACGGCAAGCGCGATAAACGCCACAAGAAAAACACCCGCCATAATTATAGCGAACAAGGCACCGCCCGATAACTTTTTCCTCTTTCTGGCGCCCGCGTTAATGCTCGCGTCCGCGCCGACACTGTCGTTTTTCTGATTGTCCGTCCAATTCCATCTGAAAGCGTATTCGGAAGGCTGAGGTTCGGGTTCCTTGTTTTTTTGTCCGTCCCCGGCGGGTTCGTCCTCTTTTTGATCAGAACTTTTTCCGTGGATGTTATTGGATTCTTCCGTTACATCAGGATCGGATTTTTGCCCCGGGTCGTCTCTGTTTATATTGCTCGTTTTTGAATCATTATCGGAATCGTCGTTATTTGGCGTATTTGCCTTATAATCATTATTTTCCATTTTGGCACCTCGTAATTTTATTTCTCATTCTATACCGATCAGTGAGCAATTTATTCTTAAATTAAAACGAAATTGACGCGCAATTAACAGACTGAAAGATTTTACGGTGTTTTATGACTGAATTAAGATGTTCTCCGCCTCAAAAAAGGCGGGCGCCACTTGGCTTTTTCGTCGATAGATACAATCTCCCGCTGAAAATGTTGAATGACGGTGTTTAGCCTCTTATTGAATTTAACCGAGAAGTTCAAACTTGTATCCGACGCCCCATACTGTTTTAAGCACCCATTTGTCCGACGTTCCCTCAAGTTTTTCGCGCAGACGCTTGATGTGAACGTCCACAGTGCGGGAATCTCCCAGATAATCGAATCCCCATACCTTGTCAAGCAACTGGTCGCGTGTAAAGACACGGTTGTAATTTGAAGCAAGGAAATAAAGCAGTTCAAGTTCTTTCGGAGGAATATCAATTGATTTGCCTTTTAGCTTCAGCTCATATTTCTGAAGACTTATCTCTATATTTTCAAATTTAATTACTTCATCATCGGCGGGGGTAACATGTGTCTGGCAACGGCGAAGCACGGCTTTGACACGGGCGGACAGTTCCTTTAAATCAAACGGCTTTACCACGTAATCGTCCGCACCCAGCTCAAGTCCCAAAACCTTGTCAAAAACCTCGCTTTTCGCACTTACCATTATGATAGGCTTTGCGGACATTTCACGTATCTCGCGGCATACCTGCCATCCGTCTTTTTTGGGCAGCATTATGTCGAGAAGCACAATGTCAGGCTCATACATCTTGAAAAAACTGATACCCTCCGAACCATCCTGAGCGATTTTCACTTCATATCCCTCATTTTCAAAGTATGATCTGATTGATTCGCTTACACCGGTATCATCATCAATAACAAGAATTTTAGTATCCATCATTTTCTTTTGAGTCCTCCTGTATATTTTTTGCAATGATAAATAGTGACACTGCTTAAGTTTTTTATGTCCCGCGTACCCGAAACAGCCTCCAGATTTCACATGTTGGGCAAAAATCATGTTACATTTCTTCTTATAACTTTATTTTAAGCTCATAATAGGAATTCTGTGTGAAAAATGGCTGAATTTTGACAGAATTTTGCACAAAAGGTACACAAATTATCTCTTGTTAATAATTATACCACAAATCACTTCATTTGTACAGGCTTTTTTCAAAAAAAATTAATATTTTTTTATTGATTTTTTTATTTTAGTTTATTTTAACTCTTGAAAAAAATTTTAATATGTTATATAATATAAAGGATTAATGACAGTGCAAAGATGTTTGACCGACGTCGAAATTTTTAAACCGATTTTTTTACGAAAGGTAATTTTATAATGAAACTTGGAATCGTAGGACTTCCGAATGTGGGAAAATCCACATTGTTTAACGCGCTGACTAATGCAAAAGCAGAATCCGCAAACTATCCTTTTTGCACTATCGAACCGAATGTGGGCATTGTTTCGGTGCCGGATAAGAGACTTGACGTACTCTCGGAGATGTATCATCCCAAAAAGTATACTCCCGCGATTATACAGTTTGTGGATATAGCCGGACTTGTAAAGGGCGCGGCGCAGGGAGAGGGTCTGGGCAACAAGTTTCTTTCCAACATACGCGAGTGTGACGCCATACTGCATGTAGTCAGGTGTTTCTCGGACGACAATATAATTCATGTTGACGGTTCCGTGAACCCTTTGCGTGACCTTGAGACCATAAACATGGAGCTTATTTTCTCCGACATGGAAATGCTTGAGAGGAGAATGGACAGGACAAAAAAGGCGATGAAAGGGGACAAGACGCTTGTCTCTGAGCTTGAAGTCTTTGAAAAAATATACGACGCTTTACAGCAGGGTAAGTGCGCGAGAACGGTCGCGCTGACCGAAGACGAGGAAAGCGTGCTTTACGATACCCCCCTGCTGACCAGAAAACCGGTCATTTATGTGGCGAATGTGGGAGAACAGGACGCGTCGGGAGAGCCGGTTGATAATCAGGCATATATGCAGGTAAAAGAGTTTGCCGAAAGCGAAAATTCCGCGGTTATTGCGATATGCGCGGAAATAGAGGCCGAGATCGCGGAACTGGATCCTTCGGAAAAGTCGGTTTTCCTTGAGGAATTGGGAATCGCGGAGAGCGGTCTTGACAAACTTATAAAAGCGAGCTATTCGCTTTTGGGACTTATCAGCTACCTTACGGCGGGTCCCGAAGAGGTAAGGGCATGGACTATTGCCGACGGAACCAAAGCCCCTCAGGCGGCGGGCAAAATACACAGCGACTTTGAAAGAGGATTTATCAGGGCGGAGGTGGTTGCGTTTGACGACCTTGTCGCGTCGGGCAGTATGACAGCCGCCAAGGAAGCCGGACTTGTTCGCAGCGAGGGAAAGGACTATGTGATGAAGGACGGAGACATAGTACTGTTCAGATTCAATGTCTGATTTTTCGTAGAGGCGACTGTTACCGAAGGTTTCCGGCTTTTCGGCAGTTCCATAGTTTAACTGCGCGGATATTTGTTACAAATGCGATACTATACACAAAAAATCTTGGAAATCAGAATTGCTGCCGTTTGCGTAAATTCGTTTTTACAAAAAAGTCTGCCGAGGTTTTCGTGCCGGATTTTACAGTGCTTCTGAATTTAAGCTGAAGAAAGGAATTGTGAGAAATGTTGAAAAAGCTTGCGTCTGTTGTTTCCGTTCTGCTTGCGCTGGTTTTTGTCTGTTCCGCTCAGGCGGGCGCGTCAGAGCTGACGGAGGAAGAAAACAGACTTTTTGAAATGCAGGGGGAATCATATATTAAAAGAAATCCTTACGGTTCGGACGGATCGTCCGAGAATTCCCCGTCACAGCCGCTGCTGGTATTGGGTAAAGATATGATGGTTACCTCAAGCGACGGTAAATATCCGCTTAATGTCAATAACAGTTCGCAAAAACCGGCATATTATTATATTGCGGGCAGCAATAGTTTAGAACTGCTTGTGCAGCGGCCGGATCTGATTGATTATCTTGACGGCGACTATGTGGTGGAATATGATCTCAATTATGCCGATAATACCGAAGGACATGTGTCGATAGCGTTGAATTTCAATTACTCTTACTATATCGACGCGTATCTTAACGCCGACGGAACCGGAGATATTGTTATTTGTGTCGGAGGTGAATATTATTCGCTTCTTGCTCAGGAAAGCCTGCTTGGTCCGCAGAGCGGAGAGAGCCTGAAAAAGGCGCTTTACGGTGAAGACGGAAACGCGGAGGATAAAAATATAAATATTGCGGTGAGAGTGACGTCGGATGAGAATAAAATGCCGGAACGCATAGATATGTATGTCAACGGTCTTTTGGCGGCAAGCGCGGACGCGGAAAAGCTCGCATATTACACACAGCGGTATACCCCCGAATACGAGATAGGCCAAAGCGGGGCTTTTCCCTCGGACAAGCTTGGAAATATAATTGTATTGAAATGTACAGTGGGAATCAGGGCAACGGTTGACAATATACGAATATATTCGGTCCCTGACAGCGCGACAAGCCCGCTTGAATCGTCACAGCGGATTTATTCACAGGTGTACGGCAACATATCGTACAGTCCTTCGGGCGAGGATGAAAGCAATTCGGAAGAAAACGAAGGCGAAAACAATGAAAGCGAAAGCAATCAGGGAGGGCACAATATGTCCGATTCCGATAAGAGCGCGAAAGACTCAAACGCGCTTATTTATGCGCTTGCGGTTTTTGCAGTACTCGATATTGCGATAATCGCCGCCGTGGTGATCTTGTTGAAGAAGAGGACAAAGTCAAAATGAGAATGAGAAAAAAGAAGCACAGGGACGAGCGCATTTCGGCTTGTTCGGATCTGCTCATAGAGAATCCCGAAATGCTGATGAAAGATCCTACGTTTGCGTTTTCGGACAAAAGCTTGCCGTTGGCGCTTGAAATAGGCTGCGGAAAAGGAAATTTCGCGGTGGGCATGGCGCAAAAGAGGCAAGATATTAATCTTATCGCCATGGAAAAGGTTCCCGACGTCTGCTGTGTGGCGCTTGAAAAAGCCATGCGGCAGAAAGACGCCCGTCCGGACAATCTCAGATTTGTCATCGGAAACGCCGACAATCTGAACGAATGGTTTCCCGAACACAGTGTAAATTTTTTGTTTCTCAATTTCAGTGACCCGTGGCCGAAGGCGGGACATGCCAAAAGAAGGCTTACACATTTAAATTTCCTTGAAAAATACAAAAGAATTATAAAGCCCGGCGGCACGCTTTATTTCAAAACGGACAATGAAGGACTTTTCAATTTCAGTCTGGAGCAGTTTGCGCTTGGCGGACTTGAAGTTGTCTGGACAAGCAGGGATCTTCACCGCTCGGACAGGGCGGACGGGAATATAATGACCGAGTATGAGATGAGCTTTTCGGAAAAGGGCTTCCCGATATATATGGCTGAGGTGAGATTCTGAGATGAGGCGAAATGAGAATGACAATCTTCCGGGCGGCATTGTAGCTATTGACAAGCCGCGGGGCTGTACGTCCCACGATGTGATAAATAAGGTCAGAACGCTTTATGAGACCTCGCGCGTTGGGCATACCGGAACGCTTGACCCAATGGCGACCGGGGTGCTTGTGGTGCTTGTCGGCAGAGCGGCAAAGGCGTGCGAATTTGTAAGCGGCGGAAAAAAACGCTACACGGCAACTTTGCGACTGGGACTTGAAACCGATACCGAGGATATCACCGGCACGGTTTTGAATGAGTATGGCGGAAGATTGCCCGAATACGGTGAAGTATGCGGGGCAGTTCGTAATTTCCGCGGTAAAATAATGCAGACGCCTCCCATGTATTCGGCTCTTAAGCTTGGCGGCGAGAAACTTTATGACCTTGCGCGCCGGGGAATTACCGTGGAAAGACAAAGCAGGGAGATAGAGATCTTTTCAATCGACTGTATGCGTACCGATAGCCCGTCCGAGTATTTGCTCGACGTCACATGCTCCGGAGGCACATACATAAGAACTCTGTGCGCCGATATCGGTAAAAGCTTAGGCTGCGGCGGGGTTATGGCTTCGCTCCGCAGAATTTACGCAAACGGCATAAGCATAGATCAGGCTTATACGCTTGAGGCGCTGTTCGAGTTGGATCCTCAGCAGAGAAGAGAGGCTTTGTTTGATGTGCAGACTCTTTTTGCAGACCTACCCTCGATAAATTTGAGCGGATTTTTTGAACGGTTGTTCAGGAGCGGCTGCCCTGTATATCAGAAAAAGCTCGGTACGGATTTCAAATGCGGTGAAATGCTTCGGATATGTGACATGAGCGGCGCGTTTTTTGCGTTGGGCGAGATCGGTATGTACGAAGAGGGAAGCGCGGTTAAATCCGTTAAGATCTTCAGGCTGTAACAGGTACAAATATCATTTATCAAACAGGACGGTAATAAATAATGATTGAAATAAAGGTCGATGCAAGTAAAATCAAAGGTAAGATAAAGCCTATGCATTGCGCGAACAATTGCCCGATTAACGGGCTTTCAATGAAGCAGATGCACTATTGGGGCGAGGCGGGAATACCTTACTCAAGACTTCACGATACCGGCGGCGAATTCGGGGGTACGGTGTTTGTTGATATAGACAATATATTCATAAATCCGGACGCGGATGAAAATTTACCCGATTCATATCGATTTGAATTTACAGATTATTTGCTTGAGAATATCAGGGCGCAGGGCTCGGAGCCTTTCTACCGTCTCGGCTGCGGCATAGAAAATTATCGACATATAAGACCGGTACATATAAATCCGCCCAAGGACCCTTATAAGTGGGCGAGAGTATGCGAACATATAATCGCGCATTACAATTGCGGATGGGCTGACGGATATCACATGGGGATAACCTATTGGGAGATATGGAACGAGCCGGACAATCAGCCCGATATGTCGGAAAATCCTATGTGGAACGGAAACAGGGAGCAGTATTACGAACTTTATACAATTACGGCAAACCATTTGAAAAAAGTATTTCCGGATATCAAGGTCGGAGGATACGCCTCGTGCGGATTTTATGAGATTCTGAACGCCAATCCCGACACTACGGCGCATATTTCGACCAGGACGGAATATTTTATTGAGTTTTTTGAGGGCTTTCTTGAACATATTACTTCGCAGGCAGGAAAGGCTCCTCTTGATTTCTTTTCCTGGCACTCGTATTCGGGCGTGGAGGAAAATATCGCGTATGCCTCATATGCCAGAGATATGCTTGACAGATATGGCTTCAAAGATACGGAAAGCATATTCAACGAATGGAATCCGGGAATATATGACAGAGGCAAACTCATAGACGCCATGCGCATTTCCGAGATGATGATACGTCTGCACGACACTTCAATAGATATGATGATGTATTATGACGGGCAGATAAATACCTCATATGGAGGAATGTTTGACCCGCTTACCAAAACTCCGTTTCCGGCGTTTTACAGCTTTAAGGCCTTCAATATGCTTTACAGACTGGGCGACGAGTGTCTGTGTGAGGTTAAGGAAAACGGTGACGGCGGAGTATTTGCTCTTGCGGCATTCGGAAAGGCGGAAAAGAAGTCGGCTGTGATGCTTGTAAATACTTCCGAATCCGAGAAAATTGTCAACATATCCGACGGTGAAGCGGATATGTGTGATTTTCTGTTGCTCGATGATGCTGTTCGGCTTGAGCCCGTACCCTTTGACGGCGATTCAGTAAAGATTCCGCCGTACGCGACCGCGGTGGCGATTTACAATATGCGGTAATTGTTCATATACACATACAAAGCGGTCGAAACCTCGGGTTAAGCATATTTTAATCGACAATAACCTGAAAATAAAAACTCCCGTCGAAAAAGACCTGTTTCGTTCTGTTTTGACGGGAGTTCGTTTTCAATTTTATTTTTTTACAAATTCCTTGTATATTGCGGAAATCGCGGTCTCAAAATCGTTTTCATCTATGCCTACAATGATATTGAGCTCGCAGGAACCCTGGTCTATCATACGGATATTGACGTTCGAGCTTGATATTGCGTCAAACACTCTTGCAGCGGTACCTTTGGCTTTAATCATTCCGCGTCCGACAATGGCAATGAGGGCGACTCCGTCCTCAACGGTTATGCTGTCGGGAGAAGTTACGCTGTTGATTGCTCCGAGTACCTTTTCCTTGCAGCTGTCGAGCGCCGCGGTGGACAGCAGTACGCTCATGGTGTCTATTCCTGAGGGAAGATGCTCAAATGAAAGTCCGAAGTCCTCAAGCACCTCAAGCACTTTTCTGCCGAAGCCTATTTCGGCATTCATCATATCTTTTTCTATGGTTATGACCGAAAAACCTTTTTTGCCGGCAATACCTGTGATGATGTGTTCCTTGTCGTAGCTCTCGGCGTTTGCCACTATCATCGTTCCCCTGTCCTCAGGTCTGTTGGTATTTCTTATATTTATCGGAATGCCGGCGTATCTCACCGGAAAGATTGCGTCTTCATGGAGAACCGTGGCGCCCATATATGAAAGCTCGCGCAGCTCACGGTAGGTTATGGTGTCGATCGTGCACGGATTTTCCACTATTCTGGGGTCGGTCATCAGAAATCCCGAAACATCGGTCCAGTTTTCATACAGATCCGCCTGCGCCGCGCGCGCCACAATAGAACCGGTTATATCCGAGCCGCCTCTTGAAAAGGTCTTTATGGTTCCGTTGGGCATACAGCCGTAGAAGCCCGGAATTACGGCGTATTCGTGCAGTTTGAGCTCGGCAGACAGCACTTCGTTTGTCTTTTCCTCGTCAAAAGTGCCGTTTTCGCGGAAGAAAATTACGCTTTCCGCGTCAATAAAATAAAATCCCAGATATTTGGCGAGAATGATTCCGTTGAGATATTCGCCGCGGCTTGCGGCGTAGTCTCTTCCGGAACTGTGAAGCATGGCGTTTTTTACATACTCAAATTCTCCGGACATGTCAAAATCCAATCCGAGTTCTTTTATTATGCTTTCATATCTTTGCACTATCTGTGAGTATTGCTTTTCTATAATCTCCCTGCCCGCGCGTTCTCTTATAAGCTCATAGCATTTGTAGAGCATATCGGTCACTTTGATGTCCGAACCGAATCTTTTGCCGGGAGCAGAGGGAACGACGTATCTGCGCGAGGGGTCTGCCTTTATAATTTGGGCAACCTGCTTAAAGTGCTCGGCGTCCGCCAGTGATGAACCTCCGAATTTAACTACCTTAACATTCATGGCAAATCTGAACCTTTCTTTTAAACGGCAAGTATTATATACATATTACTTGTCCTGAAATTACTTTTTAATTAACATATGAATCGTTGTCAACAAAATCGCCGCGAAAAGTAAGCGGCATAATCGTTTATTTGGAACACATAATAAATAATTATATGAAAAAATTTGACTTTTGTCAATAGATTGAAGGAAAAAAGTTTTGTTTTGAAAAAAGTTTGTTTACAAATTCCACATTGATAATTTATAAATAATCGATGTTTGTGAATTATGCTCTCAGAATTTATTTTTGCTTTTGTGCAATGAGTAAAAATTTTGTCTGCGGGTCAGATGATGTTGATAAAAAGAGAACATTGACAATTTTTTAATATTATTATATAATGTATACGATGTTAAAATATATTCGGAAAATCGCATATCGGGTTTATCGGCTACATAATCTTTGAGGTTGAATGATTAACCCGGGTTTCTTTCCGAATGTGACGTCAGAATTGAAATATTAAGACGACCCCTGTCTCAAAAGAAGGCGGGGCGCTGCTTGATTTTCCACGGGGAGATAAAATCTCCCGCTGAAGCGTTTGAATGACGGGGCTCAGCCCCATATTGAACAGCGGTCGGTGTTGTTTAAGTTTTTAAATGATGCGTCGTAGCATAGAGGAGAATATTTATTTATGAATCGGTATTTAATCCCCCGGGACATATATCTGCCGGATTTTGACAAGACAGACGGCACAAAGTGGGCGTCTGTCGCCTGTGACCAATATACAAGCGAACCGCAGTATTGGGAGGCGGCATATGATTATTCCAAAGACAGCCCGTCAACGCTGAATCTGATGCTGCCCGAGGCATTTCTGTCTGAATCCGATAAAAGGATACCCGAAATCAACCGCAAGATGAAGGAGTATCTGGAGAGTGTTCTTGTATGTCACCCGCAAAGTATGATTTACCTTGAGAGAACCCAGTCGGACGGTAAAATACGCCGTGGGATAGTTGGGGCTGTAGATCTTGAAATGTATGATTACAATGTGGGTTCCGAGACATTGATTCGCGCGACTGAGGGAACCGTGCTTGAAAGAATACCTCCGAGGGTTGAGGTGAGAAGACATGCCGCGCTTGAGATGCCGCACATCATGATGTTGATTGACGACCCGCGAAAAACCGTTATAGAGCCGATATCTGTAAATTCGGATAAATATACCGTAGCGTATGATTTTGACCTTTGGGCGGGCGCGGGACATGTCTGCGGAAGGTTTATTGACGGAAAAGGAATGACGGATATAGATAAAGCTCTCGGAAATCTTGCTTCGGCTGAGGAGATGAGAAAAAAATACGGTATTGACTGTCCTCCGCTGCTGTTTGCCGTGGGCGACGGAAATCATTCGCTGGCAAGCGCGAAAGCTTTATATGAGGAAATCAAGGCGGAAATAGGGGATAAGGAGGCAAAAAATCACCCTTCGAGATATGCCTTGTGCGAGGTGGTAAACCTGCATGACGACGCGCTTGAGTTTGAGCCGATCTACAGAGTGGTTTTCGGTGCGGACAGAGAGATTTTTATTTCCGAATTTTCCGAATTTGCGTCGAAGCGCTCAGGTACAGGCGATATCCCCGCACAGAAAATAACATGTATTTCAAATAATGAGATCAAGGAGATTTTAATAGAAAATCCCGAAAGCAATCTTGCGGTAGGGAGTGTTCAAACATTCCTTGATGAATTTACAAAAAAACACAGAGACGTTAAAATTGATTACATACACGGTGTTGACAGCGTAAAAGGGCTTGTGGAGAAAAAGAATGCCATAGGACTTCTCTTTGACGGAATGAAAAAGAACGAACTTTTCAAAACGGTAATTTGTGACGGCGCGCTGCCCAGAAAAACCTTTTCAATGGGACATGCCGCGGACAAGAGGTTTTATATCGAGTGTCGGAAAATCAGATGACATTTAGGGATTATCCGGCATATAGACGAACAGTTTTTATAAAAAAATCAGGGTTGAAGCCCTGATTGTTTTACTTCAAAGATACCACAATTTTGCAAAACGCTCTGACATTTCCTCAGGTGTAGGAGTACGCGGATTTGCGGGAGTACACCTGTCCTTAAGCGCGGCGGCGGTCATTGTTTCTATTTTGGAAAAATATTCGTCCTTTTTAAGCTTCGGGACCGCGGCGCTTACATGAGAGGGTATGTTCATTTCAAGCTGCATGTGCTTTATGTAATCTATAAGGGACTTGACAGACGATACGTCGTTAAAGTTTCCTATACCGATAACTCTTGCCATGTCTGCATACTTTTTTACACAATACGAGGGATTGGAAAGGTTGTTTGTGTACTTGTCTATGCCGCAGTTATAGGCGATAATGACAGGGAGAAGTATGGCGTTGGCACGTCCGTGAGGTATATGGAACTGCGCGCCGAGCTGATGTGCCATGCCGTGATTGATTCCGAGTGACGCGGAATTAAACGCGATTCCCGCGAGGTTGGATGCAAGGTGCATTTTTTCTCTTGACTCAATATCATGTGTATCGGAATATTTGAACGAACGTACAAGGTAATTCTTGCAGAGCTGAGTGGCTCTTTCGGCATACATATCGGAAATGGAGTTTGCATTCGTGCTTACATATGCCTCAATAGCGTGTGTCATTACGTCCATTCCGGTGTCCGCGGTAATGGAAGCGGGAACACTTTTTACCATTTCCACATCGAGAATCGCCTCTTCGGGCAGCAGGGAATTGTCGACTATCGCGTGTTTTATATTTTTTTCCCTGTCGGTAATTACAGAAAAGGAAGTAACTTCGCTGCCCGTTCCGCTTGTGGTGGGGATTGCGATAAAATGCGGAAAGTAGTCAGAGTCAATTTTGTTGGCAAACTGCCTGACGCATTTTGAAAGGTCTATTGCCGATCCGCCGCCTACGGCGATGATGCACGGAGCTTTCACCTTAAGCAGGGCAGTAACTCCTTCTACCACCTTTTCTATGGACGGGTCGGGAACCACATCGGAATAAACAGTATAATTTATATTGGCGGCGTCAAGATACTTGGTTGCCGACTTTATCAGCCCGCTTGAAACCGTAAACGGGTCTGCTATTATAAACACCTTTTTATATTCTATTTCAGCCAGCCTTGAGAGGGCATTGTCGCCGAAATAGATATTCGGCTTTATAACAAAGCTTTGCATTATTTGTACACCTCCATGACGTCGAGAGCGTAGCTCTGAACGGTTACATTTACCTGATTACTTCACGCTGCATACATACAAAAACTGCAGTATGCAGCCGAAAAAATATTATTTAACTTATTACTTCACGCCGTATACAAAAACCCGGACAGTTTTGCGCGGAGCAAAACTGCGGTATACAGCCGAAAAAATATTATTTAATTTATTACTTTACGCTGTATACAAAAACCCGGACAGTTTTGCGCGGAGCAAAACTGCGGTATACAGCCGGTATAATAATATTAAATTGATTATTTCACGCTGTATACATTATATCATAAATTGTCGTACAAGTAAATATACAAAACCAAAAAAGTTTGTATGAGCCCACAGTTTTTTTTGTGAATTATTATTTGTTGATTAAAGATCATTATATAATTCTGACGCCAAACAGATCGGCAATATGTAACGTAATAATATATTCCTCACGGTGCATGATTTTTTAAAGGCTGACCGTTTGTTTTTTTTAGATACTCTAAGATTATGTCGGCGCTTGCTTCAAGTCCGACAGAGCTGTCTATTGTCAGATCGTAACGGTTCTTGTCTCCCCACGTAAGCCCGGAGATATTTTTATAATAAGCCGCGCGCGCGTTATCGGAACGCCGGATATTCGCCTTTGCAGCTTCCCGTGTATCGCCGTAAACCTCCATTACTCTGCCGATTCTGTACTCAAGCGGAGCGTAAATAAATATACGCACTACATTATCATAGTCTTTCAATATATAATCCGCGGCCCTGCCGACTATTACGCAGCTGCCGTTATCCGCAATCTTTTCGATTATTTTGTGCTGGGCGACAATGGCGTGCTGAACTGCTTTTGAACTGAAATACAGATTATGAAGCTTTCTTGGAGAGTTTTTGTTAATGTCTGAAATAAATTCTTTATCCAGCCCGCTTTCCCGAGCGGCAATTTCTGTCATTTCCTTGTAGTAGAAAGGGATGTTCAGCTTTTCCGCCACAAGCTTGCCTATCTGCTTACCCGACGAGCCGTGTTCTCTCGCGATGGCAATGATAACTCCGGGACGCGATTTTTGTATGACGGCTTTCGGCTCTCCGTTCTTTTTCTTTGAAAGGTAAGGGTGTTTCCAGAAGCCGCGGCACATAAAAAAACCCACAAGAGAGGTGATGCTGTCGGTTACAGGATAAGTCAGCCAGAAATAATCAAGACCGAAGCGTGAAAAGAGATACGCCAATGGTACGAAAAGCAAAACCGTTCGTATCACGGTCAGCAGGGTGCTTTTCAGACTTTTTCCCACTGCCTGAAAAAGAACGGGGTATGTAAGAGAGGTGACTAAGGGAATAAAGCTTATTCCGATAATTCTGAAAGCCGTAATGCCGATGCTTATTACCTCCTCATCGGACGAAAAGAATCTCAGCATCGGCTCGGGAATGATTGCAAAGCAGAGGGTGCCGAGGAACATCAGCGCCATTCCGAACAGAATTGATATATTCAGGGTCTTTCTGCAACGCTCGGTGTTGCGCGCGGCATAATTAAAGCTTATAATCGGGACTATACATGTCTGCATTGCGCCGAGCGGTATAAAGAAGAAGGTCTGCCATTTATAATAAAGACCGAGCACGGTTACCGCCGCGTCGGAGAAAGTGGAGAGAATCATATTCAGCCCGAATATATACAGCGTGTATGCCGATTGCATGAGTATATTCGGTATTCCGAGGCGGAATATCTTCGCGACATAATGCGGGTATTTGTTCAAGCGCGGTGATTTGTAAAATCCTTTTTTCATCACGACCAGCGCGGCTACCGCTTGCCCCGCGACGGTGGCGACGGCGGCGCCCGCGATTCCGGCATCGGGAAGCCCGAACATTCCGAATATCAGCAGCGGGTCGAGAATAATGTTCGTTATCGCTCCGAGTATCTGCGCGACCATCGGAGTTTTCATATCGCCTCTTGCCTGGAGCACCTTTGTCCAGACACTTTCAAGAAACAGACCGAAGCTGAACACGCAAACTATTCTGCCGTAAGAAACTACATCGGCGATAACCTCCGGTGAATCGGTCTGCATACGCGCGTATGCGGGCATAATCATGTAGCAGATTCCCGCGAATAAAGCCCACAGCGCTATGGCGAGCGGCGTACCTACGCCGGCGTATTCGTCTGCTTTTTTACCCTGTCCGACGCCGAGTTTTGCCGCCATTACGGTGTTTATCCCGACTCCTGTGCCGACCGCGAGCGCTATCATGAGAAGCTGAATCGGGTATATGATTGATAACGCGGTAAGACCCGCGTCCGAATATCTGCCGACAAACACGCTGTCAACTATATTGTACAAAGCCTGAATCAGTTGGGCAAGCATAACGGGAGGAGCCATTTTTAAAAGTATCCTGCCTATTTTTTCGGTTCCGAAATAATTACTTTGTTCTTTTAATTCTTCCATAATGTTTTACTGTCCTCTTCAAGCGCGTTTTTTAAAACTCTGTCATATTCGCAGATAAGGGAAATCATTTTTCCGAGTTTGTCTTTGTCCATCGAAAGCACCGCTTTTTCTTCCACTCTACTGATTGAATCAAGCAAAGGTCGGGCGTAATTTTCACCTTTTTCTGACAATTCAAAGGCTTTTTGACGACCTGTATTGTATTTTAAACTGTCGCGGAGAAGTCCGTTTTTTAGCATATTAACGATAACATGATTAATTGTCTGTTTGGGCAGCAGATAATTTTCGCATATCTGCTTTTGCGTACAGTAGCCGTTATTTCGGATGGTATATAAAACCAGCATTTCATTATAGCTTATGTTGTGTTTTTTTGACCACTCCGAATAAATTCCCCGGAATTTGATAATAGCGCGGTTTACATCATTCAGCAAAAGCTGTGTTTCTTGCTCCATATAATCCTCCGAGTCCCAAATGGGACTATATAATTATACATCTGAAATTATTTTTTGTCAATAGGCGTCAAGCGCGGTTCACCCTTGAGAGTAAAACTTTTATAAATAGTTCGGATAAGGTTTATCCGGAAAGGGAAGTGTCGATGTTTACGGACGGTATCAATGGCGCTCAAACTTGCCTCGCGGGCAAAAGCGTTTTTCGGACACACAATTTTAGCCGGCCCAATTGAGCCGGCTCTCAGATAAGGTATTTACATTTATTCAAATGAAAAGTTTTTTGCGTACACGGAAAATTCGGTATAGATGCCGTCTTTCGGCTGATAAAACAGGCAGTTTAGGTGCAGTGAGTCGTTTTCCGCGGGCAGGAGTTCGACCTGACACACAGCCTGACCTACAAAATCGATACCCATTATATCGGAGGGTGAACTGAAAACTATACGATTTTTTAAAACATCGCCTGTATTGTCCGAATCGACTGTTATGATAAGCGAATCTCCTTCCGTATATGCGTCCTTTGGAGTCGCAAAAAGGCATTTTAGCAACATATCGGTTTTTTCGGCTCCGAATTTGTTTTTGACCTTTTCAAGCTCTGCTTCATACAAATTCTCTGTTTCACGGCATTTTCTGTAAAGCTTTCCGCAAAATGAGGTTATTTTATCGAACACTTCCGGGGAAGCCGCGCCGAGCGCCAAGACCCTTACATCCGCCACGCACTCCAAAATTTCCTTTGGCAGATTTTGCTTTATATATTCGATGTTTTCTGTGTTTGATTGCGTAAATTCCGACGCCGTAAGCTCTTTGTCATATGGTTTTTTCAGAAAACGGCATATTCTTTTTGTCTCGTTTTGATATTCTTTCAGGCATTTTCTGTACAGAGAGCTGTAATATTCTTCCGAAAAACGCGCGGCTGCCGAGGATTTTGTAAGTGTAAAACAAAATTCTGACAGACTTTTCGTTTTTACATATTCTATATCAAAGTATTTCATTTTACCTGAATATTTTCAGTACGGTTCTGAAAAAGGAGAGCGCAAGCGTGACAACAACAGCCCCTGCTATCATGTCCGAAAGTCTGACTTTCAGCTTTGCTTTATAGCTTCCGGTACATGTCGGCTCGCTTTCGGGGTCCGTATAATGCCTTGAGTCTATGCTGATATCGTATTCATCGTAAGCCTTGTTAAGCTTTCCGGCGCAGGAGACAATATTTTCTTTGATTTTATCGGCACAGCTTACCGCGAAATCTTTTACTTCTTCAAAATTTACAGACATAATTAATTACCTGTCCTTTCATTTTGTAATCGGTGTTTTACGGGGTCTGATTGACTATACATCCGTTGTCCACATTGACTGTACCGTCGCAGTTTACCGCCTGAGACGCGGATTTTATCGTTACGGTAGCTCCGGATGTAACCGTTACATTCTGTGTGGCCTGAATAGCGTCGTCTGTACAGGATACGGTAACTTTGGCGTTTTCGGTAACCTTGACGAACCCTTTATCCGGTCTGTCTATGGTATCTGCTTTCAGTCCGTCATCCGCGGCTTCTATTACTACCTCGGCGTCGCCGCAGACCGTAACGCTGTCATTACCCTTAACCGCGTTGTTTACCGCGCTTACCGTAACTTTTCCGTTTTTGATTTCAACGTCGTTTTTACATCCAATGCCGTTGTTGTAATTTGCGTTGACGATAAGAGAACCTCCGCCTTTAATTGTCAGATCGTCAGATGAGTAAAGACAGGCATTGGGCTTATCTGTGGTTGGGTCAGGGAAGACGTAGACTGATGCGTCTGTGAGAGTGTTTACGCTGTCGTTCTGCAAATCAATATCAATCTTATCGGCAGACTTTATATATATGACCGCGGAATCCGAACAAGAGCCCGTAAAATTATCAAGCACAAGTGTGACTGACTCTGTTTTTTCTACTTCAACCTGTATCTGACCGTCATCGAGCGTGCCGCTTACAGTATAAGTTCCGGGCTTGACTATTTTATATATCTTACCCTCATGAATTATCGCGCTTGTATCCGAGATTTCACAATCCGTGCCCGAAAAAACAAGCGAAGCGTTGGCTTGCGATGTGTCGGAGTTGCCGGTCTGGCCGTTATCTGAAGAGGACTGGTCATTTGTATCGGTTTCATCGCTGCCGTCATTTGTCTGACAGGACGCAAGCATAATTACAAGAACAAGAGAAGTAAGGCATAAAATGATTTTTTTCAGTTTCATATTCAGAATACCGTTCCTTTCTTGATAAGGAGAGAAAAATCGGATATTTAATCAGTTTAGCTGTACGGTAACTACCGCGCCGCCCTCATTGGTACCCGACACGGTGTATGGATACTTGGCGCTTCCGTCAAGACCGGTCTCTGCGGCAGGCACTTTTATTTCGGTTATGTCGCCCGCGGAGGGAGTGTAATAAACAAGATATGTGTGTCCTCCGTCGTCGGTAACGCTCAGCTTGCTGTCGAAAGAAGAGTTTGTTTTGAGATAATCAATATATTCCTCAAGGCATAAGTTGTTTGTATACATATAGGTGGCATGAGGCACGCCTACATATCTGAAAGCATATGCGTAATTCGATACCCCAGTGACAGATTCTTTTCCTTCGGGATATCTGATTATAAAACCGTATTCGTGCGCGTGTTCTTTAAGCCAATCGTAGTATTCCGCGTTCTCAGGGTCGGTGAGCTGTGTAGTAATATTGTTTTCGTACATGGCGAGTGAAAAACTGAGTCCGGTGTGACTGTCCGAATATCCCGCCTTTATTGAACTGTTGGTGCTTTCCTGGTCTTCGTATGAACGGTAGGCGGAGGTTACGTTAAGCGAGGAATTTCCGGTCTCTTTTGCAAACTCGACAAGCATGTTGTGCATTGCCTCAACAGCTTCCGGCTCAAGGTAAAGCTCGGTGGAGCCGAGTTTATATGATCCCGAACCGTTGTGCTCGCTTCTGTAATTGTAAATGCTTACACGGTTGTTTTCTGTGGGAAAAACATATTGATGCTGCGAGTTTACAAGTACCAGATTGCCTTTCTGTAAATCTGCCGCGGACAGCGTCATCGAGGTGTAATTGATATTATCCGTCACCTCGCCGGAGGGCGCTTCAGTGCCGTCCTCGTTATTGTTGTCCGAATTCTGGATACTTGCTATAATCAACCACAGAATGCAAACAAACAACACAAGCACGAGCACTGCCATAACCATCAAAGTGACTTTCTGTTTAAACATGTTGTCATTATTACGGCTTTGCGTAGGTTTTGTACCCATAGTAATCCTCCTTGCCGTCACGGCGGCTTTTTTTACAGCAATCTTTGATTAAGGTTACATTTTCCGAACCGAAAGCATTGCTGTCAGTCCTTGGCGTCTTTTATTGAGAAATCCATGCGGCCTTTCTTGTCAAGACCGATGTATTTGACTTTGACAACGTCTCCGAGCTTCAATACGTCTTCGACCTTGTCGATTCTTCTGTCGGCTATCTTTGAGATGTGTACCATACCTTCTTTGCCGGGAGCGTATTCCACAAAGCAGCCGAATTCCTTTATTCCGGTTACGGTACCGGTATAAACCATGCCGACCTCAGGCTCGAATACGATCGCGGAGATAGCGGCACGGGCAGCCTCCGCCTGGTCCGAATTTATTGCGGCGATTCTTATTGTGCCGTCGTCTTCTATATCTATCTTGGCTCCCGTATCCGCGACTATCTTCTGAATTACCGAGCCGCCTTTACCTATTACCTCACGGATTTTGTCGGGGTCTATCTGCATGGTGGTCATTTTGGGAGCGTATTTGGAGACCTCGGGTCTGGGCGCCTCAATAGCTTTTAAAATGACGTTGTCTATGATATAATCACGGCCCGCGTGCGTCTGCTCGAAAGCCTGTTTGATTATTTCGGGAGTGAGACCGTCGATTTTAAGGTCCATCTGTATGGAAGTTATGCCTTTGTGAGTCCCCGCGACCTTGAAATCCATGTCTCCGTAAAAATCCTCAAGTCCCTGAATATCGATCATGGTGTCCCAGCTTCCGTCCTCGGCGGTGATAAGTCCGCAGGAAATTCCGGCGACAGGGGCTTTGATCGGCACGCCCGCGTCCATCAGCGCAAGCGTTGAACCGCATACCGAGCCCTGAGAAGTGGAACCGTTTGAGGAAACGACGTCCGACACAAGCCTTATGGCATACGGAAATTCTTCCTCGGAGGGAAGCACGGGTACCAACGAGCGTTCAGCCAAAGCTCCGTGACCGATTTCGCGGCGTCCGGGACTGCGCACGGCTTTTGCCTCGCCGGTGGAGAATCCGGGCATATTGTAGTGATGCATATATCTTTTTGAGGTTTCGTTGTCAATTCCGTCAAGCGCCTGAGCTTCGGACAGTGTGCCGAGAGTGGCGACTGTGAGCACCTGGGTCTGTCCTCTGGTAAAGAGTCCCGAACCGTGTGTGCGGGGAAGTACTCCGACCTCCGCCGCAAGGGGACGGATCTGGTTCATGCTTCTGCCGTCTACCCGCTTTTTGTCGACCAGCAGCCAGCGGCGTACTATTTTTTTCTGAATTTTATATACAAGCTCTTCCATTTGTGTGGGAAGATCGGGATATTCCTCGGAGAATTTTTCGAGTATCGCGTCCTTAATAGGCAACATTCTCTCGTCTCTTATATTTTTGTCGTCGGTGTCAAGCGCGTTCATTACGTCTTTTTCGCAGAAGTCGAAAATTTTGTCGAACATTTCATGATCGAGCTCGCATGAGGGGTAATCGAATTTGGGCTTTCCTATTTCGTCTACTATTGCGCTTATGAATACCAAAAGGTCTTTTATCTCTCTGTGCGCCAGCATAATGGCGTCAAACATGGTATCGTCGTCCACTTCGTTTGCGCCCGCCTCTATCATGACTACTTTTTCGGCGGATGCCGCTACCGTAAGCTGAAGGTCGCTTACTTTTGACTGCGCTTCGGTGGGATTTATGACAAATTTACCGTTTACAAGTCCTACAAGAACTCCGCCGATAGGACCGTTCCACGGGATGTCGGAGATCGAAAGGGCGACCGAAGCGCCTATCATTGCGGTGATTTCGGGGGAACAGTCGGGGTCTACCGAAACGACGGTGAGCGTGATGGCGACGTCATTGCGCAGGTCCTTGGGGAAGAGCGGACGGATAGGTCTGTCGATCACACGGCTTGTGAGAATCGCTTTTTCGGAGGGCTTGCCCTCGCGCTTGAGATAGCCGCCGGGAATTTTGCCGACCGCGTACATTCTTTCGTCGAAGTCTACCGAAAGGGGTAGAAAGTCAATGCCGTCCCTTGGTTTTTCGGACGCCGTGGCGCAGCAAAGTATGGCAGTGTCTCCGTAGCGGATAAGGCATGAACCGTTTGCAAGCCCTGCCATTTTACCGGTCTCTATTACAAGCGGGCGGCCTGCCAGGGTGTACCTGAATACTTTGTAATTTTTAAATTCCATTTTTGAGCTGATAATTTCTGTTGACATATTTGTCCTCCGTGTTATTTTTATATTTCCTTTCACACGGAGCTTTAGCACTTAAATACATACTTGACGACAAAGCTGTCGTCATTTATATATTTAAGTTCTAAATTCCCCGCATGATGTCGGGCTTTGATGAAAACGGTCGTATGATACCGTTAAAAAGACAGGGAGCGGAGCGACAGGTTGTACCACTCCACTCCCATGCAATCATTACTTTCTGATGTTCAGCTTTTCGATGATAGCTCTGTATCTCTCGATGTCGACCTTCTGCAGGTAGTTGAGCAGATTTCTTCTGTGTCCTACCATTTTGAAAAGACCGCGGCGGCTGTGATTGTCCTTGTGATTGTCTTTGAGATGTTCGGTCAGATTGTTTATTCTGTATGTGAGAATCGCAATCTGAACTTCAGGCGAACCCGTGTCTCCCTCGTGAATGGCATATTTCTGAATAATAGCCTGCTTTTCTTGTGTGGTCATTTTTGTTTCACCTTTCAAAAAATATGATTTTTCGCAAATACGCTCCACACAGCAGCCGGCGGGTGAAATCCATATTGGCTGTATCCGAAAGCCGTGTCGGCGTTATGCTTTCATAAAATTATAGCATATTATATCGGATTTGTAAAGAGGGTTTTTAAAATTTAAAGTTAAAAATGTAAAAATTTACAATATGACGGATTAAATATAAAGGATGCGGTCGTGATATATTTACGCCGACCTGTCCGGGCGCGCGGGGGAAGGATACTTTTTTACGCTTATGCTGTTTTTTCCCACCAGCGTATAAATTCCCGAAAATACAAGCATTCCGCCGAAGATTTTGCGCACAATATGCGGATCGATTACAATTCCGAGGTATGTCCCGAAAAGAGCGCCTATAATTCCCACAATTGACATGACCGCTATCAGAGAAAGACGTATTTTTTTGCGCATTAGATGCAGTATGAGCGCGCTGCCCGCCGAAAAGAGAAAGAAGAGCAGGTTCAGACTGCGCGCGTCTGTCTGTGAATATCCGGCAACCATAGTGAGCCAGATTACAAGCAGCCCTCCGCTTCCGACGCCAAGTCCGGACAGCAGAGCTATGACCAGCGCGGCAATTATATTCAGCACGGGCATTGAGTCAAAACTTCCCATGTGTGTTGGTTCTCCCTGTTTAAATTTTAACGTGGATTTTAACGTATGGTATTATAATAATTCCGGCGTGGTTTCAGAAAAACAGCATCCGGACGCCGGACCATATCACAATCACGGCAAAAATGCGCTTTATCCATTTGACGTCCATCTTGGTGAGCAGAAATCCGCCCAGTATTCCTCCGATAACCGCCGGAATCGCGTATACTCCGAAGGACTCGGTATTCAGCATTCCGCGCGAGGCGTACATGAAACAGGATACTGCGGTTACCGGAAGCATTGCCGCCTGCGCGTTGATAAAAAAGTCTTTTCCGTCGTCAAAACTGTCTTTGTATAATGCGGAAAGCATAAGCACGAGCAGTATTCCGCCTCCGGCGCCGAGAAGTCCGTTGCATATCCCCGCCGCAAGGGCGGTAACCGTAATTATTGCGCTTTTTTGTACTTGAGTCATTTTTAATAATCCTAACAATAAAAATAAGATTTCAAAACCTTAAAACAATGATTTAAAATTAAAGTATAACTGAATTAAGGTGTCTTGCCGCTTTGTTTTTTCGGTGGGATATACAATCCTCTCACTGAAAATATTGAATGACGGGGTTTAGCCCCATGTTGAAAAAATTTAAAATCTTTTGTCGTTTACGGCGTGTTGGTACTTGAAAAAAATTCGCGGCTGTGTTATAATATAAAGGAGTGGTTGTAAAAAATAATTTCAGAATTTTATTTGCAAAAAACAATTTGATTTTATGCCGAACGGGTGCGTGGGAGTCGTTTGGCGCGCCGCTCTTTTTCAAATTATACCCCATATCAATATTATGTCACGGGCGCCGCGGTGTCATGCGCGGATATCTGACTGAGTGTAAAAGGAAAGGTTTGGAATATGTCGCAGAAAAACAGCAATAACAAGGGAAAAAATCCGTCAAACGCAAACAGTACCGTCAAAGTAAGAAATGAAAGCAGAGCAGGCGCGAATAACAAGAGCGCCAAAGGTAAAAAAGCGGCTGAAGAAGTGAAAAAAAAGGAATCCTTTGCCTCACAGATAGTTCCGTATATTTTGATTGTGGTGGCAATTTTCCTGATAATTTGTTTTGTGACAAATGCGTTCTGCAATCCGCACAATGAGCTTGATCACGGCGGCGAGAAAGACCACATTATGGGATATGTGGGATATTATGTATGCGAAATTACCATCGGCTTTTTCGGATACGCGGCGTTTTTGATACCTCTCGTGCTTTTTAATCTCGCTATTTTCTGGAAGAAGTATATAGAGGATGATCTGATAGCGGTCAAATCAGTGCTTACCGTGCTGACCACAACCGTGGCGTCGGCGCTCATACATATCTGTATTCATGCGTCCGATGAGGATTTTTCAAATGTGTTTGTCGAACTGTACGAGGACGGAGCCGCTCTGTACGGCGGAGGCGTTATCGGCGGATATGTCGGATATGCGCTGTATTCGATTGCCAATGTCGCGGGGGCGATGTTTATCTCCATTGTGGTGCTTATACCTTTAGTGCTTTTTCTTGTGGGGACGACTCCTCAGGCTATGATCGACAGGATTGTCGCAGCCGTAAAAGTACAGATAGCCAAGAGCAGGGAAGAAAAACAAAACCGTGAGGAAGACGAAGAGTATCAGAGACAAAAATCAGAAAAGGCGGCTTTGAAAGCACAGGAAAAGAGAGAAAAGGCAGAGCGAAAAGCCGCCGCGGCAGCGGCTGCCGCCGAGGCTAAAGTCGGGCAGACGGATAAAGATGAGGAGCCCGAGGAATCGGAAGAAGCAGATTTTTCGGATGATGACAATGATAGGATTGATGAAAAAATCAAAGATACGGTGCTTGACGCCGAGGAAAACGAAAACTCCGGCAAAGGCGGAATGCATACGCCCTCAGAATCCGAAAATGAGGTTGACGAAGATGAGTTGGATATTTCCTCGCTGAAAAACGAGGAGAGTCTTTATGAAGCCGAAAAAATTGACGACGATGAAAAGGGACAGAAAAGCGACGGTATCAAATTTGTTATCAACAACGACACGGGAGAGGACATAGGCGCGTACGGCGCGGACGACGACGCTTTCGGAGGCGCGATTAATAATACAGGCGCCGGAAGCCTGAAAGTGGACAAAGCCACGGGAGAAGTGCTGTCGGAAAACGCCGCCGGAAACAACGCCGCGGCGGAGGTAGTACAGGAATATAAATTCCCGCCAATTGACCTGCTTGACAAGGGCAGCGACAAGTATGCCGCAAATCCCGAAGAGATCGAACATAACACGGAAATACTCAAACAGACGCTTGAAAGCTTTAAAATCAAGATAAAGGAAATAACCTGCTCGTGCGGACCCACGATTACAAGATATGAGATAAAGCCCGATGTGGGTGTCAGGGTAAGACAGATTGCGAATCTTGTGGACGATATCGCTCTCGGACTCGCCAAGTCCGGAGTGAGAATCGAGGCGCCGATTCCCGGAAAGGCGGCGGTGGGTGTAGAGGTGCCTAATGACAATCGCGCGACGGTGTATCTGCGCAATATTATAGAGTCCCCCGAATTCCGTAATCATAAGAGCAAGACAGCGGCGTGTCTCGGAGCCGACGTCTCCGGACGCCCTGTAGTGTTCGATATCGAGAAAATGCCTCATCTGCTTGTCGCGGGTACAACAGGTTCGGGTAAATCTATCTGCATAAACTCCATAATCATGAGCATACTGTTCAAAGCGAAGCCGAATGAAGTGAAGCTTGTGCTTATTGACCCGAAAAAGGTCGAGTTCAACGTGTATAAGGATATTCCTCACCTTTCCTGTAAGATAGTCAGCGATCCGAAAAAGGCGGCGGGAGCGCTTAACTCCGCGGTCAACGAAATGGAAAAGCGGTTTGAGCTTATAGAAGAGGTGGGAGTAAGAAACATAACGGGCTATAATGAGATTACAAAGGACGACCCCGATAAGCCGTTTATGCCGAAAATGGTCATAATAATAGACGAGTTGGCAGACCTTATGATGACCGCGAAGGAAGACGTCGAAACCGCTATCTGTCGTATAGCGCAGAAGGCGAGAGCCGCGGGTATACACCTGATACTCGGTACGCAGAGACCTTCCGTTGACGTTATAACCGGACTTATCAAAGCAAATGTTCCGTCGCGTATCGCGTTTACGGTCATGTCCATGGTAGACTCAAGGACGATAATAGATGTCGGAGGAGCGGAAAAGCTGATAGGCAGAGGAGATATGCTTTACGCTCCGGTAGGGTCTCCGAAGCCTCAGCGTGTTCAGGGAGCTTTCGTAAGCGACGATGAAGTTGAAAGAATCGTTGAATATATTAAAGAAAATAATCCGCCTGTGGTTTATGACAGCGAGTTTGAGAATTCGATTGATATCGAGGCGGCAAAATGCGGAAACAACGGCAAGAAGAACGGGGCTGAAGAAGGGTTCAGACCTGACAGCGGTGACGAAGATCCTAAGCTTTATGAGGCAATTGAACTTGCAATCGACGCAGGCAAGATTTCAACGTCATTGCTGCAGAGAAGACTTGAGGTCGGATACGGACGGGCGGCAAAACTTATCGACCGCATGGAAGAGCTCGGATATGTCGGACCGGCGGACGGAAACAAGCCCAGAAAAATTCTTGTCACTCATCAGGACATTGCGGAAAAAATGATGAACGACGGGGATTGAAAAAATTCGGTACCGACGGCGTTAGATAAGTCGGAGAGTGATAATTATTTACGCCGGGTACCGGGAAAAGAGGTAAAACTATACATGTATCCGAATGATTTGTTTTTGGGACTTGATCTTTATGATATATTCATTTGTATAGGGATAGTCGTTTGCATTCTTGTATTCGGAAAGCTTGCCGACAGGACGGCGCTTGACGGAAAGCTTCAGAATCTTGTGCTGTTCGACGCGGTTGTATCGATTGTTTTCGGCTATGGCGCCGCTGTGCTTATGCAGGCGGTCTACAATATGGCGGAGACCGGAAAATTTGAGCTTGCGTCAAATACCGGAGCGACCTTCTACGGCGGTCTTGTCGGAGGCGCGGCGGTGTTTATCGCGTTTTATTTCATCGCGGGTCACTTTGTATTTAAAGACGGATACCACGCGCGCAATTTTTTCGGAACCGCGAACTGCGCGATAAGCTCGGTTGTCGTGGCTCATGCTTTCGGACGCATAGGGTGTCTGATGGCGGGCTGCTGCCACGGCAAAGCTACCGACGCGTGGTACGGAATTATGATGCACGGGGACCTCGGATACCGCAAGTATATTCCCGTGCAGCTTTATGAGTCGGTATTTCTGTTCGCTTTGTTTGCCTATCTGGTTTACAGGATTTATCATAGAAAGTCGTACTGTCTTCCTATATACATGGTAGGTTACGGCGTATGGAGATATCTGATTGAGTTTTTGCGCGGGGACAGCAGAGGCGCGACTTTTACAAGCCTGTTGACTCCTTCTCAGCTTACGGCGCTTATTATGATAGTCGGAGGCGTGACGCTGTATTTCTTTGAAAGACATTTTGAAAACAAGCACGCGCGGCAGATAGGGCTTGATGCGGAGAGGATAAGAAACGGCGGAGAAAAATCTCCGCAGGCAGAGGAGTTGGAGCAAAACAAGGATGAGACCGGTGAACAGCGCAAAGGGCAGGAGTGATTCGTTAAAGCGAAACATAGGCGCGGCGGTTTATGCGGTGTCAATAGTTTTGCTTTTGCTGTGTGAATTTTACGGCAAAGCCAAATTTTCGGAATTGTTTGACGAAACAACGAGCCAGCTTCTGTATATGACCCTGACAAGACTGCTCGGAGGCGCGATATTTGTTACTTTGACCCTTTATCTCGGGTATAAGGTTATGAATCCTGTCAGGATAAAGGCTAAAGAGCTGGCTTTTACCGTTCCGGCGTTTGCGGTTGTGATTAACAATCTTCCCATAATTCCTTTGATTTCCGGAGAAGCCGAGATCAATGCTTCGGGCTCGCAAATATTTTTGCTTGCCGCGGAGTGTCTGGCTATCGGATTGTTTGAGGAAACGGCGTTCCGGGGAGTAGTGCTTTTGGGAATTATGGAAAAAAGAAGAAACGGCACAAAGGATCTGTTTGTATCCATAGTGCTTTCCTCCGCGGTGTTCGGAATCATTCATCTGGTTAATCTGTTTACAAGTTCTCCGGGAGCGGTCTTTCTTCAGATAGGTTATTCCTTTCTTATCGGAGCCATGTGCGCCGTTGTGCTTATAAGAACCGCAAATATCTGGTTGTGCGTTGTTCTTCACGCGGTGTATGATTTTTGCGGAAGCCTTGTTCCGACTTTCGGCGATGGGGTAATCTGGACGGCTCCCGAGGTATTGCTTACTGTTGTGATTTCACTTGCGGCGGCGGCCTATTTTATAATTGCGCTGATAAAGACAGACGTAAGGTGTATTGACAGAATATATATGAAAGAATCCGGTAAAAAAGAAACGCAACTTTAAGGCTGTGTTGATTTGAGCTTATTAAATTAATTTTCAGATAGAAAAATGGAGGGAAACTTATTATGCGAGGGATAGATACCGCGCTGAAAAAACTGAGACATGATGTTTTTATGGAAGTGGCAAAGGTGGCGTATGAGTCCGAGCCGGAAAACATAAATAATGACATTGAAGCGATTCCGTATAAAATTACCCCTGACGACAAGCCGAAATACAGAGAGAGTATATACAGGGAAAGGGCAATCGCGTCCGAGCGTGTGAGGCTTGCCATGGGAATGTCTCTGCGTCCGGAGGATAAGCCCGTACATATAACAAGCGGACTTGACCGAAGCAATATCGCCGACAAATATTATGAACCGCCGCTTATGCAGGTAATACCTTCGGCGTGCGAGGCGTGCGAGGACAATGTATACGTCGTTACCGACCAGTGCCGCGGATGCGTCGCGCATCCGTGCGAAAGCGTCTGCCCCAAGGGTGCCATATCCATAGTAAACGGCAAATCGGTAATAGACAGAAATAAGTGCATAAAATGCGGTAAGTGCAAATCTGTATGCCCGTATGACGCTATCGCTCATAAGATTAGACCGTGTGCGCAGGCATGTGGTATAAAGGCGATAAAAAGCGACGCTTTCGGCAGAGCCAAAATCGACGATTCTATATGCGTGGGCTGCGGGCAGTGCATGGTGGCGTGTCCGTTCGGCGCTATTGCGGACAAATCGCAGATTTTCCAGCTTATACACGCGATCCGAAAGAGAGATTATGTGGTCGCTGCGGTCGCTCCCGCGATTGTAGGGCAATTCGGTCCCGATGTAGGGCTTGCCCAGATAAAGGGCGCGTTGATCGAATTGGGTTTCAGGGAGATGCACGAGGTGGCAATCGGAGCGGATGTGGGCGCTGCCGTGGAAGCAAGTCATTATGCCAATGAAGTCGCAACCGGAAAGCTGCCTTTCCTGCTTACGTCCTGCTGCCCGGCGTGGGCGATGCTGGCGAAAAAGCAGTTTCCCACAATGATAGATGAGGTGTCAAACGCGCTTACTCCCATGGTGGCGACGGCAAGGAGCATCAAACAGAAAAATCCCGAAGCGAGAGTTGTGTTTATCGGTCCCTGCGCCGCAAAGAAGCTTGAGGCGGGAAGGACGTCGGTGAGAAGCGACGTTGATTTTGTCATCACGTTTGAAGAGCTCGCGGCTATGTTTGACGCGAGAGAGATTGATTTTTCAAATTACGAGGGAGACGAGTTTGAGGCGGAAGCTACCGGAGCCGGCAGGGGATATGCGTGCGCCGGAGGAGTTGCCGCGGCGATTGAAAGCTGCATAAATGAATATTATCCTGACGTACAGGTAAAAATAGAACATGCGGACGGTCTTGAAGAATGTAAAAAAATGCTCATGCTTGCTAAGGCGGGAAAGAAAAACGGCTGCCTTATCGAGGGAATGGGATGTCCGGGCGGATGCGTGGCGGGAGCGGGTACCTGTATTTCCGTGGCAAAGGCCACGGATTCGGTGAAAAAGCTTGTCGCCGGAACGGAAAAGAGAATACCCGAAAAAGAGCTTTCGGAAATCGAGTTGCCCTGACGTAAAATATCAAATACAGGAGGTATAGTATGCACTGCACGAAAAAAATTACCGACAGTCTGACTTGGATAGGCGGAAACGACCGTCGGCTCGCCATGTTTGAGGGAGTATATTCGGTTCCGGGAGGAGTGTCTTACAATTCCTATTTGCTTGAGGACGAAAAAACCGTGATCTTCGATACGGTTGACAAGGCAGTAAGCAAAATATTTTTTGAGAATATAAAATATATTCTGAAAGACAGAGAACCCGATTATCTTGTGGTTCATCACATGGAGCCTGACCATTCCGCGTCGCTTGAGGAGCTTTTGGTGAGATATCCTCGCATTAAAGTCGTATGCAATTCAAAAATTGCCGCCATGATAAAACAGTTTTTTGATTTTGATATTGAATCTAATCTCTACTTGGTCAATGAGGGAGACCGGTTGTCTGTCGGCAAACATATCCTCACATTTATAAACGCTCCGATGGTGCATTGGCCTGAGGTTATGGTGTCATATGAGGAGACCGAGCAGATACTGTTTTCCGCGGACGCTTTCGGACATTTCGGCGCGCTTAACGGGGCGATTTTCGCCGATGAAGTCGATTTTGACCGGGATTACCTTGATGAGGCGAGAAGGTATTACTCAAACATTGTGGGTAAATACGGGACGATGGTTCAGTCGCTTCTGAAAAAGATGTCCGCTCTTAATGTGAGCATGATATGTCCGCTTCACGGGTTTGTATGGAGAAAAGAAATCGATTATTTTGTAGAAAAATATAAAAAATGGAGCGCTTATATACCTGAGGAAAACGGAGTTGTGATTGCTTACGCGTCGATTTACGGCAATACGGAAAACGCGGCTGAGACGCTTTCTTCGGTTCTCAGAGACAGAGGCATTAAGACCGAAATGTATGATGTCTCGGTAACTCCGGCGTCGGACATAATTTCCGCGGCGTTTAAGTACAGCCATATTATATTGGCGTCGCCGACGTATAACGCCGGAATATTCGTGACCATGGAGGCGCTTGTCAGAGACATAGAGGCTCATAATATTCAGAACCGGACATACGGCTTTATGCAGAACGGCTCATGGGCTCCCGCTTCCGGTAAACTTATGAAAGATATTATTTCTTCTGTCAAAAACGTAAACATTATTGAAAGCACCGTGGATATACGTTCTTCCGTAAAATCCGGAAATCTTGAGCAGATAAACGCGATGGCGGATGAAATTGTTTCCACTATGCCTAAGCGGGAAGATGTAAAAACCGGAGAAATAGAAAACAGCGCCATGTTTACGGTTTCGTACGGTCTGTACGCGCTGTTTACAAAAGATGTTAAAAAAGACAATGCCTGCATAATAAATACTGTTTTACAGGTGACCGACAATCCGAAACGGATAAGCATTTGTGTGAACAAATCAAATTACTCAAACACTGTTTTGATGAATACGGGCGTATTCAATATTTCGGTGTTGAGTGAAAAAGTTCCGTTTGATATATTCAAAAGATTCGGATTTGTCAGCGGCAGGGATACAAATAAGCTTGAGGGATTTGACAAGACCGCGAAAAGCGAAAACGGTCTTTTGTATCTGACCGAATATTCAAACGCTTTTATTTCCGCTAAGATCATCGACAGCAAGGATTACGGGACGCATACGTTGTTTGTCGCCGACGTTACCGAGGCAAAGGTGCTTAACTCCGACCCGTCCGTGACATACAGCTATTATTTCGCGAATATTAAACCGAAGCCTGAAAAGAAGACAGTAACGTCCGGGGCAGAAAGCGGCGCCGAAAAGAAAATAGTAGGCTGGAGATGCAAGATATGCGGCTACGAGTATGAGGGAGAGCAGCTTCCGGAGGATTTTGTCTGCCCGCTGTGTAAACACCCCGCGTCGGATTTTGAGCCTGTCTACGGTTGACAGACTTGTGTGATTTGTGTAAGTAAACAATTTAAAAATATGTAATAAACATAGACAAAAAAATGGCCGAGTCAAAAGCTTTCCGAAAAGCTTTTGACTCGGTCTGATTTGAATTGAAAAATAATTTATGCGACTTGCGGGTTTTAATTTTTCTTTGCTTTTATTTTCTTATAAATTAAAACGCCTATAATACTGCATATAGCGATTAATGAAAAAATAAAAACAGAGGAAGCAAATTTTGCCTCGCCGACTGCGTTTCCTCCCGCCGCGGAGGATATTATTGACGGTATCCTTGCAAAGGTGGTGAGCAGCAGATATTGCCAGATTTTCATATCGGTAAGTCCGATTACATATGTCAGCATGTCTTTTGGGGTTCCGGGAATCAGAAAGATTATAAAAGTCAGTATATTTCTCTCTTTTTTGTTTCTCAATATCGGCAGATTGTTAATGTCTTCGTTGGGATAAAAGGTTTTGACCAGCTTTATCCCGAATTTTCTCGACAAAAGCATTGCGCATACGCTTCCTATCGTGACTCCTGTCAGCACAAGAAGCGTTCCGGGTATTGTACCGAAGATATATCCTGAGGCTATTTCGACAAGCTCTCCCGGAATAAAAGCGACAATTACCTGAACGGCGGATACGGAAATCATTATAAACGCGCCTAAAATATAATGGTCTCCTATAATCCGGTGTATCTTTTCCGTGTCGGCAAAAAATTCTCTCATGAGAATTATGCCTATAATCGTCGCGGCGGTAAAAACAACCGAAACAACCGTAAGAATTACGGCGATACGCCCCTTGCCATGGGTTGAAGGGGAAGGGGTTTCGGCGTCTGGGGTTTTATCGGTCGGGTCCTCTGATTTGCAGCGTTTTTTCCTTGATATCAATTTGGGAACACATACCTTTCTTCACAAACTAAATTAAATAAGCGGCATATATACAGCAAAATTTAATAAACCGTCGGTCTTTTGTCTTTTAAGCAGGTTACTTTAGTTATTTTGGCGGTAATTTAATGTCAGCGCGGCAGGGTGACGGTAAAGCAGCTTCCGTTTCCCGGTTGGCTTTCAACTTTTATATCGCCCTTGGCAAGCGCGACGATCCGCGCTACAATGTTGAGTCCTATTCCGTTTCCGGAGCCGTTGTGTGACTTGTCGCCCTGATAAAACTTTTCAAAAATGCGGGATTTCACCTCTTCATCCATACCGATTCCGTTATCCTTGATCGTAAAAATCACCTCGTTTTCGTTTTCCTCAAGCGAAAAGGTGATTTTTCCGTTTTCGGGAGTGAATTTAATGGCGTTTGAAATGAGATTGATCCACATTTGAGAAAGCATTTCCTCATTAAAATTATACTTTATTTCATTTAAATTGTCAAGGTCAAGCTCGATATTTTTACGGCTCCACTCCTTTTCAAGCAAAAGAATGCATTTTCTTATCTGCTCATCCAGATAAAAATCGGTTTTTTCCGAAACTATCTGCTGATTTTCAAGTTTTGTAAGCAACAGAATGTTGGACGACATGTTGGACAGTCTTTCAGATTCGGACGCGATTATGTCGATGTATTCTTTCTGCGTTTCGGGAGAAAGATTTCCGCCTTGCAGCTGACGGGCGAATCCTCGTATCGATACTATCGGCGTTTTGAATTCATGGGAAAAATTATTTATAAAATCGTTTCTGAACATTTCGATTCCGTCAAGGTCCGCCGCCATTTGATTAAAGGAGCGCTCAAGTTCTCCGAATTCCGAGGGTGTATCCTCGCGGTCGGTTTCGGGGACTCTTGTTTTGAAATTGCCTTTTGATATTTCTTTCATGCCGTCGCTTATTGTCTTGATTTTAATCAGGATGTGGTTTGAGGTCACGACAGAGAGCGCGGTGCCGATTATTACACATGCCATGGCAATTGCGATGGTAAGCAGCGCCGAATTGAAAAGAATGTGGTCAAATATTCTTATCTGGCGGAATAAGAGGAATACAAAAGCGGTGATCAGAGCAGTTACCAGAAAAAGAGCGAAAACGACACCGATAAACCAGAATCTTACGGTGCGGTGCTTTTTTATTATTCCTGCTTTGGCTTTGATTTTTGAAGCGCCGCGGGTTTTTGAAGCGTTTTTTTCTGCATGATCTTTTTCCGATTTCATTTCAGATATACCGCCTTGTAGCCAAGTCCCCTGACTGTTATGATCTGGAAATCGGGGTTCTGTCTGTATCTGTCTCGCAGACGGCTTATGTGTACGTCAACCGTGCGTTCGTCGCTTTCGCTGTCCATGTCCCAGATTTCGTCCATAAGCTGACGGCGGGTAAATATTTTGTTCGGATATGACAGCAGCTTGAAAAGCAACAGAAATTCTTTCTGAGGCAGTTCGCAGACGCCCTCCGGAGTATTTACGGTAAACGAGTCGTAGAGCAGGGAAGTCGAACCTATCGTAAGCTTTCTTTCGCTGACGATTCTCGAACGGCGCAGAAGAGCTCCCACTCTGAGTACCATTTCCTCTTCGTCTACAGGCTTTGTCATATAGTCGTCCGTACCTATAATGAAGCCTTTGCGCTTGTCCACCGGCGACTGTTTGGCGGTAACCATGAGTATCGGAATATTGCAGCCTGACTGACGCAGGGTTTCGGTAAACTGAAATCCGTCCATTTTAGGCATCATTACGTCAAGAATTATAAGGTCTATGTGTTTTTTGTCGAGAACCTCCAATGCGTCCTCCCCGTCGGTGGAGGGTATGGCGGTATAGCCGTATTGCTCGAGTACGGTACACATGAGTTTTCTTGTGTTGGTATCATCTTCAACTACCATTATGTTGAACATGAGAAGATTCCTCCGTATAATTAAAGAAATATATATTTTTTGACTAAACTAATTATATATTATAATTATTAACTGAATGTCAAGTATTCGCAAAATGAGTGTATTTTTAAGCGGTTTTTATAAAAAATTAATAAATTGATTTAGCTTCGTGCGGTTATCCTGAAAAACAAAATCGCGCAAAACCGAAATACGGTCTTACGCGATTTTGCTATGTATTTATTTTTCGTCCGCAAGTCTTCTTATCAGGTCAAACGCAAACGTCAGTTCTTCCATAGAGCAGGAGTCCTGAACGAAATGAGTGGTACAGCAAGCCCAGCGCTTATGCTTGAGTGTCGCGAACACTCGCTTTATTTCTGATTCGAGACGCTCATAATTTCCGAATCCGATGGTAGACTGTACACACACCCCGCCCAGAATTCCGAACTTATCCTGATATTTGTCCAGATACAGGGAATACGGCATATTGCAGTTTTCCTGCCAGGGATGTATGAAATCATAACCTATCTCAACCACGCTGTCCAACGCGGGGGTTATGCAGCCGTCGCTGTGAAGACTGACCATGACCCCGCTTTTTTTATATTCCGAGACCATTCTTTTGTGATGAGGAAAAATCATTTCGCGATACATTGACGGACTGAACATCATGGATTTTTGCGAGCCCCAGTCGTCGGAAACATGTACGCAGTCAACACCGAGTTCTATCAGATGACGGGCGTTTTCAATATTCCAATCCGCCATTTTTCTGTAAACTTCCATAAGCTCGTCAGGATACATAGCCATATACAGCAGATGATTCTCAATTCCGAAAACCCCGTTGAGCGCCTCAAAGATTCCCATGGTCTGAACATAGCAGAATCTGTCGCGGAGTCTGTGATGAGCAAGCCCCGCCTTTACGTCTTCATAATCCGTAAGGCTGTTTATATCGTCAAATTCAATATCAGCCAAGACCTCCGGCGTCAGTTCTTCTCCCTTCGCAATCAAAGGAGCGAGACATTTTCGGAACGGGTCGGGACCGCCGAAAATATGCGCCATGTCAAAATTGTATTTGTCTTCAAAATTGGCGACCGAGCCGAATTCATCGGTTATCTGCTGACTGAGATTGGCGGCAACCCATCCGTATACGGGCGTTTTTCCGGGGTTTTCTCCCCTCATTGTTTTAATAACCAATTCTTTTGATGTCATTTTATAGACCTCCGTTTTAGCATTTGAATATTAAAATATAATTAAATATTGATGTTAACCGGTCTGCCTTTATTCTTCGGCAAAAAGCTTTGACGTCAGATATCTGTCTCCCGAGTCGGGCAAAATCACTACAATATTCTTTCCCTTGTTCTCAGGTCTTTTGGCGAGCTTTACGGCGGCGTGTAAAGCGGCTCCCGAACTGATACCCACAAGAAAGCCCTCTTTTCTGCCTATAAGCCTGCCTGCCTTCAGCGCGTCCTCATCGCTTACTGTTATCACTTCATCATATATCCCGGTATCAAGCACATCGGGTACAAATCCCGCGCCTATTCCCTGTATTCCGTGAGTGCCGGATCTTCCCTCGGACAGGACAGGAGAGTCTGCCGGCTCAACCGCCACAACCTTTATGTCTTTTATTTTTGATTTAAGGTAACCGCCCACACCTGTCACAGTGCCGCCCGTACCTACGCCGCAAACCACTATGTCAACTTTACCGTCCGTATCTTCGTATATTTCCGGGCCTGTGGAATTTAAATGCGCCGAAGGATTGGCGGGATTTACAAACTGCCCCGCGATAATGCTGCCTTTTGTCTGTCTGTGAATTTCCTCGGCTTTTTCAATCGCGCCCTTCATACCCATATTTCCCGGAGTGAGCACAAGCTCGGCTCCGTAAGCTTTCATCATATTGCGTCTTTCAACCGACATTGAATCCGGCATTACGATAATAAGCCGGTATCCTCTTACCGCGGCGACGCACGCGAGCCCGATGCCCGTGTTGCCCGACGTGGGCTCGATGATTACCGCGCCCGGTTTCAGAAGTCCTTTTTTCTCGGCTTCGTCTATCATATTTTTTGCTACTCTGTCTTTTACCGAACCGGCGGGATTCAGGAATTCAAGCTTGGCAATTATTTTGGCGCCGAGGTCAAACTCCTTTTCGATGCGCTCAAGTTCAAGCAGCGGTGTTTTGCCGATAAGTTGTTCTATTGATGTATATATTTTTGACATAAAAAGCTCTGCCTCCGTAATATACTGTATTGACCGGGTTTCATCATAAATCGCCCGCGGACAAACCTGCCGCAGGGCGCATTTTTCCCATACATTATAGCATAGTTTCCAAATAAAAACAATACTCTTTCGCACAATTTTTTTAAAATACACAGTTTTTGACCAATAAGCTTTAATTGTCCAAAAATAACTATTGAAATCACACCTGAAAATAAGTATAATTTATATGTTGAGATATGTAGAAAAAACGGAGTAATTCTTTAATGGAAAAGAAAAACAGCTTTCACCCCGTCATAGGAAGAATTTTCCGGGCATTTGTATGCGCTTTTATATACATATGTTTCCGTCCCTCGGTAAGATACCGTGACAAGGAAAAAATCAAATCTCTCAAAGACAAGCCCGTGATTTTTATCTTTAATCACACAAGCTATTATGACGGCGTTCTGGCGTCGGTGATAACAAGAAAATTCCGACCTTATACCGTGGTGGCAAAGGATTGGTACGATAAAAAAGGCATAAATTTTTTTATAAGGCTGAACCGTTCCATTCCTATAGACCGGAAAAATCCCGACGCGGAGTGGTTCCTGACAGCCGAGAAAATGATAAAGCTCGGACATTCGGTCTGTATTTTTCCTCAGGGCTCTATTTCACGGGGCGGGGAAACAAAGCCTTACCATCCCGGATTTGCCATGTTGGCAATGAGTACCGGCGCGCCCGTAGTACCGGTGGCGATCGGAGAAAAATACCGTATAATTTTCGGGAAAAGACAAAAAATTCTTTTCGGAGAACCTGTGTATTGCGCGGTGCCGGAGAACACGCGGCGTTCGACGGCGGCACGGCAGATTTCCGGGCAGATGCAGGCGCGGACCGAAAAACTTCTGTGCGAGATTAAAAATATTGAATATAAAGGAGATAATTCACATGACCAAACAGGAAATAGCGGAGAAAATCAAATCGATGCTCGTAGAGAACCTTCGTATACCGCAAGAGGCACTTGACTATGATTCCGAGCTCTTCGGAGATGATATCGGATTGGATTCGATAGATTCAATTGAAATAATAGCCGGCATCGACAGCCTTTTCGGAGTTCAGATGACAGGCGTCGCGAAAGAGCATTTCCGGTCTGTCAACACTTTGACCGACTATGTTTACAACAATATGAAATAAGTGCGTAAGCTCCGGAATTTTCCGGGCTGTGCATTATCGGGAAATCACTCTTGGTTTCCCGTTTTCTGTAATATTTTCCGACCGTCTCAGGTCAATTGTACAGTATTTGTTTGCCGACGGCATGTTCGGCAAAGCCCGAATACTTTTGGAAAGCAAAGAAAGGAAACGTACCATAATGAAACATAAAAGATGCGTTGTAACCGGTCTCGGTCTTATCTGCGCTACCGGAAACAACATTGAAGAAAACATAAAGAACATTTTCGGAGGAATAAGCGGGATAGATAAAGTGAAGGCATTTTCGACCGAGGGCTGCTATGCGGAGCTCGGAGCCGAAGTGCCGCTTGAGGACCGCGAGCTGTCAGGGGACGATTTTGACCGCGCCACGCTGTTGTGCGTCAAGGCAGCGGAAGAAGCAGTTTCGGATTCCGGACTTGATTTGTCCGACGAGAAAACAAGAAACAGAACCGGCGTGATAGTGGGAGACTGCGTTGCGGGAGTCGCAAGCATAGACAGATTTTACACCGCCGAGGCAAACGGAAACGGAGATCCGAGCGATATCGGAAAAATGACCGCTACAGCCATAGCAAACAATGTAGCGCTTCATTTTAATCTCGGAGGCGTCACAGCCAACATTGTAAACGCATGTGCCGCCGGCACCATAAGTCTTAGTATGGCGTGCGACGAGATACGCGCGGGAAGGGCGGATATATTTCTTGCGGGAGGCACGGATTCCTTTTCCTCTTTGGCTTTCGGAGGTTTTCACGCGCTGCACGCGCTTGACTCACAGCCCTGTTCTCCTTTCAACAGAAGTTCGGGAATTACCTTGGGAGAAGGCTCGGGAATGCTGGTTATCGAGAGCTATGAGCACGCCAAAGCAAGAGGCGCGCGTATTTACTGTGAGATATCGGGGTCTGGCATCAGCTCGGACGCCTATCATATCACGGCTCCGCGTCCGGACGGAGAAGGACAGATGAACGCCATAAGGCAGGCGCTTAACAGCGCCGGACTGAGTCCTGACGACATAGACTACATAAACGCTCACGGTACCGGCACGGCAAAGAATGACGAAGCGGAATTTCTTTCCCTGCATACCGTATTTGACGGAAACTCTCATCTTTCGGTAAGCTCCACAAAGTCGATGACGGGTCATTGTCTCGGAGCGGCGGGCGCCATAGAGGCGGTGATTTCAGTCCTGTCTCTCACCAAGAACATGGCTCCGCCTACGGTGGGATACAGCGACTCCGACCTTGAAACGCTTAAGCAAAAAGCCGGGAAGATTGACTTTGTCCCCAACACTGCCCGTGTAAAGAACATAGAACGGGTCATGTCAAACAGCTTTGCTTTCGGGGGAAACAACGCGAGCATTATTTTCTCAAAATCTCTCTCGGAGAATACGGACAAACCCTGTGACGGTTCAAAGAAAATATATATATGCGGGATAGGCAGGCTGATGAGCGCCAAACCGGAGGACAACCCGGCTCTGTCGCACGTAGAGATAAACAGCGGCAGTTTTTCCGAGCTCGGAATCAAAATGGCGTTTTACCGCAAGCTGGACAGATTTTCACAGCTGTTGCTAATCAGCGGAGTGCGGGCTTTGAAAGATGCCGGACTTTCTCCGCTGCCGGAGGATGAAAACGCGCTTGACTTCGGTATATCGATAGGAACGTCGGACGGTCCCCTTACCGAGATCGCGGAATTTCAGAAGACAATCGTTGAAAAAGGCGCGGCGGGAGGAAACGCGTTTTCATTCCCAAATACGGTCTATAACGCCGCGGGAGGGTATCTCTCGATATTTACGGGCATAAAAGGCTACAATGTCACAATAGCGAATTCGGCTCAGGCGGGTATACAGAGCGTATGCAACGCTTGCGATATTCTGACCCGTGGAGGCGAAAAGACAATGCTGGCGGCGGGAGTTGACGAAAACACTCATATCACCGAACAGCTCTATTCAAGGCTCGGGCTTTTGGGAGACAATCTTCCTTATTCATTGAAGGATGACCGTTCACCTTTGGGAGAGGGCACCGTTTCTCTTGTTCTGACTACAGAGAAAAAATCCAAAACTTACGCTCAGATAACCGGCTGGGGAGAGGCGCACAGAAGCGTTTCTCCGCAAGACCCCGAAGGCTCAGAGCCGGCAATGGCTGACGCCGTTATGAGCGCGCTTTCAATGGCGGATATATCCGTATCTGATATTGATTTCATATGCGGTTTTGCCAACGGCAGCAAGAGTGTTGACTCGTTTGAACTTGCGGTATACCGCTCGCTGTTCGGGAAGAACCTTCCGACCGTCTACAGCTCAAGGAGCGAGACCGCTGACGCGCGCGCCGCGTCCTGCGCCGATCAGATAGCGCTTGCGTGTTCTTTGCTTCAGGGCGGTTGTCATGTTCCGTCAATCGGAAATCCTCCTGAAAAGAAAGAATATGCTCTTTGTGTGGGCTATGGCTGCGGAGGGTCTTATTCGGCGGTTTTGCTCAGAAGAACCGATAATTAACATATTTTCCGGCAATACGAAAGGAATAAATATTATGATAGCTATTGTAACCGGCGCGTCGCGCGGAATAGGGAAGGCGTGTGCGCTAAAGCTTGCGGAGGACGGATATGACATAGCGGTAAACTATCGGTCCAATGACGAAGAGGCTCAAAAAACCGCGGATGAAATCATTGCCATGGGTCGCCGCGCTTTGTGCTGCAAGGCGGATGTGTGTGACAGGGAGCAGGTGGTTAGGATGGTGGATGAGGTTTGCGGAGAATTGGGTATTCCCGACTTGTTGGTAAATAATGCCGGCGTTGTGGATGACAGGTATCTGCTCATGCTTACCGAGGAGTCACTCGACCGCAGTCTGGATATAAATATCAAAGGATATTTTCTGTGCGCTCAGTCGGTCGCGCTGAAAATGATGAGAAACAAAAAAGGAGTCATTATAAACATGTCTTCGGTAAGCTCTCTTCTTGCGCTTGAGGGACAAAGCGTATACAGCGCGACAAAGGGCGCCGTCAATTCGATGACCGCCACTCTCGCAAAAGAGCTCGCGAGGTATGGGATCAGAGTCAACGCCATAGCTCCCGGATTCATTGAGACAGAAATGCTTGAACATATTCCGGAGGCCAAAAAGGACGAGTACTTGAAAAACATTCCGCAAAAAAGGTTCGGAAAGCCTGAGGAGGTCGCCAATCTTGTCTGTGCTCTCGCGTCTGACAGGCTTTCATACATTACCGGACAGACTATTGTGCTTGACGGAGGACTGAGCCTGTGAATATAATTGAAATCAACAAGAAAATCAAACAGCGGCCGCCCTTTCAGATGATAGAGCGTGTAACCGAGCTTGAGGTCGGAAAGTATGCAAATGGCATAAAATGCGTTTCGGTCAATGAGCCTTATTTTGCCGGTCATTTTCCGGACGCCCCCGTAATGCCCGGTGTTTTGCTTATCGAATGCGCCGCTCAGCTCTGTTCTTTGGTGTTCGGAGACACAAAAAGCGAGCCGGATAAGCTTTATATGCTGCTTAAAGTAAAGGATTTTAAATTTTTAAAGCCCGTTATTCCCGGCGACAGGCTGGAAATCTCCGTAAAAGCAACCATGAGTTCGGCTGCGGCATACGAATTTGCCGCCGAAATTATGTGCGACGGAGTGTTAAAGGCAAAGGGAAGTATGCTGTTTACGGCAGTCGATACCGATTCAGTGTACAATTGACGGAAAATTATACGTTGTAAATAAAACGATTATTATTCGGATTTTGTATTGATGACCGATTTGCGAGGCTGATTTGCCTTCAAAAGGGCTGATTTCGGATTGAATTTCCGAAACAATATACTGCGCAGAATATATCGGGCTGAGTCAAATTGATATTTTGGCTATGGCGCCGCGGTGAAGATTAATGAAAACCAAGATCGGACGTTTGTGAAGTGACCCCAAAAGTTAGACACTTTTGGAGGTGCATATCATTGCTCTGACCTTGGTTTTTTGTCGTGCTTATGCAAAATGTCCGCTCAAGTGATTTGCACATTAGCAAAATTAATATCAGAATTAATAAAATTAATTTTAATTGCCATTGTTTTTAAAATATATTATTTTATAATTGAAAAAATTAATTTTTATTTTAAAAATATATTGACAAACACCGAGATGTATGATATAATCGGGTTAATCTGACAGTAATGTATATTTTATTTATGCGGAGCTTTGATATGGAATATAAAAAACCCAATGTATGCTGCGTTTGCGGAAGCAAACTTGTAATCACCGGACTCAGATGTGAAAGCTGCCAAACCGAAATACACGGAGAATTCCGCGGGTGTGATTTCTGCTCGCTTACTTCCGAGCAGTCGGATTTTCTCAAAACCTTTCTGAGATGCCGGGGAAGCATTAAAGATATGGAACGGGAAATGGGGGTGTCGTATCCTACGGTAAAAAACAGTCTTGAAAAACTTGTGCTCGCGTTGGGACTTGATGCGCGGGAGGATATCGGGGATGGCGAAACCGGAAGCGACGAAAGGCTGAGCAAGGAAAAGGTTTTTGATATGCTGTCCCGTAAGGAAATAACCGCGGCTGAAGCTACGGCAATGCTTGAGGAAATCTTTGACGGACGGTAAAAATCTTAAAGTATTGTAAAATGTTTCGGATGAAGTCTTACAATTTCTCGGATTGGGTTGTACGGACATTTACGGATTTAACGGCTTGGAAAGCTGTAAAAATATATGAACCGAAAGGATAAAGATTATGGAAATCGCACGGATACTTGAACTTGTAAGAAAAGGTAAACTCGAGACGGGCGAAGCGGAAAAGCTCATACAGTCCGTATATGAGGAAAACGGAAGAGGCAATTCTTCGGAAAGGACGGAAAAGGAGATTTCCGACCTGAATGAAAGGCTGACGGCGCTTGAAGTTTCCTTCGGTGAATTTCTTGAACGCGCGCGGAATTTTTCCGGAACGCAACCGGAGGAGCTTGAGGACAGAATTGAAGAGCTGTCGGAAAGGATTGATGAAATTGAGTCCAAAGCGGATGATATTGAATCAATGACGGATGAAATGTCGGGTAGGATTGATGACATGACGGACGAGCTGTCGGACAGAATAGAGGAAATGAACGATGAAATTTCCGATATAGTGGGCGGCTGGGGAGAAAATATCGCTTTGACTATAGCCGAAATGCTTACGTCTGAAAACGGAAATATAAACAAAAACAATTTGCAGGATAAACTGGCGAAAATCAGAAATTCAATGCCGCAGACAATCAGAAACCAATCAAAGGCAAAAAAATTCAACCGACACAACAATCAATGGAATAATCAGAGCAGCTTTCCTTACGGTATAAGATTTTGGTCTGTGGACGCCGAAGAGAGGGAAAAATGGTTTAACACCAGAATACAGGACAGGATAAGACGCGCAAATGACAGAGCAAACCGGAAAACAGACCGCGAAAAGAGAGAAGGAGCCAGAAAAGTAAGGTGCAACCAAAGGATAAATGACGCCGCGTTTAACACTGACTATACTTTGGGACAGACATTTAAAGGAAATATCTGCGCGCAGGTGGTCAGGGGCTCCATACTCAATCGGGTTGAGGGGAGTATAACCGCTTCGCGTATATACGGGGATATAGTTTCATGTGTTGACGGAAGTGTGACCTGTGCCGACATGCAGGGAGATTTCAAGGGGAGTATTGGAGGCAACTTTAACGGTACTCTCAAAGGTGATATGACGGGAACGGTTGGCGGCAATTTCAGCGGAATTCTGGATTCGGATCTTGGCGGAACAGTCTGCGGGAATTTTTCGGGAAATCTGCTCGGAGACCTTGACGGAACGGTAGAAGGCAACTTTCAGGGACTTATTGACGGAGACCTAAACGGAACGGTAAAAGGAAACACTCACGGCAATATTCTGGGAGACCTGAACGGAAGAATAGACGGAAATTACCAGGGACTCCTGGACGGGGATATCAACGGTTGCGTCGGAGGAAACGTATATGTTGTGCAGGCTGTGTTCGGAGACGTCAACGGAACCGTCGGAGGCGACGTCAGAGGTATCATAGACGGACAGATAGGAGAGAAGGCGGTAATCAAAGGTTCTGTCTACGGAGATATAAACGGGGATGTTCTCGGAATTATTGAGGGGGACGTCGAGGGAAATATCGACGGAAACATAAAAGGAACGATTAAAGGTAAAGTCCGCGGAAATGTAAACGGCATTGTTTACGGCGAGGTCAAACAAGGAGTGGACGGCGCGGTAGCCGGACAAATGGCGGACGCCTGATTCTTTTAACATTACCTAAAAAGACATTTATTTGTGTTTAAACTGAGGCTTGTTCATGTAACGGCTCGGCGGATAAGCCTGAAAAAGCAAGGTCAATCAATACGGTTGACTTTGCTTTTTATTTTGTTGTAAATACCGACCGAAATACTGAACTTTAATATTTTTCGGAATTATACAAAATGCTATTGACAAACAAGAGTTAATATGGTAAACTTGACGCGTCAATTAAAACATTGATATTTAATTGATATTAATATGAAAGGAATTTTTTGATATGAGCAGCAAACATTTCAGACTTGTGCTTCCGGATGAAGGATACGATATTTATATGCCTCGTGACACGCAGAGCTGGGGTTACAGGTACGGACCGTCAATTATGGTGCATGACGGCATATGCGAGGCTTGGTTTGCCTCTCCCGGAGACGGATACGAGGCGGACTGGTTTACATACCGCCGCTCTGAGGATGGAGGCAAGACATGGACGGATGAAAAGGTAATTATGACGCCGACTCCGGATTCCATGGATTGGTTTTCGGTATGTGACCCCGGTGTTATCAGGTTCGGCGGATATTACTACATAGGTTACACCTCAACTATATTCAACGATTGGGGAGGTGTGTGCAACAATACTTTTGTCGCAAGGTCGAAATCGTCCACCGGTCCCTTTATGAAATGGACCGGAAACGGTTGGGGCGAGACGCGGGATACCGCGGACGGCAGACTTGAATGGATAGGCAAACCGGCTCCGGTAATATATTTCGACGGTGACTGGCATGATTGGGGCGCGGGTGAGTTTTCATTTGCCGTAAAGGAAAATACGCTTTATATGTATTATACCTGGTCCGAAAAGGACGCTGACGGAAAGTCCATGGTTTCGACAAGAGTCGCCACGGCGGATATCAGGGATGAAAACTGGCCCGCGCATGTCACGCTTCACGGAGTGGCATATCAGAGAAAATCCATGTCGAACGACTCTTTTGACGTGGTGTATTGCGAAGACCTCGATAAATTTATAGCTCTTTCGACCGACAGCAGACTGAATGAAAAGAGTATGCTCGCGGTATTTGAGTCGGATGACGGTATAAGCTTCCGGCGTGTAAACGATCTGAGAGTCAATACAAGCTTTATGCTTCACAACTGCGGTATTTCCGGCGACGAGCTTCATCATATCAAATCGGGAGACAATATGATCCTCGGATACGCCTACGGAAACCAATGGGGAAAATGGGGTACATGATTCCACAAATATACGTTTGAGGAGATGGAGGACGATTATTATTCCGAGCTTGACAGGGAAAACATAAAACGCGAGATTATACCCTGGAAACGCGAAGAGATTCCCCACAAGAACTGCATAACCCTTGAACATCCGCATTTTTATCGTATGCACGAGGGTGAGAGCCGCGGGATAGGACTGCATTTGTTCAATGTCTGCTATGAGACCGAGCCTGTAAAGTCCGATGTGGAATTTTCCAATTACGACCGCTCGGTAATAGGGATAGACGGATTCACAATAACCGCCAAGAAACCGGGATATACGTACATTGACGCCAAATATAAGGATTTGTTCTGCGAGTTTTTAGTATATGTATATCCTGAAGGATTTGTTTTCAATGACCCGGACAAAAAGGTAATTTCCTTTACGCCGATGCAAAAGATATACAATATAAGCCTGTCCGGCAGGGAAAAGAGACAGATAAGGGGTATGGCGAGGTATTCCGACGACACATGGTATGAGATTTGTGAGGCAAAGGACAATGTTGAATTTGAAAATAAAAATTCCGAAATTGTCACTGTAGACGAAAACGGAATAGTACGACCCGCGGGAAAGTTGGGTAAAGCCAATGTAAAGGTCAGCTGCGGCGGGCAAGAGTTTGAAGTCGAGGTTGTTGTAGGCGAGTGAAAAGGCCTCTGAACCGAAATCTGACAGTTTTTCCTGAACATACATAAAACATATAATCTTTAATAGCAATGTTGTCGGAAAACGTCGTTATTTTAATATAAATGCACGATTTGTATTGACATTTAGGTGTGAGTGTGTTATTATTTTGCTAAAATGACGGAGGTGATATTGTGTTAAAGAGAAACATTTTAATTTTTAGTATTTGCGCAGTTTTTATTTTCATGATGTTTACGTCTTGCAAAAATGCTGACGGCGATATTGTCAACGGCGATAATGAAGGCGGTGCCGCGACAGAAAGCGGCACCGCTGTCGACACGGGCGACATCAATGAGGATACCGGCGGAGATGACGGGAAAAATCAGAACGGTGACGGCAGCGAGGATTATGTCAGATTCAAATTTAAACCCGTTGAGGGCGGATATGAAATATCCTCTTATTACGGTACGGCGAGCGAGCTTGAAATACCGGGGGAGTATGAAGGACAACCCGTTGTAAGCATTGGGGACAGCGCGTTTTCCGGCTGCGAAGAACTTGTAAGCGTGACCATACCCGAAAGTGTGAAGAGTATAGGGATGTCGGCTTTCAGAGACTGTTACGGTCTTAAAAGCTTGTCATTGCCCGACGGGATCATGTATGTAGGCTCATATGCGTTTGACGACTGCAACAGGCTGCAGTACAATGAGTATGAAGACGCGTACTACCTCGGAAACGAAAAAAACCCGTATGTTGTACTTGTGGAGACGAAATATATCAGCAAAATAGCTTACAATATACATCCGGAAACTACTCGCGTGATCTGTGACAGCGCGTTTGCCGTCTGCGAGACGCTTAATAACGTCACGATACCGGAAAGCGTAAAATATATATACGGATATGCGTTTTCCGAGTGCAGCCTGCTTACGGATGTTGTTTTCGAAAATCCTTCCGGATGGCGGTATTCATCCAAAGAGGAGTTCGAGAAGGGAACGGAAATATCGTCTCAGGACCTTTCCGACCCGTCGGTCGCGGCGGAGTATCTGACAGATAACTATGTTGATTTTTATTGGAAGCTGGGATGATCAATGTTCCTGAACGGAAAGATGAAAATATATTTACAATGGGACAGGAGTCTATTGTTGATAAAAAGTGATTAGTATTGTTTCACCCAAAAACCAAGGTCATTTCGTTTTGACCTTGGTTTTTCGTTATCTTTTTGTAAAAAATAAATTTTTATGGGTTGACATTCAGAGATAAATATGTTATCATTTACTAAAAACATAATAATATCGGAGGCGTCTTATGTCAAAAAAGAAACTTTTGGTTTACGGTCTTTGCATATTGTTGATTTTGGCATTGTTATCTTCCTGCCGTGATAACAATGAATTTATTGACGCTGAAAGCAGTGCCGAGCAGACAAGTGATAATGATGAGTCTGACAGTGAAATAGACATAATTGAAGAAAGCGTTAACTATGAGGATTTTGTATTTACACATATTGACGGCGGTTATGAAATTTCTTTATATTTAGGAGATTCTGCAATTTTGAAAACTCCGGATGAATATGAAGGAGAACAGGTTATTAAAATAGGAAGCAGCGCGTTTTCCGAATGCACAAGTCTTGAAAGGTTGGTAATTTCCGGAGGGGTGACGTATATAGATTACTATGCGTTTGCAAATTGCACAAATCTGACAAGCGTACAGATACCGTTCGGGGTAAAAATCATAGACGACGGCGCGTTTTACAATTGTTACGCTCTTAAGAGCGTGGAGATACCGGATGGTGTGACAGTTATAGGCGGGCTTGTTTTTGAAAACTGCAGCAGTTTGGCAAGTATAGAGATACCGGACAGCGTGATAAACATAGGCTACGGAGCGTTTGACGGGTGCGATGAGTTAAAATACAATGAATTCGATAATGCGTATTATCTCGGCAACGATGAAAACCGATATGCCGCTCTTATAAAAGCCGATAAGAACATAAAGTCGTGCGAGATACATTCCGGTACGGCTGTTATTGCCAAAATGGCATTTATGGACTGCGAAGGACTTGCGAACGTAAAATTGCCGGACAGTTTAAAAAGCATAGATTACGGCGCGTTTTCAAATTGCGCCTCGCTGAACGGTATTGAGTTGCCCGACGGATTATTGTACCTTGGGGATATGGCGTTTAAAGACTGCGTCAATATGACGGAAGTGGTAATACCGGACGGAGTAACAAGAATAGGAGACGGTACTTTTTTGGGGTGCCGCGGGCTTACATATGTGGAATTGCCCGAAGGTCTGACGAGTTTGGGCTATGGCGCATTTTCCGATTGTAAGAGTCTGACAAGCGTGGATATTCCGGACGGTGTCATTAATATAGGAAGCGAAGCATTTTCCGGATGTTCCGGACTGACAGAAATTGATATACCAGATGGAGTAACTGATTTAAATTATGAAGTTTTTGCTGATTGCATCGGACTTATCGGTGTGGAAATACCGGACGGTGTGACAGAAATAGCGGACAGCGCGTTTTTCAATTGCAGCGGTCTTAAAAGCGCAAATATACCGGAAAGTGTGATTAGCATAGGAAACAATGCGTTTTTAGCGTGTGTGGAATTGACAAACGTCAATTTTGCCAATCCGACGGGCTGGAATCTGTCGGAGTATAAAAATTCAGCGTCAGGAAAAGAAGAAATATCGTCTCAGGACCTTTCCGACCCGTCGGTCGCGGCGGAGTATCTCAGAAGTAAATACGCGGACTTTTACTGGGAACGCGAATAAAAGTATAGTTCAATGAAAAGAACCTGATATCCGTTGCGATAACAGGTTCTTTTTTGTTTAATCTTTAATTTTTCCGGAAAAATTCTCAGGATTCCGTCTGGGTTACTTTTCCTTTGAATTTTTTTATCTGTTCTCGCATTAAGTCATAATAGAATGTACCGTGGATCTGCGAAGGCTCAAGGTCTTTTGAAATTTCGGGACTTGGCTGCTCTCCGGTAGTCCATTCGTTCCATGAGACAAGCAGCACTATTTTCGCGCCGAGATTTATAGCTCTTTGAAATTGTTTTTTCAGAGTCGCGCCGTTTTCTCTGCCTGCCGCGGGTATGTATCCTTCATCGCCTTCCTCTCCCTGAGGTCTGGTTGCCGCGGTACAGGTGACGGCTTCAACAGTGCCGTTGTATACGGTATAGGTCTGGGCACCTCTTTCTTCCCAGCTCCAATATCTTTGAGAAAGCAGAGTTCTGGGGTTGAAAAGTGAATCCTGTTGACCTACATATCCTGTGATCCACCTCACGGTAAAGCGTTCGTCGTCCGGCCAGATGCTTGACGGATTGGCGGTATACTGCGTCGGGGTAGCGCCGTAGCATATCAGTAAAGGCTTACCCTCATAGTAAAAGTACATGTCGGGATATTTTTCCACGTAATCACGGTATATCTGATCTGCTTTCCTTTGATGTTCACCGCTTGTGACGCTTGCTACGCCGTTATGACCCGGCCCCGCGAATATACATATCTTAGGAGCATTGGGAATTTCCGACCAGATTTCAAACAGAAGGTCGGTGGCTTCTTCTATCATACGGAAATCCGGGCGACTGTCCCTCATTGTTTCGGGATCGTATCCGGTGTTGTTGGACCAGTCGATAAATACGAAGTCAACATCCGCTTCGGCAAGCATAACTCCGTGACGGTATATGATGTCTCTGTTGTCCGAGGTGTATTTGCCGAGCAGCGGCAGATCCCACGTCGCGTTGCCCCAATCGCGCGTGTTTGTGTGCCAGGTTGAGTAGGCTATTCCCACAAGCCTTTCACTCGGGTCTGATTTTTTATAAAGTCCCACTCCGGTGTTGTCGCATTCGACGTCATCGTAATTATAAACGACGTCTTTGTAAAGCTGAAATCTTTCTTCAAGCATGGCGGTTTTCTCCTGTGTAAGATTTTTTGTGTCATTTACAATATAATATATTTTGCTTTCACTGTCATATTTCCCGGCGTATCCGAGCATTGACGCAAACTTTTCCGCGTCAATAAGCAATGAATCTTTGCGGGGGTATATGGTAGTAAAATTATATTGCTCGTCGTTTACCGATACTTTGGTTTCCTTGGATGTGAATTTCAGAGTCACGGAATCTTTTTTCAGAGTCACGGTGTCGTTTTCTTTAGTATACTCAAATCCGAACATGTCGGCGAGCATTTCACTGTCCGCAAGTAAAACACCGTCTGAAATCAGAACTCCTCCGTCGGAGGTGAAAGAAGCTTTTTCCTCAAAGGCGTATTCAAGACCGTCCATAAAGGCAAAGACGTTTTCTTTGGGGGTATAGCTTTTTTTGTCTTCAATATTGAGAGATATGTATTCTGTTGTAGAGTTGGCATAATGTGACATCGTTCTGAAATAGCCGTATGAGTTTTCACCGTGAGCGATATAGTCAAGCGGGCAGGTCGCAAGCTCTTTTCCGTCGTCCGAATACAGATATACCTTATCTTGGATTTTTACCGTCGCGATAAGTTTTTCGTTGGCGTAAATTTCGATTTTATCGCTCTCCGCGCTTTCCGCGGCTTTAAAGACAATGCCGTCTTTCGCGCTGAAGGGCAGGGAATCCGTTAATGTTACCTGAAATCCGTCTTTTACATAAGCGGATACGGTATTGTCGCGGAATGCGAACCATATGCCTCCGTCGATGAACAAATTATCTGCGGCTGCACATCTGATGCCCGCGAAGAAAGCATTCAAATTTCCGTCTTTTTCGTTTTCGCTTACCGTGAACTTTGCTTCAACTGTATAATCGGGAGAAGTTATTTCGGTTGAAAATCCCACCGACTTCCAATCGGAATTGTCGGTTGACAATCCATATTCTCCGGACGTATAATCGCTTTGCTGAACAAACGTAAGATCTCCGTCGGTCTTAAGACTTGATACGGAAGCGTTCCTGAAATCGTATACAGAATTTATGCTGTTGTCCTCGCCTTCAAGAAGGGAAGAAAGGTCGGGGAGATTTCCGTCGGGAAAGGTAACGATATCTATAACCTCATTTGTCTGACTTTCGTTTTCATTTTGCCCTGACGTGCTTTCGTCCGAGGCAATACCTGTTTGAATTTCATCCGTGTTATTGTGTGATATACAGGAGCTTAAAGTGCCGGCAAGCATTGACAAAAGCAGCAAAAAGATCACCGATAATTTGGGCACGCTTTTGATCATAATCATATATCCTTTCTTGATTTCAGAATTGTTTCCAAAATTATATCATAAAAAAATACAAAATGCAATATGTAAAAATAATTTTTCTCGGGGTCAAAAAAAAGGTATACCGAAGCTGAATACTTCGATATACCGATTTATTAAGATAATGCACCTGCGGTATGAAATTTACCCGGAGACTTGTAAGTTTTCAGTCAAGCTCTTTTTTGCCCGTATACAGTTCATAGTAACGTCCTTTTTGCTCGAGAAGCTGTTCGTGCGTTCCGCGTTCTATAATTTCACCGGCTTCGAGCACCATAATCGCGTTTGCGTTGCGGACGGTTGAAAGTCTGTGAGCTATCACAAAAGTGGTTCTGTTCTGCATAAGTCTGTCCATGCCGTGCTCAATATGTCTTTCGGTTCTTGTGTCTACCGAGCTTGTGGCTTCGTCAAGCACAAGAATAGGAGCTTTGGAAAGCGCTGCGCGCGCGATGTTCAACAGCTGTCTTTGACCCTGAGAAAGGTTTGCGCCGTCGCCTTCAAGCATGGTCTTATACCCGTCGGACAGTCGCATAATAAAGCTGTGAGCGCTTGCGGTCTTGGCAGCGGCGATTACTTCCTCGTCTGTAGCGTCAAGTCTGCCGTAACGTATATTTTCCATTACCGTTCCGGTAAACAGGTGGGTGTCCTGAAGTACCATGGCGATATTTTTGCGCAGATATTCGCGATTGTAATTTTTGATATCAACGCCGTCTATGGTTATGGAGCCCGATTCAATATCATAAAATCTGTTCAGCAGGTTTGTAATTGTGGTCTTGCCGGCACCGGTTGAACCTACGAAAGCTATCTTCTGACCGGGATGGGCGTAAAGCGAGATGTTTTTGAGAATTGTCTTGTCGGGATTATAGCCGAATGTCACATTTTCGAATACGACCTCTCCTTTGATCTTTTCAGGAGCTATGGAGTCCGGTTTGTCTTCGGTCTCAGGGCTTTCATTCATTACGTTGAAAACTCTTTCGGCGCCCGCCAGAGCGGAGAATATAGTAGACATCTGCTGTGAAACATTGTTTATAGGCATACTGAACTGACGTGAGTATCCCGCGAAAACGGTCAGGGCTCCGGGGTCAAGATTTCCGGTGCACATAAGTATGCCGCCCACTCCTATAGTCACGCCGTAGCTTATCTGGCTCGTGTTTCCTACGACCGGACCCATTATGCCACCGTAAAACTGAGCGTAAAACTGTTTGTCGCGGAGGTCGTCGTTAAGGGTGTCGAATTCTTCTATACACTCGTCCTCATGGTTAAATACTTTTATAACCTTCTGACCGGCAACCGTTTCCTCAATATACCCGTTTACGGCTCCGAGCGCTGCCTGCTGACCGCTGTAATATTTCATGGAAGCTTTCGCAATCAGAGAACTTAGCATAATAAATACCGGGATGAAGACTACGGTCACGAGCGTAAGCTGCCAGCTTGTCGTTATCATGAACACAAATGTTCCTATTATCTGTATGACGCCGGACACTATAGAGGTAAGAGAATTGTTCATCATGACGTCTATGTTGTCCACGTCGTTTGTAAATCTTGACATTAGCTCACCTGTCGGGTGAGTGTCAAAATATCTGATAGGAAGCTTTTGTAACTTGGAAAAAAGATCGTTTCTGATTTTTTCAACCGTATTCTGAGATGCGGAAAGCATTATTTTGGCCTGCAGATATGTCGTGATTACACCGACAAGGTAAATGCAGGCAAGCAGCACGAGCGCTGCCGCTATATATGCGAGCACATCGGCGCCGGTTCCGTTTCCGGCGATTTTTTCAAAAAGCGGGGAAGCGATTTCCCTGAAATTTTCGATTGCGTTGTCAAGAAAGTCGTATATAACTCCGGAACCGGAATCATAGCTTACATCAAGCGGAGAATAATTTTCCGCGAGTTTGTTAATGACAGGTCTTGTGACATATCCTCCGATAAGAGAAGTCGCGGTGCTTATAAGCATACATAAAAATACTACCAAAAGCAGAAATTTGTATTTTCCTATGTATCTGAAAAGTCCTTTTGTCGTGGCTTTGATATCCTTGGGCTTTGAACCGTGACTGCCCCTGCCGCCGTGACCTCTTCCTCCGGGCCCCCCTCTGCCGGGACCTCCCATGCGCATACCCTGATTTGAGGAGGCGGAGCTGTTATATTGCTTCTGAAGCTGTTCAAGCGATCTTGCCATATTTATGCCTCCTTTTTATCCATTTGCGAATTGTATATTTCCTGATATTCCACGTTGTTTTCGAGCAGTTGCTCATGAGTTCCGATTCCCGTGATTTTTCCGTCGTTCATTACTATTATTTCATCGGCGTCCATTACCGATGTGATTCTTTGCGCGATGATTATTTTGGTGGAGTCGGAAAGCTCATTTCTGAATGTTTTGCGAATCTGGGCTTCGGTTGCGGTATCGACTGCAGATGTGGAATCGTCGAGAATCAGTATTTTCGGGTTTTTCAGCAACGCTCTCGCTATGCAAAGTCTTTGCTTCTGTCCTCCGGAGACGTTTACGCCGCCCTGTCCGAGTTCGGTCTGATAGCCTTCGGTAAAGTTCCTGACGAATTTGTCTGCCTGAGCGTTTTCGGCGGCGGCATATATCTTTTCCTCTGAGGCGTCTTTGTCACCCCAACGGAGGTTTTCTTCTATGGTTCCGGAGAAAAGAACATTCTTTTGCAGCACCATGCCGACGCCTTCTCTCAGATGATAAAGCGAGTATTCCTTGACATTTATGTCATCTATCAGTACCTCACCCTCGTCCGCGTCATAAAGTCTCGGTATCATTGATACCAGAGTGGTTTTGCCGCAGCCCGTAGAACCGATAATTCCCACCGTCATACCGGGGTTTATTGTAAGATTTATATTGTCAAGCACCGGGTTTTCGCTGCTTTTGTAATACCTGAACGTAACATTTCTGAATTCGATTTTGCCGTGTGTTATCTTTCTGTCCTCGTCTATATTGTCACTGTTTTTGATATCTATGTTTTCGTCGAGCACCTCGGAAATACGTCTTCCGGACGCCATGGCGCGGGATGAGAACATAAGCATCATTGTAGTCATGATAAGAGACATGAGTATCTGTGTAACATATGTGATAAATGCCGAGAGGTCGCCGGGCTGAAATGCGTTCGCGGTTCCGAAATCGGATATTATCAGCTTGCTTCCGAACCAGATTACGGCTATTGTGGCGCCGTACATGAACAGCGTCATAACAGGCTGCATAAATATCATAACATTCATGGCAGCCATGCCGGATTTTTTAAGGTCTCGGTTTGCTTTCCCGAATTTTTCGTCCTCAAAGTCTTCTCTGACAAAGGATTTGACGACACGCGCGTTCGTAAGATTTTCCTGAACGGTCGAGTTCACGGTGTCTATTTTTTTCTGCATTATGCCGAAGCGGGGAAAACCTGTCCTGATGATAAGCAGAATAACGACAAGCATCACAGGTATGACGACGGCGAAGACCACGGACAGGGAAGGGCTCATCATTACCGCCATTATTATGGCGCCGATAAGCATTCCGGGAGCGCGCAGCATCATTCGCAGCATTATATTGATAAAGTTCTGAAGCTGAGTTACGTCGTTTGTAAGACGTGTTACGAGCGAGCCGGATGAAAATTTATCAATATTCGAAAAGCTGAACTCCTGAACTTTTTTGTATACGTCGTTTCTGAGATCCGCCGCAAAGTTTACAGAAGCCTTTGAGCCGAAGTACGCGCCTCCAACGCCTCCTGCCATCATAAGCACCGCGGTGAGGATCATAAGCGCCATTATACCTATGCTGTATGAAGTCGACTCGGTAGTCGCGTTGTTGATGACCTTTGAAAGAAAAAAAGGCATGAGAACCTCGCCGACAACTTCGACAATCATGCAGATAGGACCCAATATGAAATAGAGGGTGTACGGTTTAACATATTTTAACCATTTCTTCAAGACAAATCATCCTTTCCTGTCTGGCGTGAATTTTTGTCAACATTTTCGCCTGTTATGTCGGATTGATAGCTGTCGATAATCTGAAGATTTTCTTTGGCCTTTTCAAGCAGTTCAATAAGGTCTCTGATTTCATAATTGTTGAAATTATCAAACATATGAATATCAATGTATTTGAAATATTCAGAGGTTGCCTCGGCTTCGCGTTTGCCTTTTTCTGTAATCGTTATCTCGTTGAAGCGGCTGTCGTATCTGTCCGCGTTTTTGCTTTTAATGATATAGCCGTCTTTTTCGAGCTTTTTCAGAGTTACCGCAACGGCGGCGGAGCTGATGTCAAAATGTTCCGCTATCTCCCGCTGTGACGGTGTGTTTTTACAGCTGGACAAATGCATCAGCATTCTGTGCTGAGATGGATGGATTCCGAGACTTGCGGTTCTGCGGTTTGCAATTTTTTTGTGCATTCTGTTTGTAAGCATAAACAAACGCATTGCGTTTTGGCAAAGTTGCTCTCTTTCTGTCCGTTCATTATCCGTCATAATGGTGTATCCTTTCTATAAATCTGACTATTTTAACACATTAACTGTAGGGAAATAAAACAGTTAACACGTTAATCGTTAATGCGTTAACTATTATATATTATACCACTTAAAAATAAAATGTCAAGTGAACATACTGTGATTTTACGTAGAATTTGAAAATGTCAAATCGGGAAATTTTATGCAATATAACGGTTATGATGTTGACAAAAAATACAGATTTTTCACAGTTTCGTTTTTATTTTTTGAGGTTAAAATCAATCGACTATGGCAAAAATATCAACAGAGAAAAGAAAGGCGGTAAAATAATCATATGAATGCAACATTAAATGAAAAATCGACCGATAAGATAGACCGGATCGTCAGCGAGGTGAGAGCCGCGCAGGAAAAATTTTCGACATTTTCTCAGGAAAAAACTGACGAGATATTTTTTGCCGCGGCTATGGCAGCAAGCGCTCAAAGGATTCCGCTTGCAAAAGCGGCGTATGAGGAGACGGGCAGGGGAGTCATGGAGGACAAGGTGATAAAGAATCATTTTGCCGCGGAATATGTATATAATGCGTATAAAAATACAAAGACTGTCGGCGTGATTGAGGAGGACAGTCTGACCGGAATTAAAAAAATCGCTGAGCCTTTGGGAGTGATAGCCGCGGTAATACCCACGACAAATCCCACGTCTACGGCGATTTTCAAAATATTGCTTGCCCTGAAGACCCGAAACGGCATAATAATAAGTCCTCATCCCGCCGCGAAGGAATGTACCGTAATGGCTGCGCGGATTATGGCGGAGGCGGCGTATAAGGCGGGAGCGCCAAAGGGAGTAATATCCTGGCTTACCGATATATCGACCGAGAGCACCTCATATCTTATGTCGCGGTGCGATATCGTGCTTGCCACCGGAGGACCGGGGATGGTGCGCGCGGCTTATTCCTGCGGCAAACCCGCGCTCGGCGTGGGTTCGGGAAATACCCCGGTAATTATAGATAAAAGCGCGGATATCACGCTTGCGGTAAATTCCGTAATACATTCAAAAATATTCGACAACGGTATGATATGCGCGTCGGAGCAGGCGCTTATCGCGGACGCCGAGGTTTACGAAAGCGTCAGGGATGAGTTTGCCCGGCGCGGGTGCAGAATACTTGATGAGGAGGAAAAGGAAAGGCTACGCCTGTTTATGTTTCCCGACGGCAGAAGGATAAATCCGGACGTGGTGGGTATGAGCGCGTCAAAGATTGCCGGTATGGCGTCGATTTCAGCGCCTTCCGATACCAAAATTCTTATAGCTGAGCTTGAGGATTATTCCGACAGCGAGGTGCTGGCAAAGGAAAAGCTCTCTCCGGTGCTTGCGCTGTATAAATCCAAAGACTTTGAGCAGGCTCTTGAAATCGCCGACTGTCTTGTAAGGGAAGGCGGTATAGGGCATACGTCGTCAATTTATATTGACGAGATCAGAGAAAAGGAAAAACTCGGCTTGTTTGAGCGCCGGATGAAGACCGGCAGAATACTTGTAAACACCCCCGCGTCGTTCGGCGCCATAGGAGATATATATAACTTCGCTCTTTCGCCCTCGCTGACTCTGGGCTGCGGAAGCTGGGGAGGAAACTCGGTGTCCGAAAATGTGGGTGTAAAGCATCTGATGAATATTAAAACGGTGGCGCGCAGAAGGGAAAATACTCTTTGGGCAAAAGCGCCCGAAAAAGTTTATATGAAAAGAGGCTGTCTTGTTACCGCGATAAAAGAACTTGCCGCCGAAAACAAAAAAAGAGCCTTTGTCGTGACCGACCGGTTTCTTGAGAAAAGCGGACTTTCGTCATCGGTTACCAAAAGGCTTTCGGATGAAGGAATCGACTATACGGTTTTTTCGGGAGTTGAGCCTGACCCCGTGATTTCCTGCGTGATAAGAGGGGCGGAGGAAATGAAGGCATATGAGCCTGATCTTATAGTGGCTGTGGGCGGAGGCTCCGCTATGGACGCGGCAAAAATCATGTGGGCGTTGTATGAACACCCCGAGCTTGATTTTACGTTGATGGCGGAACGGTTTTCGGATATCAGAAAGCGAATCTATACTTTCCCGAAAATGGGACAAAAGGCATATTTTGTCGCAATTCCCACTACCGCGGGCACCGGTTCGGAGGTGACGCCCTTCTCGGTAATAACCGATGACATAAGCGGAATTAAATATCCTGTCGCGGATTATGAGCTGATGCCGGATATGGCGGTTATTGACGCGGATTTGCAGCTTACTGTCCCTAAAGGTCTGACCGCGGCTTCCGGAATTGACGCTTTGACTCATGCGATAGAAGCTTATGGATCGATGATGGCGACCGATTACACCGATGGACTCAGCTGCCAGGCGGTGCAGATCATATTTGAATATCTACCGTTGGCATATAACGAGGGAGAGAATAATCCCTACGCTCGAGAAAAGATGTCCGTGGCGGCGGCGATTGCCGGTATGGCGTTCGCAAATGCGTTTTTGGGACTGTGTCATTCTATGGCGCATAAGCTGGGAGCTTATTTTCATCTGCCGCACGGAGTGGCAAACGCCTTGCTTATCACGTATGTTATGCGGTATAACGCCGATCCCGTTCCAGAAAAAATGGGCTTGTTCCCTCAGTATCAGTATCCCAAAACGCTTGAACGCTATGCAAAACTCGCACAGTACGCCGGAGTCTGCGAGGATTCGGACGAGGCGAAGCTTGAGAGCTTTATAAACAGGATAAACGAACTTAAGGAGTGCATAGGTATAAAATCAACTGTCCGTGAGTATGTTCCGGATGAGGATAAGTTTTTCTCTGTTCTTGACAGAATGGCGCAGGACGCTTTTGACGACCAGTGTACGGGCGCAAACCCGAGGTATCCCTTAATCAGAGAAATCAAAGAGATATATACAAAGGCGTATTATGGGGAATAAGGCTGAAAACGGAATTATGCAGACAGTAGGCGAATTTCCTATTGAAATTTTTAATTGATTTGCTCAGAAATCCGGGGTAAATGCCGCACTTGCCGAGTCCCGATGCTGAAAATATCCCGAAAATCCGAGCCTTGTCGCTTCGTCGAGCACACTGTTATATTCAAAAGACGTAAGTTTACGCTCCAGGTTTTTGTGTCTGACGCACTCCCGATTCTGCATATAAAAATCGGGAGTATATTGGCTCATAAGACTGAGTATAATATCGTCGGGCTCAACAATACTTCTAAGATGTCTGAGAATATTTATCGAATCATGTCTGCATCCCGGAAGCACCAGATGACGTACAATTACGCCTCCCGCAAGCTTTTTTCCGTCTTGCGAATACTTCGGCTTTCCGGTCTGGCGCAGCATTTCCTTTATAGCGTCGGTGCAGACTTCAGGGTAGTTGCCCGCCGCGGAGTATCTGAGTGAAAGCTCTGAGGAAAAGTACTTGAAGTCGGGCAGGTAAATATCGACAAGTTCGTTCAAAGCGCGCAGGGTTTCGACTTTTTCATAGCCTCCGCTGTTCCATACGACAGGCACGGACAGTTTGGGTTTTATTCTGTAAAGTAAATTTGCAAGTCTGTCCGTGTAATGTGTCGGGGTTATGAATTCGATACATTCCGCGCCTTGTTCGCACAGCCCGAAAATGATTTTTTCAAGTTCCGACTCACTTGTTCTGTTTCCCTGAGAAAGCAGGCTTATTTTACGGTTCTGGCAGTACACGCAGCGGAGATTGCAACCCGAAAAGAAGATTGCTCCCGCTCCGTGCTCCGCCGAAATACAGGGCTCTTCATACATGTGAAGCATACTTTTTCCGACATAAAGGTCAGCGGGCATTTTACAGAACCCGGTGCTTTTTTCGCTTCTTTCAACTCCGCATTCACGCGGACACAGGTAACATTTACTCAAGTTATTTTCCTCTTACAATTTTATTTATATTGGAGTTTTTCTGAGCCGGTATATGAGATAATTTGCGTTTCCGTTTGGAAAAGCGCCGATTTAAGGCTTCTTGAGTAATTATACAACAAAAATAAAAACATTTCAATATTTTTCATTATTTTTTCCATTTACTTGTTTTGGGGGTTGTGATATAATGTTATTATGCATACAGCGTAAAGAATACAAAATAATGGTAATCTCTTGCTGTATGCCGCAGTTTTGCTCGGCGCAAAACTGTCCGGGTTAAGCATACAGCGTAAAGAATACAAAATAATGGTAATCTCTTGCTGTATGCCGCAGTTTTGCTCGGCGCAAAACTGTCCG
>CALWJX010000007.1 GCA_944381085.1 uncultured Clostridia bacterium
CGGGGGCTTTCTGTCCTTTTTGTCATCGTTCCGTTACGCAGAATTCGATTTCTGCTGTTGCGCGGTGTTGCCTTAAGAACACAACAAAAGCATTGCACTTTACGGCTTCCGATATGTCAAGTCTCATCAGTGCGGCAATTGCCCTGGTTCCCCCGCAGATGGGACAGTAGATATGAAACAAAAGGGTGCTGGGACATTTGGTAAAAAGGCTCAAAATATGCAATTCATTATGGCTGACTGTAAAATTTCTGAAAACTACCGTAATTACAGCCATTATCAAAACCGTAGCATTTAAAATCAGGTATGTTTTGAGTCTTTTTTTCTTTATATCGTGCGATTTATCAACACCCATGTGGCAGTTCTGACCTCTCTATCATAAAGTGATTCAATTATAACTTTATTTTGTATATATATTATTAATATTTTATGAATATTTAAAATTTCCGTTGTATTTAATACAAAATTATGTTAAAATAGATTATCAATAATTAGAAGATGAGGGCTTGACCGTGAACGGAAATTACGATTCGGAAAATAATTTTAATTATAACGGCAATAATATAAACGACAAAAGCGATAACAATTTAAAAAACACCGAAGAACCCGGACAATACAGCTCTGACAGCTTTTATGTAAATAATTCCGGAGCAGGCGACTTACACCAAAATGTACAGAGCAATAACTCCAATGAAAATATAAAAAAAGAAAATAATTATTCATACGCCTCGTTGATTCTGGGACTGTATACCTTGTTAAGTCTGTTTATTTGCTGTGGATTTCTAAACCTTGTAACAGGAATAATATCAATAGTATTTGCAGTTAAAGCAAAAAGCGAAAATCGCATAAAAACCATGAATTCCAAGGCAATTGCCGGTCTGATATGTTCAATCATAGGTATCGTACTGACATTTTTAACATATATTGCCTTGGTAGTGATGATAATGTGGAATGAGGCATTAATCACGGGAGAAAGTTCAACTTTATTTGGCAGTGAATTTTTTGTAATAAATTATTTACAAAAGTAAATAAATGATTTTTTTATTAACCAATGATATAAAAATAATATATTTTGAAATTAAAATAAATATATCATATATAGAGCATATCTTAAAAAGTATAATGTATGAGAAAAGCATTATCGGATTTTGGATATGCTCAATTTATATTCAAATAAGGGGTTATTCCCCGTCATTCAACATTTTCAGTGGGAGATTTTTTCTCCATGCAGAAAAAATCAAGTAATTCCCCGCCTCAAAAAAGAATGCGGGATACATTTTAATTTAGTTATAACAAAAAATACCGAGATTGCAAAATAAAGGAGCAAAAGCTCTCAAAAAATAACTCAAAATCTCGAATTAAATTTCAGTTTTTTCTTACCTGACATGTATTTTTCATATGTGTACTGCGGAGATAATCATGCATTAAAAAGGGAAAAGGTCTTCGGAAATCTCCAAAGACCTTAAAATTCGGTTTATCTGCCGATGTGAAGTTTATTTTTTCTCTTCTGCCACCGCGGGAGCGGTGGTTTCCGAATCTATAAGCTTAACAACAGCCATTTCCGCAGCATCTCCTCTGCGGGGACCTATCTTAAAAACCTGAGTATATCCGCCGTTGCGCTCTGCATACTTCGGAGCTATTTCGCTGAACAGCTTTGTAACAACGCTTTCCTTTGTAATATATGCAAGAGCCGCTCTGCGGCTGGCAAGTGTATTTTTCTTACCGAGTGTAATCATTTTTTCTGCAATGGAACGAACTTCCTTTGCTCTGGCGAGAGTCGTCTCGACCTGTCCGTTCTCAAGCAGCAGGGTAACCATTCCGCGGAGCATTGCCTTTCTGTGTGCGGTAGGTCTGCCAAGTTTTCTGGTTCCGGGCATTTATTTTTCCCTCCTTCTGCCTAATTATAATTTCTTACTCCTCTTCACGCTTCAGGTCAAGACCGAGTGAATGGAGCTTCTGAATAACTTCGTCAAGCGACTTCTTACCGAGATTGCGGACTCTTATCATATCCTCTTCGGTACGATTTGTAAGATCTTCAACAGTGTCAATGCCCGCGCGCTTCAAACAGTTGAAGCTGCGCACAGACATGTCAAGTTCCTCAATGGTCATCTCAAGAACCTTTTCTTTTATAGTTTCTTCTCTCTCAACCATGATTTCAGTCTTCTTTGCATCATCAGACAAATCCACAAACAAGTTGAGATGCTCATTGAGAATCTTGGCTCCGAGTGAAATCGCTTCTTTCGCCGAAATAGTCCCGTCTGTAAGCACGTCAAGCGTCAGCTTATCGAGGTCTGTATTGCTTCCCGAACGGGTATTTTCGACATGGTAATTAACCTTATAAACGGGGGTGTATATTGAGTCTGTGAATATCGTGTTGATAGGCATGGAAGAATTCATTCCCATCATCTCACTGTGAAGCTGCTTGTTGCGCTCCTGTGAAACATAACCTCTGTCACAGTTGAAAGTAAGTTCCATATAGAATCTCTCGTTTTCGGCAACCGTTGCTATATGATGGTCCGGGTTAAGAATTTCTATATCCGTGTCCTGCTTGATATCGCCCGCGGTTACATCATGCTCGCCTACCACGTCAATAACTACTGTCTTGGGACCTTGACAATGAAGCTTCGCGGTAATGCCCTTGACATTCAATACGATTTCGGTTACATCCTCTGTAACACCGGGAATTGTGGAGAATTCGTGCAACACACCGTCAATTTTGATATTCGTAACCGCAACGCCGGGAAGCGAACTGAGCAGCACTCTGCGCAGCGAGTTGCCAAGTGTTGTGCCGAAGCCTCTTTCAAGCGGTTCTATAACAAATGTTCCGCTGGATTCGTCTTCACTCAAATTTACGGTCGTTATATTGGGCTTCTCTATCTCAATCATTCCAAATAAAAACCTCCTGTTATATTTTTGTTCAAGATAATGTCTTGCTTCAGGGTAATGCGGATATCTGACCGGGGATTTTATAAAACCGCCGACATCCGTTCATACGCGGTATTACTTGGAGTACAACTCAACGATAAGCTGTTCGTTGAAATCAAAGTCAATATCCTCTCTTGCGGGGAACGCGGTTACCTTTGCGCTGAGAGCCGATTTATCAACATCAAGCCACTTGGGAGCCGTCTTGGTTTCAAGCGATTCCGCGATTGCCTTGAATTTTGCGCCCGAGCGACTGGATTCCTTTACGGCAATAACGTCTCCGGGCTTAACAAGCAGCGAAGGAATATTAACCTTTTTTCCGTTGAGCGTAAAATGAGCATGAAGAACCAGTTGGCGAGCTTCCTTATGAGATTCAGCCATACCCATTCTGTATACGGTATTGTCGAGACGGCGCTCAAGGAGAACCAAAAGGTTTTCACCCGTCATACCCTCTTTGCGTGCTGCCTCCTCATAGTAATTCTTAAACTGTTTTTCAAGAACTCCGTAATATCTTCTTGTAGCCTGCTTCTCACGAAGCTGAAGTCCGTATTCTCCGGTTTTCTTTCTTGTCGCGCCATGCTGACCCGGAGCTGTGCTTCTGCGGTCTATGGCACACTTTCCGCTCGTGCATCTGTCGCCCTTGAGGTAAAGCTTTTTACCCTCTCTGCGGCAAAGTTTGCATACGGGACCTGTATATCTTGCCATTTTATATCTGCCTCCTGTTTAAATTATACGCGTCTGCGTTTGGGCGGTCTGCATCCGTTATGAGGTATCGGAGTAACATCTTTTATAAGAGTAATCTGAAGACCTACTGTCTCAAGCGCGCGGATTGCGGATTCGCGTCCTGATCCGGGACCTTTTACATATACTTCAACCGATTTCAGACCATGCTCAACTGCCGCTCTTGCCGCTGCCTCAGACGCTGACTGAGCCGCAAAAGGAGTAGACTTTCTTGAGCCTTTGAAGCCCAACTCCCCAGCCGATGCCCAGGAAATCGCGTTGCCGTTAACGTCGGTAATAGTTACTATTGTATTATTAAAGGTAGCCTGAATGTGTACGGTACCCTTTTCAACATTTTTTCTCTCGCGGCGTCTTTTGACAACTTTCTTTGCCGATACTTTTGCCATATTCTTGCCACTCCTTTATTTCTTCTTGTTAGCAATAGTCTTCGCGGGACCTTTTCTTGTTCTCGCGTTAGTCTTTGTTCTCTGACCTCTTACCGGAAGTCCCTTTCTGTGTCTGATACCGCGATAGCAGTTTATCTCAACCATTCTCTTTATATTGAGAGACACATCTCTGCGCAGGTCGCCTTCAACCGTATAAGAATTTTCGATTTCATCACGGAGCTTTGCTATTTCTTCCTCGGTAAGATCCTTTGCTCTGGTATCGGGACTGATACCTGTCTTGGAAAGAATGTCGTTCGCGCTTTTGCGGCCTATACCGTAAATGTAAGTAAGGGCTATTTCTACGCGCTTGTTGTTCGGAATATCAACACCAGCTATACGTGCCATTCTGTTTTTTCACCTTTCTGATTAGATTGAATCGGTAACTTCTGTGTAATTTTTCAACCCTGTTTTTGTTTATGCTTGGGGTTTTCGCAAATCACCATAACTTTACCTTTTCTTTTGATGATCTTGCATTTTTCGCAGATCTTCTTTACGGACGGTTTAACTTTCATTTTCTGTAAACCTGCCTTTCTTTAAAGTATTTTTTGCGAAATTCGCCTGAATAACATTTTACAATATCATTCATTATTTTGAGCGCCAGGTTATGCGTCCTTTTGTAAGGTCATATATAGATACCTCTACCGTAACGTGGTCTCCCGGCAAAATTTTAATATAATTGAGTCTGAGCTTACCGGAAATATGCGCGGTAACCATATGACCGTTTGTAAGCTCAACTTTGAATGTCGCGTTAGGCAAAGCTTCAACCACCTTACCCTCAAATTCGATTACATCATCTTTCGGCAGAATAATCCCTCCTCTGTTTCTTTGACCTTAGCCAAAACATAAAAACTTAAAAATCTTCCTCTATCAGCGTCATATTCAAAACACCGTCAGCAGTAAGCGCGACAGTATTTTCATAATGCGCGGACAGTTTTCCGTCTTCTGTTTTTACCGTCCATCCGTCCGACAATTCCCTGACTCTGTCGGTACCCACATTTACCATGGGCTCTATGGCAAGAGTCATACCGGTACACAGTCTCGCGCCTCTTCCGGGAGTACCGTAGTTCGGAACATCCGGAAGCTCGTGAAGCTCATGACCGACTCCGTGACCGATATACCGTTTCACGGTGCTATAGCCGTTCCGCACCACAAAGGCATCAATTGCGTGACCTATATCACCGATCCTGTTGCCGGGCTTAAGCATTTTTATACCCTCAAAAAAACTGCTTCTTGTAACCGTTATCAGACGCATTGATTCTTCGTCCACCTTACCGACCGGTATAGTCCTTGCGGCGTCTCCGTGAAACCCCTTGTAAAAAGCCCCTACATCGACTTTAACAATATCCCCTTCACGAAGTATTTTTTCCTTTGAGGGAATGCCGTGAATAACCTCATCGTTAATGCTTATACATGCGCTGCCCGGAAAGCCCGCATACCCGAGAAAAGAGGGTTTTGCGCCGCACGACTCAATATATTTCCTGATTATACTGTCAAGCTCATACGTGCTGATACCCTCACGGATATGGTCACGGGCGACAAGCAGAGCCTCGCCGGTTATTCTTCCGGCTTTTTTCATTTGCTCTATCTGCGACGGATTCTTCAACTGTATCATCCGAAAATCTACCTCGGTTCTTATATCATGCTTTTATCCCGTCAAGAGCCTTGAATACGAGGGCGGTCGTATCTTCAACCTTCTCCTGACCGATTACCGTGACAAGAAGTCCCTTTGCCTCATAGAATTCCTTGAGAGGTTCGGTCTGCTCGTGATAGGTCTTAAGCCTGTTTGCAACGGTTTCCCTGCTGTCATCATCCCTGATATAAAGCTCATTTCCACACTTGTCACATATATTTTCGGTCTTGGGAGGATTGTACTCCACATGGTATGAAGCCCCGCAGGAGCATACCCTTCTTCCGCTCATTCTCTCTATTATCTTATCGTCCGGAACCTCTATGCTCAGGACAACATCAATCTTAACTCCAAGATTATCGAGCGCCTGAGCCTGAGGAATCGAGCGCGGAAACCCGTCAAGTATAAAACCGTTTTTACAGGCATCTGTCGAAAGATATTCCTTAATAATTCCTATAACCACATCGTCAGGCACAAGCTTTCCGGCATCAATATAGCTCTTTGCGGATTTTCCAAGTTCTGTCCCGGCTTTGATTGCTCCCCGGAGAATGTCTCCTGTCGCTATTGCGGGAATTTTGTACTTTTCCGAAATTTTCGCGGATTGTGTTCCTTTACCTGCGCCGGGCGCACCCATTAAAATTAAATTCATCGTTTACCTCCGGAATTTTTTTGTTAAAGGTGTGTGTTTATAATCAATCAAGGAATCCTTTATAGTTACGCATTGTAAGCTGTGCTTCAAGCTCGCGTATGGTTTCAAGCGCGACGCCGGTTACGATAAGCAACGACGAACCGCCGAAAGCAAGTTCCGCAAGTCCGTTAAAATTAAACAGCATCGCTATAGCGTTCGCGATAAGCGGTAAACCGGAAATGCAGCACAGGAAAACCGCGCCTATAAAAGTAATACGTTTCAGTATTTTCTGTATATATTCTATTGTAGGTCTTCCGGGACGAATACCGGGAATAGCTCCGCCGTTATTCCTTATATTGTTCGCCACCTCTACCGGGTTAAACGAAATCATTATATAGAAGAACGAAAACCCTACCAACAACAGAATAAAGATTACAATATAAAGAGGCTTACTGTAATTGAAAATGTTGTTTACTCCCTGCCAGAAACCACTGTTCGGGAAAAAGCTTGCTATGGTTGCGGGGATAGCGACTATTGAGTTTGCGAAAATAATCGGCATGACTCCCGACATATTAAGCTTCATAGGCAGACTGGAGGACTGACCCCCATACATTTTACGCCCGACAACTCTCTTTGCGTACTGAACAGGTATTCTTCTTTCTGAGTTTGTAAACCAAACAACAAAGTATATAACCGCAAGTACCGCAACTATTATAAGCACTACCCAAAGAATTCCGAGAGGCTTGAAGCTGCCGTCATAGATCATGTTCCAAAGATTTGCCACATAGGTGGGAACTCTTGCTATGATGTTCGCGAAAAGAATGATGGATATACCGTTTCCGATACCGAATTCATTGATTCTTTCGGCAAGCCACATAACCATTGCTGCGCCTGCGCAATAACATGCTATCATTACAATTATCTTAAATACCGCGCCCTCGGAGCCTACCGCAAAGGTAATCATCCTCTGACCGTTGTAACTGAAATTGTAAAGATACATCGCGTAACCGAATGATGTAATCAACGCGAGAACCACTGTAACAATTCTTGTAATGGCGGAAATTTTCTTTTTACCGCTCTCGCCCTCTTTAGCCAATGCTTCCAGTTTGGGAATGGCAATGGTAAGAAGCTGCATAACTATAGAAGCGGTAATGTACGGTGAAACCGAAAGTGCGAACAGAGTAGCTCTTCCGAATGCGTCTCCGGAAAGCAGACTCATATACTGCAATATAGTACCGCTGGTTTGCGCCTCAAAGTATGTTATTGCGTTTGAGTCTACCCACGGCACCGGAATATTCGCCCCAAGGCGGTAAAGGATAACGATAAGCAATGTGAAGAGGAGCTTTATCTTAAGCTCCGGAGTCTTCCAAGCATTTTTTAACGTCTGAAACATCCTTATACCTCCTCTGCCTGTCCACCTGCTGCTATTATCTTTTCTTTCGCAGTTGCTGAAAAGACTACCGCTTTAACAGTAAGTTTTTTATTGATTTCCCCAGTGCCCAGAACCTTCAGGCCATCCAAAGGCTTGCGGATAATTCTTTTTGCGAGAAGAGTATCAATGTCAACGACTGCGCCATCCTCAAAGCTGTTGAGAACGGATACATTTACTATCGCATAATTTGTTGCAAATTTGTTGTTAAAGCCTCTTTTGGGATGCTTTCTGTAAAGAGGAAGCTGACCTCCCTCAAATCCCGGTCTTACGCCTCCGCCTGAGCGCGCGTTCTGACCCTTATGACCTTTTCCGGCGGTCTTTCCGTTTCCGGATGCGGTTCCTCTTCCTCTTCTGAAAGAAGCCTTTACCGAGCCCTCTGCCGGCTTTAGTTCGTTAAGTTTCATTATCTTATTACCTCCTTTTAGTCTTCAACGGTCTCAACCGTTACCAGATGAGAGATAATTTTTATCTTGCCTGCAAGAACGGCGTCATCCGCGTGAACTATACTGTCACCTATCTTTGTAAGGCCGAGGGATTTTGCCGTTGCTCTCTGATTCGGCTTGGATGAAATAAGACTCTTTGTAAGCGTTACTTTCTTCATAATCTCTTTCCTCCTCAGCCCTTTATCTGTTCAACGGGAATGTTGCGTATATTTGCAACCTCCTGAGCCGTGCGAAGCTCCTTAAGACCCTCCATTGTAGCCTTAACCACATTGGTAGGATTGTTGGAACGAAGGCACTTTGCCCTTACGTTGGAAATACCCGCCGCTTCGAGAACGGCTCTTACCTTTCCGCCCGCGATTATACCGGTACCGAGTGCGGCAGGCTTTATAAGCACCTTGCCGGCGCCGTATACTCCGATAACCTCGTGGGGAATGGTGGTGCCCTTAAGCGCTACGGTAATCATATTTTTCTTTGCGTCCTCTATTCCCTTGCGTATAGCTTCGGGAACCTCGGCTGCTTTGCCAAGACCTACTCCTACATGTCCGGCTCCGTCGCCGACAACCATGAGAGCCGCGAAACGCGAAATGCGTCCGCCCTTTACAGTCTTGGAAACACGGTTCAGCGAGACGAGCTTTTCGGTGAGCTCAACCTCAGCCGGATTAAATTTCTGTGCCATTTAATGGTTTCCTCCTGAAAATTGTTCAAATTTGGTTTGAACAGTGTACAAACCGGATCTCTTAGGATTATAAATCCGTCAGAACTTCAGACCGCCTTCGCGCGCGCCCTCCGCCAACTCCGATACACGTCCGTGATATAGATAGCCGCCTCTGTCAAACACGACCTCTGTAATTCCCATGGCTACCGCTTTCTCGGCAAGCTTTTTGCCCACTTCGCGAGCAGCCTCTTTATTTCCGCCGTTTCCTTCAAAACCTGCTCCGTAAGTAGAAGCGGAAACCAATGTTTTTCCTGCCGTGTCGTCAATTATCTGTGCGGAAATATTCGCGTTTGAACGATATACTGCCAGACGCGGACAAGCAGCAGTACCTGAAATCTTTGCTCTGACTCTCTTATGTCTCTTAAGACGAGCCTTATTGCTGTCCTTTCTTGATACCATTTTACTCCACTCCTTTCATTATTTACCGGTCTTTCCGGCTTTACGGCGAACTCTTTCGTCGATATAACGGATTCCCTTGCCGTGATAGGGCTCCGGCGGGCGTTTTCCTCTGATGACTGCCGCCATCTGACCTACCGCCTGCTTGTCGGCGCCGCTTACCACTATGATAAGTCCGCTGCTGACCTTCTCGGTCGTCATCTGGTCGATACCAAGTTTCTTTATCTCGTCCTCGTTGGGAACCGAAAGCTTAACCGTATCGGTATCGCTCATAATGTACTTTTCCTGAGGAAGAGCATTGGTGGGGACAAGAGAGTAGCCCAAATAAAGCTGCAGGTCTTTTCCTACCTTGACAGCCTTATAGCCGACGCCGTATATCATGAGAACCTTCTTAAATCCTACATGAACGCCCGTTACCATATTCTGAACCAAGGCGCGTGTCAGTCCGTGCAGGCTCTTATCCTCTTTTTCATCGGAAGGACGCGTTATTACAACCTTGTTATCCTCAACGCTTATAGTCATTCTGGGGCTAAAGGTTTCAGTGAGCGTTCCTACCGGTCCCTTCGCGGTAACCTTGTTACCTTCAACAGTTACTGTTACGCCTGCGGGTATTTCGACAGGCATTCTACCGATTCTTGACATATCAAGTATACCTCCCGTCCTATTACCATACAAACACAAGCACTTCGCCGCCGACTTTAAGCGCGCGTGCTTTCTTGTCTGTCATTATTCCTTTGGACGTGGACACAATAGCGATTCCAAGTCCGTTCATAACCTTAGGCATGTTCTCATATCCGGCATATATACGCAGACCGGGCTTTGACACACGCTTAAGACCTCTTATTACCTTCTGTTTGCCGACATACTTAAGGGTCACTCTGAGTATTCCCTGCTTTCCGTCGTCAATTACTTCATAGCTTTTGATATAACCCTCTTCAACAAGGATCTTAGCTATTGCTTCTTTCATGTTCGATGCCGGAATGTCAACTGTCGCGTGCTTTACATTGCTTGCGTTTCTTATTCTTGTGAGCATATCGGCAATAACATCGGATATCTGCATTTTTCTTTCCTCCTGATGCAAGTAAACTTTCTTGCTGCCACAAATTCTGGCCGCATACCGGCGGTTAAGTCCAACGCAAAGGATGATGCGATTAACTTCCTTCCGGTAGTTAGGGGTTTTCAAACCAACACTTAAATTTCGATAAGGATATTACCAGCTTGACTTTTTGACGCCGGGAATCTCGCCCTTATACGCAAGATTTCTGAAGCAGATTCTGCAAATTCCGTACTTACGCATATAAGCGTGGGGACGTCCGCAGATTTTGCATCTGTTGTATTCTCTTGTGGAATACTTCTGGGGCTTCTGCTGCTTGAGTATCATTGACTTTTTAGCCATTATCTTTACCTCCGATTATCTCGCAAAGGGAGCGCCCATGAGTGAAAGCAGCTCTCTTGCCTCGTCATCCGTCTGTGCCGTTGTGACAAAACAGATGTCCATTCCGCGGATTTTATCCACCTTATCGTACTCAATCTCGGGGAATATAAGCTGTTCCTTAAGACCGAGAGAATAATTTCCGCGTCCGTCGAAAGCATTGGGATTGATACCCTTGAAGTCACGGACTCTGGGAAGCGCGAAATTGAAAAGTCTGTCCATAAACTCATACATCTTCTCGCCGCGAAGTGTAACCTTTGCGCCTATCTTCATGCCCTCGCGGAGCTTGAAGTTTGCGACCGATTTCTTTGCGTACGTGGGGACAGCCTTCTGTCCGGAGATAATTGTAAGGTCATTTATTATTGAATCGATAACCTTTGAATTTTCCTTCGCGTCGCCGGCTCCGATGTTGATAACTATCTTGTCAAACTTCGGAATCTGCATTACGCTTTTATAGGAATACTTTTTCATGAGGGCGGGAGCTGCCTCTGAAACATATAAATCTTTAAGTCTTGACATTTCTCGCTACCTCCTCAATCAAACTTATGACCGCAAGGCTTACCGTCTCTTTTTCCGGAGCATACACGGATCTTTTTGTTATCAATAAATTCTGTGTGCGTACGCACGCCTTTTCCGCAATCGGGGCAGTAAAGCGCGACCTTTGAAGCGTACATCGCTCCCTCAGCGTCGATTATCCCGCCGGTCTCTCCCTGTCTGCGGGGCTTTACATGCTTATGAATTATATTGGCGCCCTTAACGATTACTTTTCCTTCCTTGGGAGACGTCGCTATGACCTCGCCCTTTACACCCTTTGAGTTGCCGGAAAGCACCACAACAGTGTCGCCGGCCTTTATATGAAGCTTTGACATATCGCGATACCTCCTTACAGTACTTCGGGAGCCAGAGAAAGAATCTTAAGAAAATCTCTCTCTCTCAACTCTCTTGCCACAGGACCGAATATACGTGTTCCTCTGGGTGTATTGTCTTCTCTTATAATTACGGCTGCGTTTTCGTCAAATTTAATGTAAGAGCCGTCGGCGCGTTTAGTGCCGTGTACGCTTCTCACTATTACAGCCTTTACAACATCGCCTTTTTTTACCATGCCGCCGGGTATTGCTTTCTTTACCGAGCAAACCACAACATCGCCGATATTTCCGTATCTGCGGCCCGTTCCGCCCAGAACGCGAATGCACATCAGCTCTTTGGCGCCGGTATTGTCGGCGACCTTCATCAATGTCTGCTGTTGAATCATTTTTCCTCCTACTGTTTCAATACGCTTCGACGTACCTACTATTCGAATTCGATATTTTTATATACCTGATTATTTAGCCTTTTCGATTATTTCGACTACACGCCATCTCTTTGTCTTGGAAAGCGGTCTTGTCTCCATAATCTTGACCTTGTCACCGACGCCGCACTCGTTTTTCTCATCGTGAGCGTGAACCTTGAGGGTATGCTTGATGATTTTTCCGTATACGGGATGCTTGACGTTGTCCTCGATAGCTATCACAACGGTCTTATCCATCTTATCGCTGACAACCATGCCTACTCTTACTTTTCTGAGTGTTTGTCTCTGTTCTGTCATGACTGCCCCTCCTTATGCGTTCTTCTCTCTGAGAACTGTCAGAACACGCGCGATATCATGCTTCACCTCTGTCATCTTATGAGGATTTTCAAGCTGATTTACCGCATGTTGAAAACGGAGGTTGAAAAGCTCTTTTTTAAGTTCCGTAAGCTTCGCGTTGAGCTCTTCCGCTGTCATTTCTCTGAGTTCCTTTGCCTTCATGAGCTTATGCCTCCTTTTTCTCTTCTTTTTTCACAAACTTTGTTTTAATGGGGAGCTTATGACCGGCAAGACGCATAGCCTCGCGCGCGATCTCTTCGGTGACTCCGTCCATTTCAAACATAACTCTGCCCGGCTTAACCACAGCTACCCAATACTCCGGAGAACCCTTACCGGAACCCATACGGGTCTCAGCGGGCTTCTCTGTGATAGGCTTATCCGGGAATATCTTTATCCACACCTGACCGCCACGCTTGATATAACGGGTCATGGCGATACGGGCTGCTTCTATCTGGTTGCTTGTAATCCAAGCCGGCTCAAGCGCCACAAGGCCGTATGAACCGTTTGAAACAGTGTTGCCTCTCGATGCTTTACCCTTAAGTCTTCCGCGCTGCACACGACGGTACTTAACTCTTTTAGGCATTAACATTTTTAGCACCTCCGTCTCTCTGTGTTCTGTCAGCTCTGGGCGCCCTGTCTCTACGGTCCTGTCCCTGACGGTTGCCGCCGTTTCTTCTGTCGCGCCTGTCGCCGTTCTGTCTTCTGTCCTGGCGGTTGTCTCTTCTGTCCGCGTTCTGCTGCTGTGCGGGACGGTTTACTTCATTGAGAACTTCGCCCTTGTATATCCACACCTTTACGCCGATCTTGCCGTATGTGGTATTTGCTTCCCAGAAACCGTAATCAATGTCGGCCCTGAGAGTCTGAAGCGGAATCGTTCCCTCATGATAGTGCTCGCTTCTCGCGATTTCCGCGCCGCCGAGACGTCCGCCGCATGTGATCTTGATTCCCTTTGCGCCAAGTCTCATGGTGTTTCTTATAGCCATTTTCATGGCGCGGCGGAAGGATATACGCTTTTCAAGCTGAGACGCGATATTTTCCGCGACGAGCTGAGCGTCAAGATCGGGCTGTCTGACCTCAACGACATTGAGAGAAACCGGCATACCGACCATTTTCTCAAGCTGCGCCTTGTACTTTTCTATTTCCACACCGCCTTTTCCGATAACCATTCCGGGCTTCGCGCAGTGAATAAATACTCTTACTCTGCGGCTGTCGCGCTCAATCTCGATTTTCGGGATGCCCGCGTCCTGCAGTTCTTTCTTCAGATATTTTCTGATATTATAGTCGGATACAAGAGTGTCGCCGAAAACTTCGTCCTTTGCGAACCATCTCGAATCCCAGTTTTTAATTATGCCCACACGCAAGCCGTGGGGATTAACCTTCTGACCCATCTGCTCTTGTCCTCCCTTTCTCAGTCTCTTTCTTTAACCACGATTGTGACGTGGCTTGTTCTCTTAAGGATCCTGTCCGCGCTTCCCTTGGCTCTCGGCATTATTCTTTTGAGAGTCGGTCCGGGAGTCACAAAACACTCGGAGACATAGAGCCTCGATGAATCCATGTGAAAATTATTCTCCGCGTTTGCAATCGCACTTCCCAGCAACTTGATAAGATATTCGGATGCGCTTCTGGGCGTGTTTTTGAGAATTGCCAAAGCCGCTCCTGCATCCTTGCCTCTTATGAGGTCGAGAACGATCTTAACCTTACGCGGGGATATTCTCGCATATTTGAGATATGCTTTTGCTTCCATACTTTTTCAGTCCTCCCTTTGTATTACTTACCGTTATTGGATGTCTTGGAACCGGCGTGTCCCTTGAATGTTCTCGTGGGAGCAAACTCGCCGAGCTTGTGTCCTACCATATCTTCCGTTACATATACCGGAACATGTTTTCTGCCGTCGTACACGGCGATTGTGTGACCGACAAACTCCGGGAATATCGTGGAAGCGCGAGACCAGGTCTTCATTACCTTCTTCTCGCCTTTTTCATTCATTGCGCAAATGCGCGCATAAAGCTTTTCTTCAACGAAAGGCGCTTTTTTAAGGCTTCTGCTCATTTATATTCCCTCCTCCTTATTTAGCATTTCTGCGTTTTACGATGAATTTGTCGGTGCGCGCCTTCTTGTTTCTGGTCTTAAGACCGAGCGCGGGCTTGCCCCAAGGCGTCATGGGCGAAGGATGACCTATCGGAGACTTTCCTTCACCGCCTCCGTGCGGGTGATCGCACGGGTTCATTACCGAACCGCGCACCGTCGGACGGATACCCTTGTGTCTTGTTTTTCCGGCTTTACCTACTTTTACGGTATCATGGTCAATATTTCCGACCTGACCTATTACCGCCTTGCAGTCAACTCTGACAAAACGCACTTCTCCGGAGGGAAGTCTGACCTGCGCCATGCCGTTGCTCTCTTTTGACAAAAGCTGCGCTGCGGCGCCGGCGCTTCTGACAAGCTGCGAGCCCTTGCCGGGATAAAGTTCAATATTGTTTATAAAGGTACCTACCGGTATATTGGCTATAGGCAGCGCGTTGCCGGGTTTTATGTCGGCGTCGGCGCCGGAATATACCTTGTCGCCCACCTTAAGTCCTTCGGGAGCGATGATATAGCTCTTTTCTCCCGATTCATTCTGCAGAAGCGCGATATACGCGGTTCTGTTGGGGTCGTACTCTATCGCGATAACATTCGCCGGAACGGTGCTAAGACGTTTGAAATCAATGATTCTGTATTTGACCTTGTTTCCGCCGCCTCTGTGACGCACGGTAATGCGTCCGTAGCTGTTTCTGCCCGCGTGCTTCTTCTTTGTTACCACAAGGCTCTTTTCAGGCACATCCTTTGTGATTACATCCTTATATACAGGGACAGACATGTGTCTTCTCGCGGGTGTCGTCGGTTTATACTTTAATGTTGCCATTTATTTCGACCTCCCTCTCAGTTCATGCCTTCAAAGAACTCAATCTTCTTAGAGTCCTTGGTAAGCGTTACTATTGCTTTTTTCCAAGCGCTTGTGTACCCGTAATGCACACCGTATCTCTTGGGCTTTCTCTTCATGTTTATCGTGTTGACCGCTTCGACCTTGGTGCCGGGGAACATAGCCTCGACAGCCTTTGCTATTTCAGCCTTGTCCGCAGTCTTTGCCACCTTGAAAACATATTTGGGGCATTCCGCGCTCATCATATCCATACTTGCTTCGGATATTACAGGCTTAATGATAACATCTTCAATCATTCTCATTATGCGTATACCTCCTCAAGCATCTTAACAGCCGCAACGGTGACGACAAATGCGTCCGCATTGAGTATGTCGTAAACGTTAATGGTGTTATACAGACAGGTCTTTGCTCCGGGAATATTGGAACAGCTCTTTATTATGCGCTTGTCAACCTCGGGAAGCACGACAAGCGGCTTCTTCTCGGCTCCGAGCGCCTTGAACATCGCGACCATGGTTTTTGTCCTGAATTCTTCAAGCTTTATGTCGTCAACCACAATAAGTCTTCCGTTTGCCGCCTTATCCGTAAGAGCTCCGATAAGAGCAAGTCTCTTTGTCTTCTTGTTTATATCCGTGCGATAGCTTCTCGGCTTCGGGCCGAGCGCGACTCCGCCGTGAGTCCACTGAGGCGAACGTGTAGAACCCTGACGTGCTCTTCCGGTGCCCTTCTGTCTCCATGGCTTTCTTCCGCCGCCGGAAACCTCCGTGCGTGTAAGCGTGGACTGCGTGCCCTGTCTTTGATTGAGCAAATATGCTCTGACTGCGGCATGGAGGACTGCCGCGTTTACATTTTCCGCTCCGAACAGTACGTCCGAAAGCTCCATGGTTCCGACTTCCGCGCCGGCCATATTGTATACTTTAACTGTAGGCATTGTTTGTTTCCTCCTTCCGTTTACGCTTTGATGGAATCACGGATAAATACGATGCCGTCCTTTGCGCCCGGAATCGCGCCTTTAACCGCGATGAGATTTTTCTCGCTGTCAATTCTGACAACTTTCAGATTGAGTACAGTAACCTGTTCGTTACCGTACTGACCTGCCATCTTCTTGTTTTTGTATATTCTTGAAGGTGTACTGTTCGCACCCATGGAACCGGGCTGACGGTGAACGGGACCGGTACCGTGTGTCATGCGGAGTATGTGATGATTCCATCTTTTAATGCTGCCGGTATATCCGCGTCCCTTTGTCAAACCTGTTACGTCGACCTTGTCGCCTGCGGCGAAGGTATCGGCGGTTATGACGTCGCCAACGCTATATGCCGAGCAATCGTCCAAACGGAACTCCTTAAGGTGCCTTTTCAGTGAAACACCCGCCTTTTCAAAATGACCCTTTACCGCTTTATTGACATGCTTTTCCTTGACGTCGGAAAAGCCGAGCTGCAAAGCATCGTATCCGTCATTTTCGACAGTCTTCTTCTGTGCGACAACGCACGGACCTGCCTCAATGACCGTCACGGGAATAACATTTCCCTTTTCGTCGAAAATCTGAGTCATACCGACTTTCTTTCCGATAATACCCTTTTTCATTTTTGATCCTCCTGTAAATTATTGGTTGAGACGGAGCCGTCCGCCCAACATGACTTACAAAGTTACCGACGCAGCCATCGCTGCCGGCTGTTGTCTTTGTTCGCAAATGCCGAAACACACTCAAATCCTTAAATCTTCTCCGGAAACCCGGAGCGGACATCAAAGCTTGACTTCTATTTCGACGCCTGCGGGAAGTTCGACGTTCATAAGCGCGTCAATCGTCTTCTGATTGGGCTTAATGATGTCGATAAGTCTCTTGTGAGTACGCATTTCAAACTGCTCACGGCTGTCCTTATATTTATGAACGGCGCGGAGAATAGTCACGATTTCTCTCTCTGTCGGAAGCGGAATGGGACCGGATACCTCCGAACCGTTTGCCTTTGCAACGGTTACAATCTTTTCCGCGGCCGTATCGATAAGAGTGTGGTCGTAGCTTTTCAGGCGGACTCTGATCTTTTCTTTAACTGCCATTGGTTTTGCCTCCTTTTAGATAATTTGTGGCGGCTGTGCCGCTCACCGAAAAAGCGGGGCGTTCTTTCGTACACTGTGCCGTTTGTTTCATGCCACGGACATTAAAAACGGACTTTGCCCGCATCAGCATCTGACAGACAAATTCCGGAAATAAATATCTATGAAAGAAACACCGAAAGCACCACTATGCCGCATGTTGCAAGGTGTGTGTATGAAAGGCTTTTGTCGCCCGATTCATACGGACATACTCTGCGAAAATTCCCCCTCGGGGCGTCCCCCGAGAGCAACCTCTCGCTTCAACGCATATCAAGCCTTTCTATTATATACGAATTCATGGATTTTGTCAATATGGAACAAATTTTTAATATGTAGAAATTTTTTAAAATTTCAGGCGTATTTTTATACAATTTTACCACATCAATTAATTCCACACAGTATTTCCCTGAAAATGCGTTGTCATACTTGTGTTGGTTTATCATCCGTAAACGAACGTAACAATGATTTAAAATGTATTCAAGGCGATTGAGCTTTCAATACGATATCGGGAAATCAATGTTAACAAATTCGTAACAACTAAACCGTCGCAGACGTGTTATAATAATGTAATTAAAATATCAAGTCGATTGCAAACGGAGCTTAAAACAAATATGAAAAACAAATCAAACTCAAAGATAACGGTTAAAATCTTCAAAATAATATCAATTGCCCTGTCGCTCTGCTGTGCCGTATGTTTTTTTCTTTGCTTTTTGTTATTCTTTGACGGGGACATAGGGTACTTTGAGAAGTCTCCGTTTGTAACTGTTTCCAATCTGCTCCTTTTAATATCGGCGGCATTCTCTGTTATCTGTCCGTTCTTTATTTCCAAAGATGTTAAAACAGCGGATGATGATCGAAAAAACAGAAAACTCACGGTCAGCGCCGTCGCAGCCGTTTTATATATGATTTATGTATTATTTGAAATTTACGTTATTATAATGAACGGTTTTTCTGTCATCAGACTGCTTTTGACCGTATTTGCCTTTTTTTCATTTTTATATCATTATGTAATATTCACCGGAACAAAAATCGGCGAAACCTCATTCGTTCTGCTCGGCATCTCACAGATAGCGTGGTGCACGCTTACCATAGCATATTCGTATTTCGATTATACCGTTGAACTTAACAGTCCCGCAAAGCTGCTCTTACAGTTTGCCTGTGTGATAATAATGCTGTTTACCACCGGCGAGATGCGTCTTGTCTTGGGCAAGCCGCGTCCGAGAATGTACCTCGCCTTTAGTTCATGCGCGCTGTCTGTTCTTCTTTCGGCCGGCGCGGGAAGCCTTGCGGCTGCCCTACACCCGGAGTATATGACGACAAACGGTCTCAGAATATACGAGAACATTATATATTCTCTGATTTTTATCGCTATGTATATATATATATTGACTCGACTGATACATTTCGATTCGGCACCCGAAAAAATATCCGCGACGGACTTTCGGGCTTCGTCCGACGACACTACTGAAAACAACCGAGTTTAGCGCAGTCGTTTTATTCTTAGAATCCGTAAATTTCATTAATAATTCTCCATAAATATTTAATTGTAAGGAAAGATTAAATATGACCTCATCATCGAAAAACGCCGCCGAAGTGCGTATACAATGGCTGCATAAAAAAATCACCAACATGTATTACCCCAACGCCATGCGTCTGGCGGAGAGGTTCGGCATTTCACACAGGCAGGCTCAGAGAGACGTGGATTATCTCAAAAAAAATCTCGGAGCGCCTTTGGAATACAGCTCCGAGCACAGAGGATATTATTATACCGAGCAGTTTTCCCTGCCCTTTGTCGTGTCCTCCGACAACGACGACGCGCTTTCCGAGCTTGTGGATACCATATCCGGAGCCGAGATGAACGCGGAAAACACATTTGTTCAAATGCAATTGCCCTACACCGCGACGGTTGAAATAACCGACAAGCTCGCCGTAAATTCCTTTAAAGCTTTCATCATATCAAAGGAATCACGCAATCGCTACATCTGCGAATTTCACAATATCGAGCAATTTCTGGGAGCTTTTATAACACTCAGATCGGACGCGAAAATAATAGAACCTTTCTGGCTGCGCGAAAGACTTGTGCGTATGGCTGAAAACATAATAAAAAACAATAAATTTGATAAATAAACCGATACGTCATAAATGTAAACTGTCCGTTCATCGAGACTTGCGCAATATAATATTTCGTCAATGTAAAAGCCAATCCGCAAAAAATCAAAAAAAATTTCAAAAAACTCTTGACAAAGCACTGAATATGTGATATTATAATTAGGTAAATTTTTAAAATCCTATCCAAAGACAGCAGGTTCCCGTAAAAGCGCAAGCCATCCTGCCGAGGAGAAGCTCCTTTGAATATATGTTTCGGAATATTTTCAGGTGTCTTTCTGTCCTCGCGGCACACGCGCTGTGCGGGATATGAAAGATTTTTTTATTTTACACGGTTTATTTCGCTACGGGAGGTGAAAAACAAATGCCAAGTAATGCAATACTCGAACAAAAGCAAAAAATCGTTGCTGACCTTGCAGAACAGATAAAAACAAGTGCATCCGGCGTAGTTGTCAATTATCAGGGAATAACCGTCGATAAAGATACCGCTCTCAGAAAAGCTCTCCGCGAAGCAGACGTCAAGTATGTGGTAATGAAAAATACCCTTACCGGCAGGGCCTGCGAAATGTGCGGATACGGCGACATGAAGCAGTATCTCAACGGAATGACCGCAATTGCAATCAGTCAGAACGACCCGGTCGCACCCGCGAAAATACTCAAAGAATACGCAGACAAAATCGAATCCTTTAAGATCCTCGCGGGATATGTGGACGGCGGTATTATCGATGCAAACGGCGTGGAGCAGCTTGCTTCCATTCCGTCCAAGGAAGTGCTCATCGCAAAATTCCTCGGCTCCATCAAATCGCCTGTATATAAGCTTGCTTATGCTCTCCAGGCAGTTGCCGACAAGAACGGCGAAGGAGAAGCTCCGGCGGAAGAAGCGTCCGCGCAGGACACGGCGGAAACCGCGGCCGATACCGCGGCTGCAGAATAATCCGCTTTGAAACAATTTAATTAAAAGTTTTATTTTTACATTTCAGGAGGTATATTAAAATGGCATCCGAAAAGATTACAAATATTGTTGAAGAAATCAAGTCTCTTACAATTATGGAGCTCAATGACCTTGTCAAAGCGGTTGAGGAAGAATTCGGCGTTTCCGCAGCGGCTCCCGTAGGCGTAGCGGTTGCGGCCGCAGGCGGCGCAGCAGCTCCCGCAGCTGAGGAAAAAACTGAATTTGACGTTATTCTTACCGCGTTCGGCGACAAGAAGCTCAATGTCATCAAGGCTGTTCGTGAAATCACAGGTCTTGGACTTAAGGAAGCTAAGGATATGGTCGAGGGTTGCCCGAAGCCTGTTAAGGAAGGCGTTTCCAAGGACGAAGCAGAAAAGATCAAGGCTGCTCTTGCCGAAGCAGGCGCTACAGTTGAAATAAAGTAATTCAACCGCAAACTTTGCCCTATGGCAAACCAGATCTGCTGATTTTTAATAGGATAAATTACAATGCCGAAAGGAGATTCTCTTCTTTCGGCTTATTTTTTGAATAAACGGCTTTGCGGACGGCAAAAATAATTATAAATAATTTTCAATTACCTCTTGACAAATTTTGCGTTATGTGATAATATAGTATTGTAAACCATATTTGATGTTTTTAGGAAGTGTTTTTATGGCTTTTAATAACAAAATAGCTGTCATCTGGGGGGATTCGGTCGCAAAAGGCGTAATCTGGAACGAGGAACGAGGAAGATACACTTTATCTCCTCATGCCGCCGCCGCAATCGTATCCGAAAATACCGGAATCTCCGTAAACAACCGTTCAAGAATGGGACTCACTTCATCCGAGGGGATGGCTCTCATGAAATCAGACATTGATAAAGGAGTCAAAGGAGACTATGCAGTTATAGAATTCGGCGGCAACGACTGCGACTTTTTGTGGAAAGAAATCAGTGACAATCCGAACGGCAGGCATTACCCGAGAACAACCGCCGCAGAATATGAAGACAATATAAAGGAAATGGTAAAAAAAGCAAGAGAACACAGAATGAAGCCCGTGCTGCTCACGCTCCCTCCTATCAACTCCAGACTTTATTTTAACTTTATCTCAAAGGGAAAATCGCCCGAAAACATTTTGTCATGGCTGGGAGACACCGGCCATATATACAGATATCATGAAAGATATTCGGCTATTGTGACAAAAATCGCGAGAGAATGTCATTGCCGCTTAATAGATATCCGTTCGGCTTTTCTCGACATCTGGGATACTAAGGATTTTTTCTGCGTCGACGGCATACATCCCTCGCAAAAAGGTCAGGAATTTATAGGCAACACTATACTAAAAGCCGTGTCAGACTAAAAAACGACTTTCCGCTAAAACCTGATTATAATATTAATTTATTCAATTCAGATTTATAACGGCGGGCAATACAAATCTCCTGTTGTATTGCATAGGCCATTTCATTATACAACAAAATGGGGGACTGACGCGCCAAGCATCTCTTGGTATAGCGTCAGTCCCCTGTTATTTATGCGTCTTCCGAGTATTTTCGAAAACAATTTTTTTCAAAATATTACACGTCCACACGGGGAAGCTTGTCAAAATTCGCCTGTATCTCCTCGTCCGTAGGAATATAGTCGGTCATCTGACCGTCGTTGTACTTCTGATAAGCCACCATATCGAAATAACCCGTTCCGGTAAGTCCGAAAACTATAGTCTTCTCCTCCCCGGTCTCCTTGCACTTCATAGCCTCGTCAATAGCCACACGTATCGCGTGAGCGCTTTCCGGTGCCGGAAGAATTCCCTCAACTCTGGCAAACTGAACGGCCGCCTCAAAGACATCGGTCTGAGCGACAGACACCGCTTCCATAAGCTTATCATGGTAAAGCTGTGAAAGTACGGAACTCATTCCGTGATATCTCAACCCACCCGCGTGATTTGCAGACGGAATAAAGCCGCTGCCTAAAGTATACATCTTGGCAAGCGGGCATACCATGCCTGTATCGCAATAATCATACGCGAATTTACCTCTCGTAAAGCTGGGGCAGGACGCCGGTTCTACGGCTATAATACGGTAATCGGCCTCGCCTCTGAGTTTTTCGCCCATAAACGGAGATATAAGCCCTCCCAAATTAGAACCGCCGCCGGCGCATCCGATAATGATATCCGCCTTAATTCCGTATTTGTCGAGCGCCGTTTTTGTCTCAAGACCTATAATCGACTGATGAAGCAATACCTGATTGAGCACACTTCCCAAAACATAACGGTATCCCTTGTTTTTCACAGCCGTTTCCACCGCCTCGGAAATTGCGCAGCCCAGACTTCCCGTTGTTCCGGGATGCTCCGCGAGTATTTTTCTTCCCACCTCTGTCTCCATGGACGGCGAAGGAGTTACAGAAGCGCCGTACGTCCTCATGACCTCACGGCGGAAGGGTTTCTGCTCATAAGACACTTTTACCATATATACCTTGCAGTCAAGTCCGAAATATGAGCAAGCCATCGAAAGCGCTGTACCCCACTGCCCCGCTCCGGTCTCGGTGGTAACTCCGACAAGTCCCTGCTCTTTCGCGTAATACGCCTGAGCTATAGCGGAATTGAGCTTGTGGCTGCCACTTGTGTTGTTGCCTTCAAACTTATAGTAAATCTTCGCGGGAGTCTGTAACTTTTCTTCAAGGCAGTACGCCCTTACAAGCGGAGACGGACGGTACATTTTATAGAACTTTTTAATTTCATCGGGAATCTCAAAATACGGCGTTGTGTCGTCAAGCTCCTGTTTTACAAGCTCGTCGCAAAATACTCCGGACAATTCCTGTGCCGTCATCGGCTTTAAAGTCTGCGGATTTAGCAGCGCCGCCGGCTTATTTTTCATATCGGCGCGCAGATTGTACCATGCTTTCGGCATTTCGGATTCTTCAAGATAAATTTTGTAGGGAATTTTTTCGTTTGACATAATTGCCTCCATTCTGCCCTCGGGCTGATAAATTTATTGAATGACGCCGTTATCGACCGACAATTGTTATGCCGTAAAATATCAGACCTCATCCGGAAGTTTTCGGGACAGAAAACAAAAAACCTGTCCCAGTAAATTGCTGGGACAGGACAAATACAATCCTGCGGTGCCACCCGGCTTGACGCAAAAGCGCCCACTTACGCATACTCAAAATATGCAGACCTTTTTCTACGGAGAGTCCTGCTCCGTCTCACCTACTAAAACATAAGCAAAAAAGCAATACATTTATTCAGCTCGCCCTCGGAAGCCCATTCAGCCGCATGTTTTCCGCCGCAATCACACCGCCTGCGACTCTCTGTGGAAAAAGTGATGAAGCTTACTTGCTCTTCCTCATCGGTTTATTGTATTATATCACTTTTTATCTCTTTTGTCAATAGAATTCAGCAAATTAAATTTATTTTTCAATAACGGTTTAAATATTGACAACCCAATTCCAAAATGATATAATTAAAATACAGTCGGTTCTCCGAATTTCAAACTCTGAAAGGATAAAAATTATGCTGTACTCGTCTCAAACGGAAGTATCGGTTCATACCTTCGGTCTGTATGACGGAATAAAGGCAATGATAAACGCCGGGTTTCCCTGTATTGACCTTACAATGTTCTCGGACTACTCTTATATTTTTGAGCCCGATTGGAAAGAAACCGCAAAGAAATTAAAAAAGCTCGCAAAGGAAAACAATGTATTTTTCAATCAGGCGCACGCGCCGTTCGGCGGCGGATATGAGCACTATACAAGCGTTCTGATCCCTCAGTTCGGGCGTGTATTTGAGTTTGCCGGAATGCTCGGAATAAAAAACGTAGTGGTACACCCGCTTCAGAAAGGAGAATATTACGGGCATGAGAACGAACTCTTTGAGATGAATATGGAGTTTTATTCTTCTGTCGCCGCCGACGCAAAAAACGCGGGAGTAAAAATAGCCATTGAAAACATGTGGCAGACAACCCGTGTAAACCACCGCGTAATAGATGATGTCTGCGCCGACCCGCGGGAGCTTATAAAATATTACGACACTCTCAATGACCCGGATGCTTTCACGATATGCCTTGACATAGGACATGTCGCAATCTGCGGACGCGAACCGCAGGAAGCCATAAAAATGATCGGACACGAACGCTTGGGAGCGTTGCATGTACACGACGTCGATTACATATCCGACCTGCATACCCTGCCCGGTCTCGGAAAAATCAATTGGGATGAAGTATGCCTGGCATTGGCGAAAATCGATTACCGCGGCGAATTAACGCTTGAAGCCGATAATTTTCTCAGAAATTTTGACGATTCGTTCAAGCCGACGGCGCTCAGATTCATGTCCGAACGCGCAAAAAGTCTCGCCTGCCGGATCGACAGCCTCAGAAAATAAAAATTCAAATAAAAATCAGCGGGAAATTAAAAAAACATATTGAAAAAATCCTTACATTATGATATAATATACAGTGTCGCAGTTTTTACGGCGGCGCTCACCTTAAGATACTTAATTCAAAAAAATAAAAGCCGAAAAACTCCGTAAATCATGTTATCTCAAATCAAAATTAAACTTTCCATATACACGGTTGATTTATACCGCGCACGGAGTTTTTCGTTTATATAACTGCCCGTGGCACAGCTGGATAGCGCGTCAGACTCCGACTCTGAAGGCCAGCGGTTCGAATCCGCTCGGGCAGGCCAATAAAAAACGCAGGCAGATTTTAAGCCCGCGTTTTTTTATTAAGCTTATCGATTCCTATCGGCATCATATCGATGTATGTAAAGTTCATACAAAAAACAGATACAAACAAAATGTGAAAACATATTGACATTTGCTCCATGGTATTGTATAATTATCATAATGTACAACATCATTGTAAAAAGTCAGAAATATATTGTGCATTACATTTAATATGTTTTTAGGAGAACAAGCAATGAAAAAAATATCCTTATTGATTTCTGCGGTCCTGGTCTGCATTATGCTCGTTTTCACCTCATGCTCCGAGCAGTCCAAAGCCATGAATTATTTTAACGGTGATTTCAAAGAATCCGCCGTCTACACAACCTCCCGTCAAATAACATCCGTAGCCGGAGAGCTTGTCGGATTTGAAAACGGAATAGCCGTGTTCAGAGATGTGAAGTCAAAAACCGAAAAGTTTTATGTTTATGACATAAAAAACGATACCGTTTTGTTTGAATACACGAAAGAAGCAGACGACGACACGTACATAGAAGCTGAAACCGTAAAGAACAATGAAGATATTGCCGTCATCATAAGATATCGAAAAGCAAATTCCATCGGCGACGTCAAAAAAGCGGAGCTGTATCAAGGAAGCAATCTGATAGCAAGCTTTGAGGGTGACAAACAAATATATTACAATTCCGATGTTGTCGTTTTCGGCTCTGAGGCTTACAGATTTGATGATTCCGAGCTCAAAAAAGTCTTCGATATCCCGGAATACAAAAAAATTCCGGAAAAACTGGATACTGTAAACGACAAATACCTGTATATATACAACGAGGACAATTCGGTAAGCGTGCTTGACAAGAGTTATAATCTGGTCACAAATTATTATCCTCCTCAGGCGGACTCCACCCTTGCTTTTGTGCTTGACAACGGCAATATATTCTGCAGGTCCGTGACGCTTTTGCCTGACGACACGTCCGACTATACGGTTTACGACTACGCCGAAAAGTTAGGCGTGCCGGGCGAAAGCGAAGGCAAGATAAAAGCTGATATAAGATATGAAATATATGACGTTTCAAGCGAAGAATCTTCCGAAGTAAAGCTTGATTATCTGATAAGCGCGGTATTGCCGAGGTTTTTGTATACTTCCTCCGACGAAATCATTTTCAATGACAAAGCCGACAATATCGCCGTGGGTCAAAAAATCATAAACAATACCGTTTCAGACGATGAAGAAATTCTGGCGGTCAACGACAAACTCAAAATAAAGGCAGACCTTAATTCAATAATAAAAAATTCCTCCGCGACCCTGCTCACGGACAAAACCTGGATGCTTAAGGACAGCAATAATTATATACGGATAATAAATGACAACGCCAAAATCATTGCTGAATTTTACGCTTCTTCGGATATTGCGGCCAACGAAAAATATATAATAACTTCATCCTGTATATACGATTTTGAAATGAACAAATTATTTGATTTCGGGGCGGAAGGATACACATACTGCGGTAAAACCTCCAAAACAGTGATACTTTCAAAGGGGTCGGATTTAAGTATTGAATATTTTGTTTACAACGGGTCAACTGTCGGGATATCAGACGAAAACCTCAGCAACGAGCTGGTAACAGTTTCGGACAGCTACTTTACTGTTCAGTCTATAGGCGATAACGGACCGCAAAACCAATACTATAATGATTCCGGTGATGTTATCCAAACCACAAAAAGCGGTAATATTGCCGACAAAATATATGAATATGAAGACTGCGCACTGCTTGTTTCGACCGATGATAACGAAAACATAACGTATTACCGTTTCGGTCAATAATAAATATCGGCATTAAGATTTTCGGAAAGAAGTCATGTTAAAATACGTGTTCAACCGCTTTAAAGTTATTTATTCAAATTATTTCTGTCTGAGCCGCCCGCCGGCGGCATGAGGTATTAATATTGATATGAAAAAATCAACATTTATCTACATTTGTTTTTTCGCGTCCTCACTGTCAGTCCTGCTCATTTCCATAGTTTTTCTGCGCCGGTATCTTATTCTCCATATAGCTTCCCTTGTCCCGGCGATAGTCTGGATTGACGCTCTGTATTTGGGAATCGCCGAACAACTGAATCTGCCCATCTACAGACATCGCCATTATCACGGAATAGAACACCATATCAAATACAAAAAGGGATACGGTGCAGTATTTGTCTCAAGTGAGGATGAAGACGCTGAAGAGAAAAATATAACCAAAGAAAATTTAGTCGAAACTGTAAAAGAATATTACAAAGCCGAAAACGCAAGACACGGCTGGAACAGTGATGTTGAAGACGACATCTTATCCTCCGTAATAATGTACGCGTCAAGTCTGATACTGTTACTTCCGATTCTGTTTTTCGGCGCGGTCGTGAAGTTGGTCATCACGGTTGTCTTCATGGTTGTAATGCTCTTCTCGATATCCGTCATTGGGAGCTATAGAATACGCAAGGAAGAAAAAGAACAGGAGGCTCTCAGAAAAATGGAGCGAAAAAAGCAGGAAGAAAATGAACAATCGGGCAATTGGAAATTAAAACTTTAACAGTCAAAAGTTAATACAGTGCCTACTGTGGATACTCTGTCAAAGTCAAAGAATCATGCAAAAACACTATGCCGAATATGTAAAAAAATCAAACGCCGAGCTTGAAGCGCAAAAAAAGCGCGAAGAACTCGGAAAGTGGAAATAGAAAACCGGCAAATATACTCCGAAAAATCAATCATTACCGACTTATTCCGATGGTGGTATCAATGAATTTCAGAACGAAAATCTTTATTTATTACACAGGCAGTATACTGACGATATGCCTTGCCGCGATAGTTTTGCGAAAATATTTGTATATTGATTACTATTCCCTTTGCCCCGCCCTTTTTATGTTGGCATTGCCTTTACAGATAATAGACGAAAAATACGACCTGCAAAGACGTTTCAGAAAAATTTTGCCGGGATATGCGCTGAAATACCGCAAAGATGACGGATTGTATGTGGATGAAGAAACCGTGAAGCAATACGCCGAAAATGTTTATTCCTCGGGAAACCGTATACCTCAGAATATAAGGAAGATCTTGAAAAAACGGCATAAAGAACTGATTTCATACAGTACGAAAATTTTTCTTATCTTTACCCCCTGGCTTACGGTTTTCATACTGTTTTTTCCGGGCTATGTCAAAATCGCTATGTCGGTGATTGTAATAATTACAGCAGCCGCAATATGCGAAACTCACGACAGAAAAATAATAAAAAAAGATTATGACGAATATTTAAATAAGCTTAATTCGGAGCTTGAAGAACAGAAAAAGCGCGAAGAACTCGGCAGATGGAAATAGCATCTGTTAACAATTTGTAAATTCAAACAAAATAAAAAAAACATGTTGACAAAACATGTTTTTTTTGGTATACTATAAAGGTCACGAAAAATAAATCAAGTAATTGCGGCATCGCCAAGCGGTAAGGCAACGGACTCTGACTCCGTCATTACCTAGGTTCGAATCCTAGTGCCGCAGCCAGAAAAAAGACCAACTCGCAAGCGAGTTGGTCTTTTTTCAACGATGTGTTCCGCTTGCGCGGAACGAGATGTGCCCTTCTGGCGTGATATATGCTTCGCAAGTGATGTGCGCTTCGCGCGTGAGGATGCGGAACACATCTCATCACTTTGCGCCTTGGCGCAATACATCACTATGTGCGAAGCGAATAACATCACATCGGCGAAGCCAATACATCACTAATCACTACAAGCGATCCCGCCCTCCGCGCAAACGGAGCTTTTGCCGTTTGCTTGAATTGTTGATTCGTAGTTGACTTTCAAACGGAGATATGCTATAATAAACGTAGAAAGGCGGAGGGATATGAAAAAAATATTTTTGATTTTATTATCTGTTTTTCTTGTGATAGGATGTTGTTCTTGTGCCAAAGAACGAACCGATGTTTCTGACTATCAATATATGTATGACGGCATCGTTAAAGATTGGAACAAGAAAGCTACTCCGGGATATGAGCGTGAGTCTTTATTGGGATTTGGTGAATATCTCTACAACTCTCAACTTCTTCTCTTTCCAAGGGAAACTCCGTCAACTCTTCAAGAATATTATTTTCATTGGACTCCTTTAATAGATGTTGACGGTTATGCTATATATTTCACTTGCAAATTAAATGAGAGTAATTATGCGTATTTTTCGGATGGATTAAAGAACTTTAAGTTGCAAAACGGAGAAAAAGAAATATCTCCGCTGTATGATGAAACTCATTTTGAGTTTCCCTCCTATATCCTCCAATGGACCGAAGTGGGTGAAAAATGGGAAGTATTAGAGTATATAATGCTTGACCGCGAAAACAATACTGCTGTTTTCGTATATACGATGAGCGAACTTGAGTATATTGAAAACAACTCGTCATATAAAGTTACTCCGACTGAATTATATTTTCTCGATGAAAACTTTTCGATATATGAGGATTTTGAAAATTGCATCTATGATATCTCATTTTTAGAATATTTGGAATAAGCATCTTTTTTGTCAAATGCCATCGATATAAACACAGAAAGGCGGTAAAATATATATGAAAATAGTTTTCTTCAAAAATGAATTAAACTTTACCCCTCGGCTATCATACACTTGGGAAAATGCGGAACAAGTTATTTTAAACTCTAAATTGCAAAACTTGAAGAAGCTGTCTATATTGTTGCTTTTAATTCCTCTCATTGCATTTTTATTTGTCAATCTTAAAGACCTATCGAACAATTTGCTATTACTTTTTACAATATTGCTTCTTTGTCTACCGATACACGAATTATGCCACGCGCTTTTTTGTTGGTTGTCGAGAAGAAAGGTTGAGAGAATATGCTTCTTTCCATACAAACAGATATTTTTTAAAGCAAATGCATACGTAAAGCCCGCTTTTGGTGTATGGAATAAGTACCAAGCAATTTTATTCGCTGCATTTCCTGTCATTATATTATCCTTTATTCCTGCAATATTGGCTATTTTCATTGCTCCATTGAGACTTTGGTTATTATATCTTTCATTATTTAATTTTGCAGCTTCGTACTCGGATATTATTGATATAATTTGCCTTTTTAAATTACCGCCAAATACTCTTTATTTTGTGGATATTATACTCACAGTTAAAGAAACGGACAAACCCGTAATAATACATCAATTATCGGTAACACCAAAACTTGACGAGATACATCATAAATGCTTTGAATATTTCAATGGCATATTGACTGAAAAAGAACACTCTACCGATACAGTTGAGATAATGAATTTAAAGCAGGAATTTATAAAGCAATTTAATCTCAAATAAGTTTGTCATCTATTTTCGGTCAGATTGAAAATCTGAAAAATACGGCAAAATCGTTTTTAGTAGTGTAAAAAAACTTTGAAAAATTCCCCATTGCAATAGCAGTGGGGGTTATTTTTTGTCACCTTTATTCATTTTGGAAAGCCTAAACAATATTAACATATTACTCTCCTCTTCCCATTCCGGTGCTTTTTAATTTGCCTGATTGTAAAAAATCTACTATTTCATAGATATAATTTTGCTTTTTAAACAAAATAAAAATTTTCACGCCGATATTTTTTATTTTATATTGACAAATATCCGATTTCATGATAAAATTGGAACATGCACAAAAGGTGATTTGTCTTTGCTTAAACTTTTTACTGAAAGATTTTTCAGAATAATCAAATTAACTAAAGGCATATTGACTGACAGTCCATATTTCAACGGCGGACTTTGACAACAGGCGTGTTCGCAATATTTCACCCATAATTACTCCGCGAAAAAGCGGGAAGAATAAATATTAATTCAAGGAGATTAAGAAATGTTGAATAACCTTACATTAAAAAAAGATATCCGCACTTTTTCGGTCAGCCCCGAAAATCCGACCGGCAAAAAGGGCGAAGGAGGAAAAGCGACTCTTGAGACCGGAAGCGCGGCAAACGCCGCCCGAGAACTCGGTCAAGGCTGGAAAGTGAACCCATACATATAGTGGACGGGGGCAAGACGGCAGTGCTTGCCGACGTCAGCGGAGAGGGCGCGATAAAGCATTTTTGGATAACCGACAGCGCAAATTACGGAAGACAGTTGATATTGCGCATTTACTTCGACGGGCAACAAAATCCCTCCGTTCTCTCTCCCCTGTCCGACTTTTTTGCCAATGCGGATTATAATGAATACCGACAGATCAACAGTCTTGCGGTATGCTATAATCCCCGCAAAGGTATGAATTTATATTTTGAAATGCCCTACTTCAGAAATTTCCGCGTTGAAATCGAAATTGATTTAAAAGAAGTTATCCAATATTTTTTGTTTTTATATTCTGCACGTAGAATGAACGACATACTCCCCCACCGTAACAGGTGGGGCTCAAGTGAAATTATGCTACGCGTCATCGGATAATATTCAGGCAAGCAAATTATTGATAGATTAAATATGCTTAGTTTAAAATCTAAACAGTCCTTTCACATATAAATATTAAGTGCGGAGTTATTATTATGAAAAAACAATTCAGCAACAGTATTCAAATGTTGGGGTACATATATGAAGCGTCAAAATTCAGGATTTTTTTTGCGGTTATCAACGCAATACTGCAATCTGTAAATCCGGTATTAATCATTATAATAATTCAACAATCCATAACAATGCTCATGTCCGGGGATGAAAACTCTTTATACAGTCTTGGATTCTTTCTGCTAATCTGTGTCGCGATTAACGCCGTAATAATTATATATGGCGGATGGTACCGGCTTATATATGGCGTTCACAGCGATTTCAAAATAAAAAAATCTATTCAGCAAAAAGTTTATCTGAAAATACAAAGCATAGATATTTCGGCGTTCGACGACCCACAATTTTACTCTGTTTATACAAGAGCCGTAAACGAAACAAGCTCAAGAGCAATAAACGTACTCTCAACATTTACAAATCTTTTGAGAAGCATCCTGACATTTATCGGAGTTATCTACATCCTCATATCGCTGGATGCGGTAATCATCGCATTTGTCGTTATTTCCATTGTTCTGTCAATACTGTTGAACGGATTTCAAAACAAGATATCATATAAATATGACAGAGAGCAGACCAAAAATATAAGAGAACAGGAATATGTCGGACGTCTGTTTTACCTGTCCCAGTATGCGAAAGATATCAAGTTTTTTAATCTCTACGGATATTTTACCGACAAATTCCGCCATTCAATCGACAATCAGGATACCGTAAGAAAAAAGTATGACAAAAAACTTACTTTGGTAGATATTCTTCAAAATGCCGTTCAGGTATTAACGGTTCTGGCAACCATTTTCTATTTGGGATGGAAATTTGTAATAGGCTCCATTGTCATTGCCGACTTTGCGACATTGCTGAATGCCTCTCAGGAACTGGGAGGTACGATTCAGCAGATATTCATGTTCCTGCCGCAGACGGCAAATAACAGCATGTACATCGACGACCTTAACGAGTTTCTGAATTATAAATCCACGATTGAGAAGGACGGGGGAATTACACCTTTGCCCGGAAGACATGTAATCGAAGCAAAGAGACTTCAATTCAGATACTCGTCCACCTCACCGCTTGTTCTTGACAAAATAGATTTATGTATCAATCCCGGTGAAAAAATCGCGATTGTCGGACGTAATGGCTCCGGCAAAACAACTCTGATTAAAATTCTGTTAAGATTATATGATCCGACATCCGGAATTGTCGAAATGGACGGAAAAGACTACAGAGAGTATGACGTTCGTTCTCTGCGCAGAAGAATAGGCGTAGTATTTCAGGACTTTTCATGTTACGCGTCATCAGTAGCAGACAATGTACTTCTGCGTTCCGTAAAATCCGAAAAGGATGAGCAAACGGTTGTCAACTCCCTGAAGCTATGTGGCTTATATGAAAAAGTATCCGCTCTGAAAAACGGCATTTATACCGTTCTTACCAAGGAATTCGATGAAGACGGAGTGATTTTTTCGGGCGGCGAAATGCAAAAATTGGCTATTGCCCGCATGTTTGCAAACGATTACGACATTATTATAATGGATGAACCGTCGAGCGCGCTCGACCCTATAGCCGAGTATGAGCTGAACTCCAAAATAATCGAAGCCGCCGCTAACAAAACACTTATTATTGTATCTCACCGACTTTCCACTACTAAGGACGCAGATAAAATAATATACATGGAAAACGGCAGAATTGAGGAAATGGGTACTCATAAATCACTGATTGAACTTAACGGTAAATATGCCGAATTGTTTAATATTCAGGCAAGCAAATATTACGGCTGATTCAATAAGGGTATATATCCCGTCATTCAATTTTTTCAACGGAAGATTGTAGCCAGCTCCCCGCCGAAAAAATCAAGCAGCAGGACATCTTAATACAGCAATATTTAAATAATAATATTTTATGCCAAAGCGCCGCTTAATTTCAAACAGCGGCGCTGTATTTATGTTCCCTTCCCAAAGCGGATTAATTTCGCAAATACTTAGAGACAATAAAGCACATCGCTGAATATAATGTCTATGAGGGCTTCCTCATACGGAGCTCTCATTTAAGAGAATAGCGAAATGGCATTAGTGTGCCGTTCATTGTATAATTCTGACACGTTACAGGGAGATAAGGATATGAATGATAAATATGAATTGACAGACCAATGCGCGGACCAGGTAGGTTGTCCCGTGGTAGGATATCAGGATGTTAATGTATGCGTTCCGATTACCATAAAGGTATTCGGAGAAGTAGGCAACGCCGAAACACAGTGTCTTGGAAAAAGTGTTGTCTCTTCGGGATGTGAAGTCTGCTCGGGAAAACCCGGAGACGTATGCAAATTCACAATCAGTCAGAAACTTCGCGTTGAAGTGCCGGTTATATTCGGAGCCAGAGCCGAAGCCGGAGAAGCTTTTGTGGATTGCGAATGTGGCGGAAACGCAAACGGCTGTGATTCGCTCAACTGAATAAAAACCAAAGATACCATTGAAATCCTGGTTTTTGGATCTCAATGGTATCTCTTGTTTGAAAAAATTTAAGTTATTTTAAAATTTTTTTCACTTTATATCGTCATCTGGATTTTCTTTAAAGAATACTCATCAGTATTCAAATTCAAATCCGGCTTTGTCGCTCACAAATTCACACAATTTCTCATTCTTAAATGAAAAACTATAACTTGCTTTACAGGACGCGCTTTCATGAATTGTACGACACATATCTCCGTTTGTCGGAGCCAGAAGAGGATGCGCGTTTTTTTCAGTCAACTCGGCTGTAAGCTCATAATCTCCCTGCCCGACCGTCACCGAATTTTTCCCTATTTCTTTTACCTTTGCCCCGAGATAAGTGGCTATACGGTATTCCCTGCCGTTCAGCAAAACCACTCCGATAATACCGGTGAAATGAAACCCAAGCATGGGAATATCCGCGACCGAAAGCATCAAGGAGTTATTTTCAAAGCGCAACCGTAATCGGTCATATGAAAAAGCATCAATTACATTTTTATAATCACATGACCATTTTCTATATACAATAAAAGACATTTATCCTTGTCCGACATTTTCTCAAGCTCTCTCAGATGCGTCACCAAAACACAACGAATATTACAATCCGAAAAATATTCAAGTATATTATACAGACCCTGCGCGCCTTCTTCGTATGCCGTGCTCTGAAAAGTTTCATTCAGAAGCAGAAACGCCCCATCGCTCAGTTCATCCGCCAAAGCCGCAAGCTCACGTGTCTCCTGCTCAAAACGCCCTGCCTCGTTGCCACCGCAAAATTCTTTTTCCGCTTCGGAAAACTGTGACGCTATCTGAGAATATAAGCATATTTTCGCGCATTCGCACGGAACAGGAAGCCCAGCCTGCCCCAAAATCTGCATTGTGCCCACAGAGCGCAAAAATGAAGTTTTTCCGCTTCCGTTATCGCCATACACTATAACCGAGTTATAGCTGTCCGACAAACAGAAATCGTTCGGAATAATTTTTCCGGGGTTATCGGTTGACATCAGAAGATACAGGTCATAAAGTGATTTAACCTTAACATTCCTGTCGGCTGTTATCTCCGGGAAACAATACGGAATATTTTTTTGAACAAGCGCTTCAATATATTTCAACGCAACAAAATAAAACTCAAGCTCACGGTATACAGCGGAAAATTTATCAAAAATCTGCTCCGACAAAGAGGCGAACAAACCTGAAATATCAGAAAGAGCCGTAATCAAAAGACCTTCGTAAAAATCATTTTTACCGGGAAAAACACGTTCACAGCGATAATTAACCTCACTTTTTTTGAAAAACGGAAGTCCTTTTTTCTTAAGCTCTGGATCGGATACATAAATGTATCCGTGATCTATCAAAGCGTACTCTTCAATATGACCGTGTTCATTCAGACTGAATTTAAAGTCAAGAAAATCGTTGACGCTGAACTGTTCATACCTTCCGCAAAATCCAAGCAGATTCTGAAACTCCGGATTTTCACAGATCTCACGGCAAGCGGAGCTGAAGTTAATAAGTCCGGCAGAGCGGAGATTGCAGACAGATAACAGCTCCCCGAATTTCTTTACAAAAAGCAGCGCTCTTTTCAGACAGACGGCCTGTGCCTGCAGAATATTTTTTGACGCAAACGCCGTATCGGCTTTGTTTGCGTTCAGGAGGTACTCGTTTTTCCTCAATGCTTTCTGAGACAAACGCAATTCCTCAAAACGCTCATACAGAGCCGCCAGCCGTTCAAACGATCCCGGATTTTTCTGAAAATCCCGAATAATATCCTGTCGGTATTCAATCTCATTTTTATCACAAGTCAGCTCGGAAATTACCGAAAGAAAGCTCTCGCGCTTTTTTACATCAGCGCATACATACGAAAACGAACGATCAACAGACAGATGATACAGAACTTTTCTGTCAATTGAATTTACATTCCCGCCCATATCAATATAATTCCCGTCAGGCGCGTCTTTATTAGTTAACTTTGTGCCGGTCACTTTTAAACTGAGCAGACTTATTTTCACGGTTCTTCCTCCTTTCAGTGAGAGAATCCTTATCAAGTCGGTATTTTCTCAGAATATCGTATGCATATGAAGCTACAGCACTTTTCGACCTTACAATTTTGAAAGTCCTTCGGTTTCCGTCCTCCGGACAAACTTCGGAAATCAAAACCGGAAAATCCAGATTAATGACTTCATGAAAATGCGTGACATACAGACAAAAATGCCCCGCCGCCCTGATATTTTCCGAAATATTTTTGACAAGCTCAAAACCTCTGCGCTCATCGGTCCCGCTGAAAGTTTCGTTGAAAAGCAAAAATGCCGTTTTGTTTTCCGAAGCGGAAAGCATTCCAAACGAACGCCGCAGTTCCTCGTCAAGTCTTCCCACGCCGTCAAACCGTTCATCCTTCGGAAAATGTGAAGCCGCAAAATCAAACCTATATATGCTCGCCCGTTTCGCAAAAACGGGACATCCGGCAAGAAACAAAACAAGATTTATGCCGACCGCGCGCAGATATGTGGTCTTTCCTCCGCCGTTTGCCCCGGTCAGGAAGAAAAAACGATTTGTTTCGGTGAAATCAACGTCATTAGGTATAATCCGCTCACATTCTTTCGCCATAAGCGAAATATCGTATACATCCGCAGCAAAATATCCCGGAACCGGCGATATCTCGGCTATGCAGTGAGGCACGCCGATTTTTTCCGCCTTCCGTGTAAGCTCATAAATTTCCAAAATAAATCTTATCTGCGGAATATACCCTGTCGGCTCATTAAAATCAACCGAGGCATATTTCCGAAATATACTCCCGATTTCCCCGATCTCGGCAAAATACAGCCGGCATACGGCGTCCGAAAAAGTAATATCGGGCTTTGTGTCCGATTTTTTTCTGACCGGAACGGTAAAGCCAAGCTTTTGCGCGACGGACGCGATTTTATCAGACTCTATTACAGCCCCGCGATCGGGAGTAATCCAGTTCTTAGAAGAGAATGACAAAAGTCCCGAATTTATCTTGCCCAACAGTTCACTTATCCTGCCCAAGTCGGTTTTTATTTCGGAAAAAAATCGCCGCCGCTCGTCCGATAAAAAATATTCCGATACCTCGGACAACGACTGTCCGCAATCTTCAAAAGCAGACAGAGATTCACACACATTTACATAATCCGATAATACATCCGAATAAAGGTAATAACTGTTGAGCGGAACTTTTTCACTGTGCCACAGCATTAACGACCGCTCCAGCTTCAACAAATTCGACAGACAAATTTTCAATCTGCCGAGCACTTTTTCGTCTTCAACCAAACCGAACAATTCCTGACGGCGCAAAATCTCATCCCCGCCGCACGGCTTTTGCAAAAAGCACAACGCCTGAGGACTCAATATTCCGTCAAGCCGAATATCGGAAAGCAATTGAGGCGGCAGCACTGTCTCACCGCCGCAATACAACAATTGAGGAGCTGTTAACATATCAATTCTCCATATCCGCAAATTTTTCAAACAACAAAATATGCGTGAAAATTACATCGTCAAATTATCAGACTTTAATAAATTATAACATGATTAAATACGGTTTTCAATACAATATACAAAAGTTTCTTCAAAATTTCGCCCGATTTCGGGTTTTATCTGCATTTTATTTATACGGTTCCCTCTGATCCGTCAGCCCGAGCAGATAATCAGTAGAGGTATGATAATATTTTGCCAAGGCTATCAACACGTCTATAGGTAGCTGCCTTTGCCCGTTTTCATACTGTGAATACGTGTTTTGCCTGATGTGCAGATACTCCGCGATTTCCCGCTGAGTAAGATCACTGTCTTCTCTTAAATCCCTTATTCTCATTGTAATCACCTCATGCCGCCATAGGCGGTTCAAATAGACATATTTTTCGGTTTCATAAAAAGAAAAAATTCTTCATAGCCAAACAAAAATCCAAACATCCTTTAGCGTGAAAAGCGTTCGGCTTTTCAGAAAATATATACTTGAGATAATATGCGCTTTGACGCGGTAAAGAAAACCTTCACGCTATCCTCCGATATATTATTAATATGTTAATTATATAAAATCTCATTATGAGATATCGACAAATATCTCAATTTGTGATACAATAAGACAGTTATATTATTCGGAGGCAATCAAATGCATATAAATTCCCCGGAAAAACAAAACAAAAAATATTTTTTGAGGCTGACTGAGGCGCAGATGATACTGACAATGATATTGATATTCTCCCTGCTGTTTCTGCCTGTCCTGAGCTGTACGGATACCGAAACAGACATGACAATAAAATTTTATTTATGCGAAACCGCGAAAATCTCATTTACATATCCGACCTCGGCGCTTCTGTATCTTCTCTGCGGCTTTTTCACCTCAGCCCACGCGGGCATAACTTCAACAGGGCGCAAAAACAGAGTATTGCCGCGCATATTCTTCTCTGTCGGAACAGTGTTTTTTATCGCCGCGAGTCTGATTTTTATTATTTCAACGGAGCATATAAGCAAAAGCTCGTCCGAATGTACGGTAATTCAACCCGGAATCGGATTTTGGACAGCCTTTATTTCGGGCCTTATGTCGCAGACACTGTCATTTTGCAAAATAACCCTGACAGGTTGTCAGTATCTCAAAAAGCACGGAAAATATCAGAATTAAGACCTATTCAAACAGACGAAATTAATAAAAATATTTTTGAAATTTCTATTGCAATTTTGCACAATATCGGTTATAATAAAGTCAACAATGAATTGAGGAGGTTCAAATATGAAAACCGTTAAAATCGGCGTCATGGGTGTGTACCGCGGCACCGCTATGATAAATTTCTGCAAAGCTTCAAAGAACGCCAAAGTTGTGGCCATCTGCGACAAAAGCGAGCAGGCAATGGCTGAACAGAAAAAATATATAGACGACTCGGTCACCTGTTACTCCACTTTTGATGAATTTATAAAGCACGACATGGACGCGGTTGTCCTCGCCAACTATGCCAACGAGCACGCCCCTTTCGCAATACGCTGCCTTGAGGCGGGTAAACACGTGTTCAGCGAGGTATTGCCCGTTCAGACAATGAAAGAAGCCGTCGAGCTTGTCGAGGCGGTAGAGCGCACGGGAAAAATATACGCTTACGGTGAGAACTACTGTTACATGCCGGGACCCTACCGCATGAAAAAGCTCTACAGAGAAGACAAAATAGGCGAGTTTGAATACGGAGAGTGCGAATATGTGCACAACTGCGAGCCGATCTGGCACAGCATAACCTACGGCGAGCGCGACCATTGGCGCAACAACATGTACGCCACATTTTACTGCACGCACTCAATAGGTCCCATTATACATATGACAGGTCTGCGTCCGGTCTCCGTAGTCGGATTTGAGGGACCTCATATCGAGAGAAATATCCGCACGGGAGCCAAGGGCGGCGGCTTCGGGCTTGAAATGATTACTTTGAACAACGGAGGCATCATAAAAAGCATACACGGAGGTCTGTACGAAAACTCGGTATGGTACTCGGTATACGGCTCTAAGGGGCGGATGGAAACCGCGCGTGAATCGGCAAGAGCCGGAGACGTCGGAAGACTTTACATTGACTATGACGAATATTCGGGTCAATACAGCGGGGCTTACTCCTCAATCGACCTTAACGCGGAACAGAACGACACCGTGGCGCATTTCGGACACGGCGGCTCCGACTTTTTCTCAATGTACAATTTCGTGGAAAAAATACTCGGCAATCCCGACGCCGACACAATAGACGTATATGAAGCGCTGGATATGTTCCTGCCCGGAATGTTCGCGTACCGCTCTGTGCTGAACGGAAACATTCCCATGGAAGTGCCTGACCTCAGAGACAAAAACATCCGCGACAAATGGAGAAATGACACCATGTGCACAGACGCAAAGGCGGCGGGAGATCAGCTCATACCGAGCTTTTCAAAGGGAAACCCCGATATTCCCGACGAAGTATACGACAAAATGAGGGAAAAATGGCTCAAAGAGCTTGCGGATGACAGCGGCTATGTCAAATCCGCCTTTACGCAAAGCTCCGTGGACAATTCGTAATATACCGCTGTACCGTTCGGACACAAAGAATAATTTACATAAATTCTTTTTACAAAAAATATCGGCAAGTCGGTAAAACAGGAGAATTTTTTATGGACAGAATAGTTAAGGTAGGTATCATCGGATGCGGAGGCATCGCAAACGGAAAGCACATGCCCTCGCTCAAAACAATTCCCAATGTGCGCATGGTGGCTTTCTGTGACATAATCATTGAAAAAGCCCAAAAGGCCGCAAAGGACTACGGAACACCCGACGCGAAGGTCTACACCGACTATAAGGAACTGCTGGCGGACCCCGAAATCGAAGTTGTTCACGTCCTGACTCCGAACCGTGAACACGCGGACATAAGCATCGACGCTCTGTATGCCGGAAAGCATGTCATGTGTGAAAAGCCTATGGCAAAATCCGCCGCGGACGCTCATCGTATGCTTGAAGCCGCGAAAAAAACCGGCAAAAAGCTCACGATCGGATATCAGCACAGACAAAAAGAACAGAGCAGATACGCAAAGCAATACATAGACAGCGGAGCTTTGGGAGAGATATACTACGCAAACTGCTACGCTATACGCCGCAGAGGCACGCCCAACTGGGGAGTATTCCTCAATGAGGAGGAACAGGGCGGCGGTCCTATCATAGACATCGCTACCCACTCGCTTGACCTCACTCTCTATCTTATGAACAATTACGAGCCCGCCATGGTTATAGGCAAGACCCACAAGAAGCTTGAACATCCCGAAGCCGGAAACATCTGGGGCGATAACGGCGTCAGCACCACCCCGCTTGAAGAGGCTGCCTGCGCTATGATAGTCATGAAAAACGGCGCTACAATTATGCTTGAAACCAGCTGGGCGCTCAATACCGACGAACCCATAGCCGAGGGAAGCTGCCGTCTCTGCGGAAGCAAAGCGGGACTTTCAATCAAAAACGACCGCCTTACCGTAAACAAAGTGGAATACGGCAAGCCCGTCGTTACCGATGTTGACGTCAGCGTAGGCGGAGTTGCTTTCTATTCCGGAGCTCAGGCGTCCCCCGCGGTAACCGAGGCGCATAACTGGATACGCTCCGTAATCGAGGACACCGACCCCGTGGTGCTTCCCGAACAGGCGTGTGTGGTTTCGGACATTCTCGAAGCCATTTACACCTCATCCAGGACCGGAAAGCCGGTGTATTTTGACTGATGAAAGTAGCAATAGCCGGCGTGTGGCATGTACACGCAAAAGAATATACCGAAACCGCAAAAAAATTCGGTGAGGTCATAGGCGTTTACGACCGTGACCCTGTTTTCGCGGAGAATTTCGCAAAGGAATGTAATCTTCCGGTCTTCGATACATTTGAAAACCTGCTTGAGTCTGACGCTGAGGGAGTTATCGTCTGCTCCGCGTCGAGCGACCACGCGGACATGATGGTGGCGATTGCAAACAGAGGAAAGCATATATTCACGGAAAAAGTTCTCGCGCTGACCGTAGAGGACTGTCTGCGGGTAAAAGAAGCGGTAGAGAAAAACGGCGTCAATTTTGTCATTTCGATGCCGCAGAGATGTATGCCGGGACCTCTGACGGTAAAAGCGCTGATAGATGACGGCAAGCTCGGGCAGATAAACTATATCCGTTTCCGCAACTGTCACAACGGCAGCAGCGCGCACTGGCTGCCCGCGCATTTCTACAATGAAAAGGAAACCGGAGGCGGCGCGATGATTGACCTCGGCGCGCACGGCATGTACCTTATAGACTGGTTGCTCGGAGAACCGGAAACCTATTCTTCAACATTTACACATGTCTGCCGTGACGAGAAGGACGCCGTGCTCAATCCCTCAAAGCTTGAGGACAACGCTGTCACCGTGATGTCCTACCCCGACGGAGCAATAGCGGTCAATGAAACGGGATTTGTTTCCTCAGGCTCTCCCATGACCCTTGAGGTTGGAGGAAGCCTCGGATACGTGCATTTTGACGGCAAGGTAATACTCAACGCAAGCTCAACCGGATTCCGTCCCACGGAAATCCCAATGGAAGCGGGAAAAGACCTTCCGATAGTTCAGTTTATGAAGGGTATTTCGCCCTCTGACTGTTCAATAAACGACGCCATCGCGCTCACACGCATGATGGTGGGGGCTTATTCCGCAATTGTCAGATAAAAATCTGTCCCTCATTTATAAAAGTCAGGCTTATCCCATTATTAACTCGGATTAATCCTGTAAAGTACAAAGCAGAAACGGTATGGCGTTTGTCTTACATCCGCCATACCGTTTCTGCATATTTTCCGATAAATTCTCGTTTTACAATCAATTTTCCGAATACAGCTTATAAAGCTCGCTGTATAAACCGTTCGCGGCGACAAGCTGTTCATGGCTTCCCGATTCGACGATTCCGTCCTGAGTCAGCACTAAAATCCTGTCGGCATTTTTTACGGTAGTCAGACGGTGGGCTATTGTAAATGTAGTCCTGCCCTTCGCGAGACGTTCGAGAGACTGCTGCACAAGTTTTTCGCTTTCATTGTCAAGCGCGCTTGTAGCCTCGTCAAGAATCAGCACCGGCGGATTTTTCAGAAATACTCTCGCTATTGAAATTCTCTGCTTCTGTCCTCCAGACAGCTTTATTCCCCGCTCGCCGACATAAGTATCATATCCGTCCGGCAGCTCGTTTATAAACTCATCCGCTCCCGCAAGCCTTGCCGCCTCCTGTATCTCTCCGTCGGTAGCGTCGTCTTTTCCGTACGCGATGTTTTCTCTTATGGTTCCGGAGAACAGATAAACGTCCTGCGCAACCACGCCGATATTGTTGCGCAGCGAGCTTAATGTCACGGTCTTTATATCTGTCCCGTCAATCAGCACTCGTCCCGACGTAACGTCATAAAACCTTGGGATAAGCGAACACAATGTGGTCTTACCTCCTCCTGACGGACCGACAAGCGCGATGCTCTCCCCGGCTTTCACCTTGAGATTCAGATTAGTAAGCACGTTTTTATTTTCACTCTCATATGAAAAACTGACATTGTCAAATTCTATTTCACCCTTTACATTTTCAAGAATCTTGGCGTCTTTGGAATCAACGATATCGGGTTCGGTATCCATAATTTCCGAAAAACGCTCTATTCCGGTCATACCCCGCTGGAACTGCTCCGCAAACTCAACTATCCTGCGTATAGAGGTAAGCAGGGTGGTCACAAACATCAGATATGCCGTAAAATCCGCGGCGGTAATCTTTCCGTAAAGCATGAAAAACCCGCCCGCCACAACAACGACTATATACATTATACCGTCAAAAAGTCTGGTCGAGGACTGAAATCCCGCCATAACCCTGTACACTCTCGCTTTTATGGAAAGAAACTTTTCGTTTCCCTTCTCGAATTTTTTCTGCTCAAGGTCTTCATTGGCAAAGGATTTGACAACTCTTATTCCGAGCAGACTGTCCTCCACCTGCGAATTCAGCTCTCCGACCTGCTTTCTGGAATCCCTGAAACCGTCGCGCATCTTGCGGTTGAATATCATAAGCACGATTATCATAGGCGGTATTACCGAAAATACTATGAGTGTCAGCGGCACATTCATGGTGCACAGTATAATAAAAGAACATACTATTTTTATACCCGCTATGAAAAACTCCTCGGGACAGTGATGAGCAAATTCCGTGACGTCAAATAAATCATTGGTAATTCTCGACATAAGCGAGCCTATTTTGGCGTTATCGTAGTATGAAAAGGAAAGCTTTTGCAGATGCGCGAAAAAATCGCTTCGCATATCTGTCTCTATCCTTGAGCCCATTATGTGACCTACCGACGCCATATAATAGTTTGCCGCGGTGTCAATAATCCTGAGTACCAGATAGAAAATTCCGCACCTGAGTATCAGACGCGCGGTAAGCCCCGCCCCGTCGGTTGCCGCCGATGTTATATCCCTGACTATCATAGGAAGCACCAGCTCACAGACGGTTGTAAGCGAGGCGCAGAACAGGTCTATAATCATTATCCATTTATATTTTCTGTAATACGGCAAAAATCTCTTGATTAATTTAAAGTTCCGCTTTTTCTTTTCTTTTTTGACCATGATAAGATTCCCTCCGTTTGCAAACATACGGATTGTATTATAACACAGCCGTAAAAAAATGTCAATACCCGTCATCGGCGACTCAAAACGCCAATATTCAATAAAAATACCGCGATACAAATAAAGCGGCGGGACAGCCTGTTTCCGAAATACCGGAACAAGCCGCCCGCCGCGTATGTTTTTTATGATTAAAATATGTTTACACGACCATGAATATACTTACAATGAATAACCGTCAATCCTTGCCCGATTTCATCATCTCAAGTTCCGCGTCGTCCTGAAGCGCGTCATACCCTTCCTCGCCGGTGCGTATCTTTACTACGTTTTCAACATCGTAAACAAATATCTTTCCGTCGCCTATATGTCCTGTATAAAGCACATCTCTCGCGGTCCTTATCACGGTATCCACAGGTACTTTGCTTACGACTATATCAACCTGTATTTTCGGAAGCAGATTGGTTTCAATCTGGACTCCTCTGTAATACTCGGGCTTGCCCTTTTGTATACCGCAGCCAAGAACATGAGATACCGTCATTCCGGTGATACCGATACTCATCATAGCCTCTTTTAACGCCTCAAATCTTGACTCCTTGCATATTATCTCTATCTTTGTCAGTTTCGGCGTTCCGTCATCCACCGATACAACTTTCTTTACGGGCACCGCTTCGGCTGCCGGAACATCTCCCGCAACCGCGACCGCATCTTCATATCCGTAATATCCACCGTCAACAGCCGGAGCAAAATCCGGATAAGCGCTGTTTCCATGCTCTCCGATATCAAGACCCGCGAGCTCTTCTTCGGGTGAAACACGGATGCCGATTGTCTTTTTAAGCACCAGCCAGACAATTGAAGATGATACAAATACAAACGCGCCCACAGCTACTATTCCGAGAAGTTGTACGCCGAGAAGCCTGAATCCGCCGCCATAGAAAAGCCCGTTTTCGGTGGAAAGCGAAGTAACGCCCTCTTTCGCAAACAGTCCGACAAAAACAGTTCCCAGAACCCCGCAGCCGAGGTGAACGGACGTCGCGCCCACAGGGTCATCGATCTTGATGCGGTCAAAGAACATTACCGCAAATACGACTACCACGCCTGCAATCGCGCCTATAAGCAGTGAGATCTCAATGCTTACATACGCGCACCCTCCGGTCACGGCGACAAGTCCCGCCAGACAGCCGTTGATAGTCATGCCAAGGTCCGGTTTGCCTATAAATATCCACGCGGTAACCGTAGACGTCACAACCGCCGCGATCGCCGAAGTATTGGTTGTCATTAAAATATGCATGATGTCGGAAGTGTTCTGGAAGCTCATGGTAGAACCGGGGTTAAAGCCAAACCATCCGAGCCAGAGCACAAACAGACCGATAACCGCAAGCGACATATTGTGTCCGGGAATCGCGCGGGGCTTTCCGTTTTTATCGTACTTGCCGATACGGGGACCCAAAATCAACGCTCCCGAAAGCGCCGCCCATCCGCCGACGGAGTGAACCACTGTATCTCCGGCGAAATCCTTAAAGCCCAGATCAGCAAGCCAACCGCCGCCCCAGACCCAATGCCCGACTACCGGGTATATAAACAATGTGAGTATAAAAGAAAATATGATAAATGATATGTATTTTATTCTTTCCGCAACGGCGCCCGAAACTATAGTAGCGGCGGTACCGCAGAATACAAGCTGAAAGAAAAATTTGCCCCAGAACGGCACGCTTGAAGTCAATGTGTCGTCATAAGCCGACAGATCGGCGTTGCCTAAAATCCACAAGTTTTCAGTGCCGATAATCGGATTGTCGCCGCCGAACATCAGCCCCCACCCCAAAAGCAAAAATCCAAGTGAGGATATTGCGAAAACAATAAAGTTTTTGGAAAGAATATTTACGGTGTTCTTAGACCTCGCGAACCCGGCTTCCACGGAAGCAAATCCAAGGTTCATGAAAAAGACAAGAATCGCGGCTAAAAATACCCATAAAGTATCAATCAGCATTTAAATCACCTCTCAATATATTTACTTAAAATTGATAAACTATTATAACAGGGACTTCCCGGAAATGAAACCTAAATCCTCCGAAACGCAAAACATGCATCCGAGAGTTTTACTCTTCAGATGCACGTCATTGTGTATTTATATAATATTCAATTATTGACAGTAAGTCATTTCACCGTATGAGGGAAGCGGCCAGAGCTTTTTGGGAACAAGCATTTCCATCTCGTCGACAGATTTTCTCAATTCCGCCATAGCCGGAATTACAACGTCCTTAAACGCTACCGCTCTCTTATCGGTATCCTCAATATCCTGAACTTTTTTCTCAAGCTCGCCAAGCTTCTCCACAGCCTTATAGGTCTGCGAGTTAAGCTTTGACAGCTTGGATACAAGCTCCTTTTCGACATACAGACAATCTTCTTCGGAACACAGCCCACGCTTAGCCTCAGCAGTCTTCGCAACACTCAGGACATATTCTTCAACCGCGGGGATAATCTGTTTTTTAGCCATGTCTATCATTGTCAACGCTTCTATATTGATTATCTTTGCATAGTTTTCAAAGAGTATCTCCTCCCGTGCTCTGAGCTCAACCTCGCTCATTACGCCCAGCTCTGTAAACAGGCTTATATTCTTTTCTTTAGTAAGGCACGGATATACATCGACAGACGTCTTTAAATTGAGAAGTCCTCTCTTCTCCGCTTCAACCGGCCACTCGTCCGAGTATCCGTCGCCGTTGAAAACTATTCTCCTGTGAGCGGTCAATGTTTCCTTTATAAGTTTTTTGGCGTCCGCCTCAAGGTCTTCCGCTTTTTCAAGCCTGTCTGCAAAATCCCTGCAGACCTTTGCCACGGCGCTGTTGAGAACTATATTCGGCATCGCTATATTCTGCGACGAACCCAGCATACGGAATTCAAACTTATTTCCGGTAAACGCGAAAGGAGATGTTCTGTTGCGGTCGGTGGAATCATATCTGAAAGTAGGCACGCTCGGAACACCGAGGTCCATTGTCCGCTTTCCTTTTGCTTTATAATCGACATCCCCCACAATCGAATCTATGATCTCCTCAAGCTCATCGCCCACAAACATGGATACAATCGCCGGAGGCGCCTCGTTCGCGCCCAGACGGTGGTCGTTGCCCGCGCTTGCGACCGATAGTCTCAACAGATCCTGATAGTCGTCTACCGCTTTGATAATTGCGCTTAAAAACAGCAAAAACTGAGTGTTCGACGCGGGATCGCTTCCCGGGTCAAGCAAATTTTTACCGGTATCGGTGGAAATAGACCAGTTGTTGTGTTTTCCGGAACCGTTTACTCCCTCATAGGGCTTTTCATGAAGCAGAGCCACCATTCCGTGCTTTTCGGCTATCTTTTTCATAGTTTCCATTATAACCAGGTTCTGATCGACAGCCGCGTTTGTCGTGGCGAATATAGGAGCAAGCTCATGCTGGGACGGAGCCACTTCATTGTGCTTTGTTTTCGAGCTTATTCCAAGCTTCCAAAGCTCGCAGTCGAGCTCCGACATAAACTCCGCCACCTTTGTCTTGAGAGGTCCGAAATAATGATCCTCAAGTTCCTGCCCCTTGGGAGCCGGCGCTCCGAAAAGCGTTCTTCCGGTAAACAGCAAGTCCTCTCTCTGATCGTAGTATTTCTTATTCACAAGGAAATACTCCTGCTCAGCTCCGACGGTTGTCGCAACTCTCTGAGACGCGGTATCACCGAACAGTGCAAGTATACGAAGCGCTTCGCGGCTTATCACATCCATTGACCTCAAAAGCGGCGTCTTGGAATCCAAAGCCTCTCCCGTATACGAGCAAAATACAGTAGGAATATAAAGTGTATCATCCTTTACAAATGCATAAGAGGAAGGATCCCATGCCGTATATCCTCTTGCGTTGCAGGTTTCTCTCAGACCGCCCGACGGAAATGAGGAGGCGTCGGGTTCACCCTTGATAAGTTCCTTTCCCGAAAACTCCATCACCACCTGATCCGCGGCAACCGGAGAAATAAACGAATCGTGTTTCTCGGCTGTAACGCTTGTAAGCGGCTGGAACCAGTGAGTATAGTGAGTAGCGCCCTTTTCAATCGCCCAATCCTTCATTGCGTTTGCCACGACATTCGCGATAGAGACATCTATCATATTGCCTGTCGCGATAGTTTTTGTCAGCGACTTATATACTTCTTTGGGAAGCCGCTGACGCATCACCGCGTCGTTGAACACCATACTTCCGTAAATCTCCGGTACGTTTTTCATAGTTTTGTGACCATGCCTTTCTTTTATATTAAAGCTATTGTGACAAATTAATTTACAGATACATATCAAGTATTGACTGTTTCTACGGGAAAATACAGAAAACCTGACTCTGTATTCAATTAAAAAAATTGCGCTGCGAACTCACGGTTCACAGCGCCTTTGCTGTTATGCAACTATTATATACCCTTGTTTGAAATTTGTCAATAGTATATTTTTACAAATTTCTTGTTTTCAAAAAAACAGTTTTTGTAAATTTTATATCGTGTGAAACAATTATGCCACCAGCACTACCGAAACCGATATATCATCAGGAGCCCTGCCCTTAGGATTATTGTCTCTGGCGGCTTTCAGTATTTTGTCCCTCATCCTGTCCGTCCATTCTCCTCCGATACCGGAAAGCTGAGTCTTTTCGGGAAGCTCAACCTCATTGAGAATATCTACAAGCCACGGGCAATCCTCGCTGTCCGGACAGCATCCGTCGCTTATCATAATCACAAGGTCGCCCTGCTTCATATCAAACTTTGTGAGCCTCGCGTCTGGATTTTCTATTATTCCTATAGGCATAGTCCTGGAATTTACCTTGTAAACGGTTCCCTTTCTCAATATATACGTGGGAGCCGCTCCGCTTTTTATAAAAGACGCCGCTCCGCTCATAAGGTCAAGCTCCATCAGATCCACCGTAACCGAACACTCCCTGCCGCTGCTGCTGTTTTCCGAGCGAAGAAAATTGTTGAGCATTCTCAGGGTGATATCCGCGCGGTTTCCCGCCGAAAGCATTTTTTCAATAAACATCGCGCTCATGCCGGAATTGAATGCCGCCTGCGCTCCGCTCCCCATTCCGTCGCTCAACAGAGAATAAAAATACAAATTATCTGTTAAAAACGCGTCTGTGGTATCTCCGCAGCTGTTATCGGCTTTTTCATTTTCCGACTCGTCAAACGGGTCCAGCAATATCTGCTCGGACATGTCCTTTGCGGGCATTTCCTGACACGCCGCGATCCTTCCGTGCGAGCATATAGCCCGAAATCCCGGTCTGGACCCGAAAAGCATCAAAGTGCCGTCGCTTCCCACCTCAAAAACGGGACCCGTCATTCTGACCCCCACAATATCGCTTATCCTGCGGCATATTTCCCCGCCTTTGCTGCTGTCCGTATCATCCTTAAGACTTACCCCCTTTATTATTACCCGACGGAATCTTTTGCCGCAAACTACCACTCCCTTAATATCAAATCCTATTTTTGTAAGATACTCATACACCCTGCCGCCCGCTTCGGTATCACACTCGTATTCATCCTTTTCACTTTCAAGCGCGTCTTTGAGAATAGAGGTTATATCATCGTAATTTGAGGCAAACACCCCTATTTTCTCGCTTCTTATTATCCTCTCGGTCACCTCGGCGCAGGAAGCGTTTACATCGTCAATCACTTTATCTATACGCATACAGCATTTTACAAAATTATCAGGCAAATCCTTTAATTCCACATATCCTTTCGTATGCAGCCCGGAGGTAATGCATCTTTCAGCCTCAAGAGTTTTGCTATAATCCGCTCCCCTGCAGACATCCCTGTTGCGACAGCCCTCGCAGACCTTCGAAAATGAATCCTCTGTTATTTTTTTCAGTCCCAATATATCCGGTCTGCGAAACCTGTCACTGAGACGGTAAAAGGTCTGTGAAAGCGATGAAAAAGCATCCGATAAGGAATTCAGCTTATCCTTTACCGCTTCAGATTTGTTTTTTTCGGTAACCGCAGCGGCAAAATATATTCCGTCGGAAGCATTATAGGAGACAGGCGCCTGATTCGGATATGCGAAATCAAAATATTTATCAATAACAATAAAAACAGGTATTGAGAGCAGCATGGGAGGAAGCACGCCGACAAGACCGCTCGTACTGCCGAAATAGTAGCACCAAGTAACTATTGCCGCGCAGACCGCCGCCAGCCCCGCCGTTTTTTTCAGAGGAGATATCAGACACAGCAAAACCGAAGAGATCACAAGCAACGGAATATATTTTACATTGAACAAAGCGCCGCATATCAAAGCACACATGATTCCCAGCGGCAGCCGCCTGCGGGATGATACGCAAAGCACAAAGAGCATGGCAAGCATCGGCTGCATGGACATTCCGAACAGTTCGATTTCCCGTGATGCATATGTTGCGGCGGCAATTGCCGTTCCGACCGCTACAGTATTGCTCCAGCCTCCCGGCACAGCGTCACGGTCCGACAGTCCGGAAAACAGCAGGACGGCAATCGGGCAGAGCAGTATAAGGAAAAAAGCCCCGTAAAGATTGTAATATGAAAAATCACTCTCGATCAGTCCGAAAAGTCCGGCGACAAATCCTCCTACGCCCGCGCACAGCATACGGAACATTATATTCTCACAGAATATTCTCCCGTCGTCCGGATTTTCCCCGTCTTTTTCTCTGTGTTTGATACCGAAAAATTTTTCAATCGACAATAATACCCGGCTGCCGTTTTTCCCCGCCGACGTCTGTCCTTCGATCTGTTTGCCGTGCTCCCGCGCCATATAAAAATCGGCTTTGTCTTTACCGCCCGATTTGGCGCCGTCCTGTGCTTTTGCATGTATATTCGGAGCATAGGAAATTATAAACCTCACAAGTAAAACACACAGATATGCAAACACATATTCAACCTCAACCTTACCGGTTACAAAGCCAAGCAGCAGTCCTCCGGAAATGGGTACAAGATATATTCCCGTAGCGCAAAGCAAGGCAATACCGAGAGGAAAAGTACCGAAAAAAAATTCCGCTCCGCCTAAAACATATGAAGTCAGAAACAGCATTCCCGCCGACACCGCGCGAATGACCCGGCTTCTCACCTCGTCCGCCTGCTTCTGCTTAAGCCTGTCCGTAAGATTTGAAAATATACTTTTTTCCTTTTCTCCGCTTTTTTTATACTCCGTTCCGTTCTGCATCTTTTTTACTCACCTTTCCGTCTGTCCGCGACCGGACGCAAACAATATCCTTTTGTATATGTGGCTCACCGGTTTTGAAAAAAGCCAAAATCGTTAAAAATCAAAAAAATTAAGTTTTAACACGTACTTTCCGGGCATTTTACCGTTTACGGCCTCACACGAGTGAATCGCTATATACATTATAAAGGAAAGGCGCCAAAGTTTATGTCAAAATCGGTACGGCGTAAATTACCTTCTTTTGTCCCCGAATGTCAACGTCTAAAAAAAAAGAAAGCAGCAGGTCGCTTTCGTGGTAATATTTTATCAATAAAGTTGTATGCTTGTATTATTTTGATGAACGATTTATTAAGCATTTAATTAAAAACTATAAAAAATATCGCTTTTTTCCCAAAAAATATTTGCAAAACCTGAACATCTGTGCTATAATTAATGTGAGCGCAAATTAAACCGTAATATAATTCGGGAAATGTTATAGCGTGAAAGTTTTATTTTTCAGCATCAAAGCATATATGATTTCACGCGTAAATTTTCTAAAAGCTTAACGTTTTTTGTTTTGCGGAGCAAAATTGTTTCGCTATCCGAATTTGTTTCTCTATCCGAAACCGAAGATTTTTTATATCTATTTGCGCTGCCTTAAGGCAGCATGGGAGATTAATATGGAGCATAAAACAGACAGCGCGTGCTTTACCGGCCACAGAAATATAGCGCAAAAAGACGCCTTGCTTTTGCCTTCCGCATTAAATAAAGTGACGGAAAGCCTGATTGTGCAAGGAGTGTCACATTTCAGAGCGGGAGGCGCGATAGGATTTGACACAATAGCAGCGCTGTGCGTACTTGAATTAAGACAAATTTATCCGCAGATAGCTTTGGACCTTATACTTCCGTGCAAAGATCAGTCAAACACGTGGGATGAGCTGAACAAAAGAACCTATAATTACATACTCTCAAACGCGGATTCGGTGGAATACATTTCCGATAAATATGCCGCGGGATGTATGTACGAAAGAAACCGTCGGCTGGTTGACGGCAGCAGGTACTGTATCGCGTACTGTACCCATAACTCCGGCGGAACCGCGTATACATGCTCCTACGCGTCAAAGCAAAATATTGAAATTATAAATATTTATGATATACTGAGACGAAACACGCCGTAATTACAGTACACCGATAAAATACCGGGAGCGGCTGCTCGATGGCATTTCACCGTCATCAGGCAGCCGCTCCCTAATTTATTGTCAATATCCTTCCTCAACCAGACGCGGGCAGTCTTTTCCGGCTTTGTATGCCTCTATGTACTGCTTCATCCATTGATAATACTGGTCTCCGTGACCTCCCTCCATAGGCTCTATGTCACGGCTGTACTCCTGATTGTAATTGTCGACAAACGCGGTCTGACCGTCCACTATGAACCTCTGGGCAGCCCATTCGTTCCACCACGTAAGGGTCACCACCTTGGGACGCACCTCAAACGCCTCTGTCCACTGCTCATAGAAAAATATACCGTGATTTCTTCCGTGTGCGGTGGGCATGGACATATAAGTTTCCTGAGACGCGACGGCTACGCTTATCTGCTCATAAGCCCCGTCTCTTTTATACGCGGTATCATCGTTGTCAATATTTAAGAATCTCCAGCACCTGTCCGTAGTCAATCCCCACATGCGGCGTACCGTAAAGAGGTCTTTGGCGGGAAATTCCGCCTCGGAGACAGTATAAAGCATAAATGGCTTTCCTTCCCAATAAACAAAGCAGTCTTCCCACTTTTCCTCCGTGTAAAACTTGTCGTAAAACGCCTGAATAAGCGGACCTTCGGACTTTCCGCACCAAAGCACGATATACGGCGTTTTCTGACCCTCCGCTCTCATCTCCATTATGGTTTCGCACAAAGCGCGAAGCGGGGCAAACGCCCATACCTCTCCGGTCGCCGAATTCGTAATATATCCGTCATTCGCGTTTGTATAGTCAAGAATTATAAAGTCCACATCCGCGTCCCCCAGAAGCTTCATGTTGTTTCTTATGGCATTTTTGTCGGTGCTTCTGTAATATCCCTGAGCGGGCTTCGCCCAATAATGGAAAGCGGTCTCCCCGCCCCATTCTCTTTTTCCCTCAAGCACTTCGGTGACATTGTTGAAATCTGTCACAGGCTCGGTTCCGGTTCCGAGAATCCCGTCAAACCATACCGAGTAGCAGATACTTACAAGGTCCTTTTTATCGGTAATATCAAGACCGAGAGTAGCCCCGGGCTCCGGCACCGCAGTTATTTCTTTCTCCACTTTTTCAGACTCCTTTTCTCCTACAAGTATTTTACATTATCCATAACACACGCTCCGCCGTTGTGAGCGAAAACCGTAAAATGGTCTCCCGCGCAGCTTGACGGGTCATTGGGTACGGAAATCACAAGCTCTCCGCTGCTGTCATAAACCGAGATTTCGGTCTCGCTCATCGCGGTCTTCAGCAACAGCACGCTTTCTTTGCCGTCATACGAGGCATATATATAAGTGTCGTGATCCTCGGTACACACAATATCTATATGCCGCATTTCCCCGAAGCCCTGTTCAATCTGCACCTTAGCAAAACCGGCAGGCCAGCCGTTATCGTTTCCTCCGAGTATAGTGATCTCATTTTCCGGAGTAAACGTGAACCAGAGACCGTCTCCCGGTGTATCAGGTATCTTATTGGCGTAGTCTGACACATAGCATCCGATAAAGGTTGAAGTCCACGAGTTTGTCTCAGACGAATTTGGTCTGAAGCTCTTCATATCCGCGGAAAACTGCACCTGTATATAGTCCTTTACCGACGCGCCGACCACCGGGGACCACGTGCTCCAATTTCCGAGAAAATCTTGCCCGTCATGCGGAAAATAAAGCATTCCGTCCTTCACCGCCGCAGCATTTGCGTCGCGGAAGCTTGCCTCGCCGCCTACAGTCTTGTCTCCGTCCTCATAATCGGCGAAGAAAAGCGATTTGACGCCCGTTTCGTCCTCGGACATTATACTTCCCTTTTTTGACAGGTCATAGCCTTCGGTTTTAACTGTGGTTTCTTTTACAATGTAATTGACCTTCGGCTCATCCTTGGACTCGTCGATACTTCCTCCGGTTGTATTTTCCTCCGGCAAAGAACCGCTTTCGGTCTCGCTTTCGGTTTCTGTCGGATGCTCCGACCCGTCGGACTCTGTCCCTAAGTCGTTCGTACCCGTATTGCATGACACAAACATAAACAGAGTTAAAATTGACAGAATCAACGCCAGACTTCTGACGGCAAATTTTTTGGTGCTCATACATTTCCTCCTTCAAAAAATTTAATTTTATAAAACGCATCGGCATTTTATATAGCCGTATCAAGACTTTCCCGCCTTAAAAGAGAGCGGGCTACACCTGATTTTTTCGGCGGGTAAATACAATCTCTAAACGAAAACAATGTACAACGGGGCTTTGCCGCATATTGAAAAATCCCCGATTCATTTTCGGACAAGCCGTGTGCTTTTCGTTTTTCGGACATTTTCCCGCCCAATCCGGAGATTATACTGTTAAGGTCATTCTCTATGTTTATCTTTATATATTTGTCCGTACCCTCCGACAGACTTTCATATCGGCGCCGTACTTCGTCCGCATTTCCGTCATGCAACAGCCTGCTCAATTTAACCGTAATGACCTCGCTGTAAGAAACTTCCGAAGATTCTTCATGTCCGTCAAGGCAATTGTCTCTTATGCTGCGCCACACCGGGCGGTATCTTTCGTACTTATCATCCATGAACCAATTGGCGATTCCCACGACCTGACATCCGTGACCGAAACATTCCAAGCCCTGCTTTTGATACTTTTCCGGAGTCGCGCCTGTCTGAGAGGGTCCGTCGATCTCCTGAGCAAGGTACGCGCCGCAAGGAAGATTGGAGAGGGTGTAATCGCAGCTAAAAGCATGATTGTAATCGGGCGCGTCATCCACCCAGACAAGGTCGGTCTTTTCGCAAAGCTCCCAAAACATGACCGTTCCCCTTAAAAGTATGCTTTGATCTATCGTGCTGCCGAACTGCACCGAAAAACCCGTCGCCTTGTCAGAGCAAATATCATGTACCGTATCCGCGCAGGAATCTATAAATCTTTTCAGCATTTTGTGGCGGTAAATATACCAATGTAAGCTCAGCATATTTCCGACGTCCGAGCAGTCCGGCGGTATAATTTCCTCAAAAGATGCATAACCCGTATGAAACGTATTGTTCAGATTCTCCGTATTACCGAAGATATCTTTGAGATACAGCGAAAATCCCTGTTTTGCCGCTTCGGAATAATCATACCCGCCCGTGCACCAATACTCGGTCTCACAGTAGGGTGTGTTTGCGGCAAGATAATATAAAACTTTTTTGCCGTATTTATCATTAAAGTGTGTAACCGTGCGCCGTAGAAAGCCAATCATTTTTTTCATGGCGCTTCCGCTGGAAAAAGAAGGCATGACGCGGGACTCAAAAGCTCCTCCCGCCCCCACATTTCCGAAACGATCACGCTGCACCTCGTCCGAGAGAAGCACTCCGTCCCTGTCAAGCATACGTGTAAATCTGCAAAAATCCACAAGAATAATTACCGGCAGACCTTTTACGTCAATAATATAATCCAGCATCCGCTCATACGGCTCAAAATCATATTCGTCCGCCCCCGGCTGCGCGCGGGACCATAAAATATGCACCGCGATTGCATTGAATCCGTCAGTCATCGCTCTGTCAACGGTATTCATCACCTCTTCTATGGGCGTTACCGAAAAGTTCCATATTTTGTAAAGAAAAATTCTCTTTCCGTAATGCATAAGTATGTTTCCTCCTCTCCGAAAAAACGCCGGAAATCAGGCTTGATTTTTCACTTTCCACTCAAGCGCGGCGCGCTCCAAAGCCTTTACAAATTCATCCTTTCCGTCGCAATAGGCTTCTATATCATAGGGAAAGGTCTTTGCCAGTCTCTCCTTCAGCCTGCCGTACTCGTCGGCGGCCTCCTTATGCGTCCGCAAATAATCCCTAAGCGCAAGATGTCTTTCAATCGCCGCACTATTGCTCGCCTCAAAAATATGTATCTGATGTGTTCTTTCATCCCCGCCCTTGCGCAGATATCGCCTGCCGGGTATTCCGAATTCACCCAGATACTCATACCCCGCCCTTTCAAACTCGCCTGCCAGACAATCCACTTTTCCAATCTCCGCTACAACGGGCATAATATCAATAATCGGTTTGGCTTTAAGCCCCTCGACCGAGGTACTGCCTATATGGTGTATGGAAATAAGGTTATCCTTAAGAATATTTTTAATTATCTCGGCTTCTCTTTCAAATTTCACTTTCCAGTCGGGGGAATATTCGGTTACAACCACATGCTGAGGCATATAAATTCCTTTCAAAGACGATTTTCCGTCTAAATAAACTATTTGTTTTTCAACTCGGCGGAATCGACGCGAACACCTGATTCGCCGTCCGATTCAAATCAAACAGAATATTAATTTTCGGTAAATACAAAATAAAAAACAAACTTTATAACATTTTAGCACAGTGCAATTTTAATGTCAACCTTTTTACGCGATAAATTAAATTTCATTACAATGCACAAAATACAAGCCTTCAAACTATACATAATAACAAAAAAGGAACCGGTTCAGAATCCGATTCCTTCGACACTGTATAAATATAAAAAAGCTTACGCAAATATATGATGTAAGACAATTTACTTTTTGCCTTTACGGTTCATTTTTTCATGCATTTCATCCCGCAGAGCCTTGACCATGTTCTCAAATCTTGTCGCTTCACTTTCAAGATAAGCGCCGGTCAACTTCTCGGTCGGAGTAAGGCTTACCGGGGTTCCGACTATGATTCTCTGTCTTTTTCCGATAAATTTATCGTACGGACCCTCTATATATACCGGAAGAACAGGCACTTTCGCGCGGTACGCGATGGATACGAAGCCCGGCTTGAAATGTCTCATTTCCCCTCCGTAGCTCGATTCTCCCTCCGGGAACATTGTAATAGGCTTCCCTTCTTTCAGATACTTTACGGAAATTTTCAGCCACTCGGTTCCGGCGTTTCCCGAACGGTCTATCGGAACGCACCTGCTTTGCTCCATTATCCATTTTTTTGCCCTGCTGTGCTCAAACAGGTCCTTCGCCGTAAGCGAATATATCTTATTTGTAGGAAAAGTAATGCCTATAACCGCTCCGTCCTTATAATTAACGTGATTGCTCACTATGACCAGCGGCTGCTTAAGTCTGCGTCCCTGAACTTTTCTGTCATGAAAATAAAATTTGATTCTGAATCCCACGCGGGTGCCGAGTCTTATAATGAACCGTGAACCAAACCCGAACACCGCATTATAGATTCTTATGAAAAAGTTTTTTATCTTTTGCATTTGAAAAAATCCACACAGTCTTTTAGTTTTCGGAATATGCCACCGTACAGTTTTCCATGAGCACATCCATTATCTTTATATACAAAGCGGACTCTCGTATGTAATCTTCTCCGAGCATCTCTATGATCTGTTCTTCCGTGTATGTGCCCTGTCCCTGCGCTTTATAGTAATCTATATTGTACTGTACCTCAGCCTGAAATTCTTCCTCGGTAAGCTCCAACCCGTCAAACTGTGAAATCGCGTGGTAAATGAGATTCTGGGCAACCAAAGTTTCGCACTCCTCCGTCAGGGCGGCTTTCCAGTCCGCGCCGTCTTCAAGACCCATATACTGAACGGCAAAATCGTTGAAGTCGTCAAAAACATATCCCATGTACATGTAGTAATTCATCGCATATTCAAAATCATCTACATATGAGTCATAATAGTACTGAATCTCGTCTTGCGGATACTTGATTATCTCGGCTTCATCAAGAAGTATTTCCCAAATGGCATTTTCAATCGCCAGTGATTTCTCACTTTCGTTTTCTTCTTCGAGCATACCCCTGATATAAGCCTTATGCTCGCCTACCACATCGCTGCCCTCAGCCTCAAACTCCAGTGTGCCGGTGATAAAATCCTCGTCATATTCGGGAATGTCATACTGTATGGTATAGAGCACATAAACGTAAAAAGTTACATCCTTGCCGGCAAGGTCGCGGTTTCCGTAGCCATCGTCAAACTTCAGTTCAAGCGTCACCGGATTCTCGGCGCTTGTCTGACTCGGAACCACTCCCACAAGTCCCTCCTCAAAGCCTTCTATAAAGTTTCCCGACCCTATGGACAGTCCGAACGGGGTCTCGTCCGACATGTTTGAGCCGCCATCAAATTCCTCTCCGTCAATCTCTCCTCTGTAAAAAATATACGCGGTATCTCCCCTTTTTATAGGTTCGTCCGTAACCTTCGCCCCATCGTTCGCCACGCTTTTATGGCTGAAGCAAAGCGCGTCTATGTACTCTTGCACATCCGCGTCGGTCACGATGTAATCCGGGCTTATCGTCACACTCATATCCTTACAAACAGACGTGTCAAGCTTTACATATTCATTCATATCCGCGGCAAAATAGTCAAATCTGTTCTCTTTTTCTTCGGCTTCAGAAGTTTCGGACTCTCCCGACGTTCCGCCGTCGGTATCGGTATCAAAGACCGAGGGTCTGCCCTCCGTCCATGCCGATAATCCGGAACATGACGCAAGACATAAAGCAATAACGGCGCTCAATACGGATATGCAAACGACCTTGACGCATAATTTTCTTGATTTCATATATAACCTCCGAGAACCTACGCGGCAAAAGCCGCTTCCGGCTGAAACTTTCAGCAGATTCAGTTTCATACGCAGAATTAATAATACTATATTTGCATTTAAATTTCAAGTACAATTTGAAAACTTTCTTATAAGTGACCCTATCACCTCAAAATTTTCCTCATGAATTGACAAGCAAGGCAAAAAATGTTATAATTAAAATATGCGGAATGCAATTTTTCAATAAGCGCAAGGAAAATCCACGATGGTTTACAATATATACGCCATTGTAAAATATATAAATCAAAATAAGCCGAAAGGAAAAAAATATGTCGTCTGTAAAGGATAGTGTTTTAACCCGGCTGAGCGAAAACAAGGACAAATTTACTTCGGGGCAGACACTGGCAAACGAGCTGTCCGTTACACGCTGCGCGATATGGAAAGCGGTATGCGGGCTGAGAAAAGACGGATATGTAATTGAATCCGTAAGTAATAAAGGTTATAAGCTGCACGAATCCGACATACTGTCGGAAGCCGAGATAAAATCACATCTCAAAACATCCATACCGCCAAAGATAATTGTCTTTGACAGTATAGACTCTACCAATTCCAAAGCCAAGGAGTACGCCGCAAACGGGCATAAAGCGACTACTCTTATAATAGCGAACAGTCAGACCAACGGAAAAGGCAGGATGGGCAGGACATTTTACAGTCCCAAGGACACGGGACTTTACATGTCCCTGCTCTACACCACCTCTCAGCCTCTGGAAAACGCGGTCAGCGTCACCACAGCCGCCTCCGTAGCGGTCGCTCTGGCAATAGAGGAAATGACCGGAAGCCCCGCGCAGATCAAATGGGTAAACGATGTATATATGGACGGCAAAAAGGTGTGCGGCATACTTACGGAAGCTATGCTCGGACTCGACGGCGACGGAGAAAACGTTATCATTGTAGGTATAGGAATAAATATCACTACAAAGACCTTTCCGGAAGAACTCGCGGACAAGGCGGCGAGCACGGGAACGCTCAGCGGTTCAAGATGTATGCTCGCGGCAAAGATAATTGACCGGCTTATATATTTCATCGACAATCCGTCGGAAAAAACACACATGGGCGAATATCGGAAACGCTCTTTGCTTGACGGAAAAAAAGTCAGACTCATTTGCGCGGGAAACGAATTTTTCGGAACAGCCATGGGGATTTCCGACGACGGAGGACTTATTTTTCTTCCGGACGGAGAAGAAAACTGTAAAGTCATTCGCAGCGGCGAGGTAAGTGTAAGATTAAACGATTAAATCGCGCCTTATTCAAAAATCAAAAAAGACCGTAAAATATATGAATTCGGCTGAATTTATGAAATCATATAAACACGGTCTTTTGTTTTTGAGAATCTACGCTTTTATTATTTTATGTATTTTCTTTTCAACGGCGAAAAACAGAATCATTCCGAGAATTCCCGCCGATATAACCTCTCCCAAAAAAACGGTGAGCGCATAGAAAGGTATTATTGACAGCACACGGTCCGACGGAGCCGTATAGCATACGTATACGACAAACGGAACCGCTATAGTATTGGCAATAATCGTCGGAACCGGAACAAGCCATCTGAGCCACTTAATACCCTTTGAGCGAAAGACGACGCCCAGAAAGTATGTTCCGAGAGCTCCCGCCAACGTAGCCACGGGACCTATCAGAATATCAAGCGCGGCGCATCCCGTCAGAATATTCGCCAGCAGGCATCCGATATAAAGCCCCGGCACAGCGGATGAGGTAAAAAACGCCAGAATACACAACGCCTCTGAAAATCTGATCTGTATGGCGTTCTTATCCAAGCCAAACGCCATGGCAAGATATGTAAGCGCGATATAAAGCGCCGCGATTATACCCGCCTGCGCCAGATAAAGCACATTTTTTCCGGCTGATTTTCTGTTGGATTTTTTCAAGTCATTCATTTTTCTTTTCACAGGAAAAACCTGTCCGGATGTGCGCGACGGCAATCCGGTCTCCTTAGTTTTGTTTAACGTGAGGATGGTTACGAACTCACGTATAGATATATGTCAACGGTCTTTCGGGAAAACCGTTGTCATCAATTAATTTTTTTTACGGCATTCCGCATCCGCATACATTTTCGCGGCTTTTTTAACGTCCGCGTAAATGTAAAGCGAACCGATACAGATCACATTTTTTTTGCGTTCCGCCGCGTCCGACATGGCGGCGTATACCGCAGCTCCGATGCCGTCGTATCCCTGAGCGCTTACGCCAAGACCGTTAAATACTGCGGCGTAATCCGTCGCGGACAACGCGCGGGGATTGCCGGGAGTCAGGCAATACACCCTTTCCGCTATTTCGGATATTTTCTTCGCGATATATCCGTAATCCTTATCCGCCAGCACGCCCGTGACCACATTCAGCTTATCTCCGCCGAAATATTTTCTCACGCTCTCAACCGCGCTGTCAACCCCTTCGGGATTGTGTCCGCCGTCAAATATCACAATGGGGTCACGGCATATTATCTCAAATCTCGCTTTCCATTTTGCCTCCGAAAGTCCGCCGTACAGGGCAAAGTCGCTTATTTCAAGACCGCGACCTCTGAGAATTTCCACGGCGCTTATGACATTCAGGGCATTTGTGACCTGATATGTCCCGAGCAGCGGTATTTTTAAATCCTTATATCTTCCATAGTCAAAACAGGTGCCGTCAAGCGCCTCTTTTTTTACCGTGAGCTTATCTCTTACGACAGTATAAAGTTCCGACCCAAGCTCCGACGCTCTTTTACTTATCACCCGATACGCCTCGCTGTCATTGCCGCACCAAAGACACGGAATGCCTTTCTTTATAATCCCCGCCTTTTCCGCGGCAATCTTTCCCACCGTATCGCCGAGATACGCGGTGTGGTCAAGAGATATACCGGTTATTACGGACAAAACCGGGGTTTCTATCACATTGGTGGAGTCAAGTCTGCCGCCCATTCCGCATTCAAACACCACATAATCGCAGTTTTCTCTTTTGAAATACTCGAGCGCAATTGCGGTTATAAGCTCAAACTCCGTCGGAGAATCCCGCATACTCTCCGCAAACGGCTTCACATATCCGGTAATGGAGGCAAGCGTTTCGTCGTCAATATCCGCTCCGTTGACCTTCATTCTCTCGTTAAACCGTTCGACAAACGGCGAGGTGTAAAGACCGACACGGTATCCGGCGCTTCGCAGAATCGATTCAAGCATTGAGCAAAAAGAGCCTTTTCCGTTTGTGCCGGCAACATGAATAAACTTAAGCTTATTCTGGGGATTATTTATTTTGCCGAGCAGCTCCGCCGTTCTCTCAAGCCCCGGCTTTGAGCCTTTCCATGAAACCGAATGAATAAAATCCAACGCCTCATCGTAATTCACTGAAAAACACTACCTTTCAATCACATCAATAAAATACTTATCTGCGCATCTTTTCAAACTGAGAATATACTCCCTTGTTTCTCAAAAGAATGTATATTACAGCCGTCTCGCATACCGCAAGAATGGCGTAATTAACAAGCCTTATCAGCATAAGCTGCCACAAAGGCCAATCGTAAGACGCCGCAAGTCCGAAGCTTTTTATGAATACCGAACCTGCCAGGTGAGCGACGCCCACGGAAAGCGCAATCTGCAAAAGCGAAAATCTGCTTACGATATAATATGAACAGACCCCGCTGACAAGCCCTATGGCTACCGCGCCAAGCGTCACCAGCGGGTTGATAGTATATCCTACAAGCACACATCCCACAATATCGGCGACACCTCCCACCACGGCTCCGACCGCGGGACCGAACAGTATACCCGCCATTAGTATCGGCAGGTTTTCAAGGCTGAATCTCAAAACATCAAAATTGACCAAAGGAACAAACTTGCCCAAAACAATGCTCAAGGCGACAAAAATCGCCGCGCAGACAAGCACCTTTAGATTGCCGAACACGGCAAAGCTCTTTTTTACATTTTCTTTTTTGCTCATAAAAAAATACCTCCTTTTCCTCACACCATATGGCAGAAAAGAAGATAAATTCTTTGGGTGCCCTATGAAGCGGGATGCAAAACACAGACCGTAGCCCTACACGGCAAAGCCGTGATACGCTTTCGTCCGATCGGCAACTCCCCGTCCGGTCGGCACTTGACGCCTGAGTTTTTACTCTTCAGCAAAATTTCTTCGAGATTTACGCATGTTTGAATTTATGACGTTATTCCGTATAATCTCCGAGGCCGCAAAACCGGCGCTTCGGCATAAGCGTTTCGGAGTAAATATTAAAAACACGTTGAAAGCCAATAAATATAAACTTCCGCTCTTTCCCGACGTATATAATTATACCACAAAAATTTTATTTGTCAATATACGCCTAAAATTTAATTAACAAAATTCTTTATCATTTAATGTTGACTTGAGATATGAGCGGTGTTATAATGTATAAAAAGCTTGTACAATATTGCTTTATTGATTAAAAGTATCAGATGCGACAAAGCACGGCGTAAATTCAGACATCTGCATTTTTAAAACGACGTCCGACTCTTTTTTGCGCCTTTATAAACGCTCTCCCCGAAAGGAACTCAGCCATGGTCTTCTCAAGCATGATCTTCATTTTTGTATTTCTTGTGTTGTGCTACACCTGCTACATATTCGGCAAGACAATGAAAACCCGTAATATAATCCTACTTGTATCATCTCTTATTTTTTACGCGTGGGGCGGTCCCCCGCTTGTTTTGTTGCTTTGTCTTATGACCTTTATTTGCTGGGCGGGAGCTATTATTATAGACAATCAAACAAATGAAAAGAGAAAAAACCTCTACTGCGCCATTGTGACGGGTATTTGCCTTTCGTTGCTCTTTATTTTCAAGTATACAGTATTTTTGCTTACCGGTTTTTACGATCTTTTTTCAATCTCAGGATTCATCCCCTCAATAACTTTGCCCATCGGGATATCCTTTTATACCTTCCAGCTGATATCGTATGTAATTGACGTAAAGCGAGGCGACGTTCCGGCGCAGAAAAAATACTGGCTTCTGTTGCTTTACGCCTCTCTTTTCCACCAATGCATAGCGGGACCTATCGTGCGATATGCCGACGTCGATTATGACATAAACAACAGGGTAATGACGCCGGAAGAAACCGCTAAGGGATTTATGCGCTTTGCCACCGGACTTGCCAAAAAGGCAATACTTGCGAACGGATGCGCGACCATCGCGGACAGGATGCTGCCGCAGAGCCTCGACAGTCTGTCCGAACAGCCTGCCGCGGCTGTTCTTCTCGGTGTGTTCTGCTTCATGCTCCAGATATATCTCGACTTTTCGGCTTATTCAGACATGGCAATAGGCATGGGGCTTATGATAGGCTTTCATTACAAGGAAAACTTCAATTATCCTTATATCGCGCAGTCGGTCACCGACTTTTGGCGCCGGTGGCACATATCGCTCTCAACATTCTTCAGAGATTATGTGTATATTCCTTTAGGGGGAAACCGGGTCAGCGTTCCGAGGCACATATTCAATCTGTTTGTCGTATGGGCGCTCACCGGATTCTGGCACGGCGCCAGCTGGAACTACCTTTTGTGGGGCATATATTACTTTGTATTTCTTGTCATTGAAAAATATCTCATCAAGCCCAAAAACAGTACCTCACTGCATATAAGAATACCCAAAACACTGCTTACTCTCGTTATAGTGTTTTTCGGATGGATGATATTCAAATTCGAGGATCTGAGTTTGCTTGGAGTGGCGCTGAAAAATCTCTTTAACTTTACGAACTTCACGAATCTTGAAGTAAATACTCTGTTTATCAACAATATTTTCTTCCTGATAGTCTGCTGTATCGCGTGCACCCCTATCGTTCCGACCGTTTCAAAAAGGCTCTGCGTTTCACAAACCGGAACCCGTGTCAACGCGGTTATATCCGCGGTCACACCCGCGCTTTTGATCGTCCTGTCGGGATTTATGCTCGCGGGCGACAGCTATAACCCGTTTTTGTACTTTCAATTCTGAAAACCGGTCAAATCCGTTTTTTCGGAAAAATCGTTTATAAACAACAATGCTCGGTCAATAAACCGAACTGAATTTCACGAAAGGAAAAAAGTTAATGAACCGAAACGAGGTCAATAACAGCGATAAAAACAAAACTCCGGACTCCGAAAAGCCAAAAAGCTCAAAAAAAGACCCTTTTCTGAGAAAAGCCGCCTATGCGCAGATCTTATCCTGCGTCATAGTAATTGTTATTTTCTTTGTCATAGGCTGCGCGTTTTTTATGCGCCCCGACCACTCAGACACCGAGAAAAGAAATCTTACGGAATTTCCCGAATTTACATGGGACAGCTTTCTGTCCGGAACTTTCACCTCTCAGATAAACCTGTGGTACTCCGACACGTTTCCCACGCGCGAGGGCATGATAATAGCAAGCGACTATATAAAATCATTGTACGGCATCAAGACAAATCAGTTTTCTTCCAACGGAGGAGACGCCGACGAAATTCCTGACGGACCTATGGACCCGAACGGAGGCACCTCGGGCACAGATGACGAGACAACAAGCGGGGGTAAAGATGATACGCCGGGCGAACAGATGGGCGCGTTTTATGTGAAAGGCGATACGGCGTACGAGCTGTACCACTTCAGTCAGACAAATTCCTCAAGATATGTTTCGCTTCTGAACAAAAGCGCCGAAAAGCTCAACGGAAAAGCCAATGTCTACGCGCTGATCGTGCCTCTTTCATATACCTTTGCCCTTGATGAAGACGAGCTTGCGGCAACCGGCGCGTCAGACTGCAGAGACGCGATACGCTACATGTACTCGGGACTGTCCTCAAATGTCCGCGGAATAGATATATGTAATAACCTTGAAGCTCACAAGGACGAATATCTGTATTATCGCACAGACCATCACTGGACGGCAAGGGGAGCGTACTACGCATACGAAGAATTCTGCAAAGCAACGGGAAAAACACCCACTCCGCTGTCAGCCTACGAAAGGCTGGAATTTGACGGGTTCCTCGGTACGCTCTACACCGACACCAAAGCGCCGGCGCTCAAGAATAATCCCGACTATGTGGAAGCGTTTGTGCCGATGGGCACAAACACCGCAAAGGTCACCGAAAGAGGCGGCAACATTACGGAGTACCAGATAGTGAACAAGGCTACGGACGCATGGTACCCGAACGCTGCCTCAAAATATAACTGTTTTATCGCGGGAGACAATCCGCTCACCGAGATACACAATCCGGACAAGACCGACGGTTCCTCAATAGTCGTGGTCAAGGAGTCCTTCGGAAACGCGTTTGTTCCCTTCCTTGTGGACTCATACGAATATGTCTATGTGATAGACTACAGGTATTTCGACGGTACGCTTTCGGATTTTGTATCGGAGAAAAACGCAACCGACGTCCTGTTTATCAACAATGTAATCGCTACATCCACCTCCGCGCGTCTTAATGAACTTTCGGAGCTTATCGGAGATTGAATTTTATGACAATCAATCAAAAGATGAAAAGATATCTTACCTTGGCGGCGACGCTCGGATTACTGACAATATTATGCCTCTCCGCCGCCTGTACAACAAGTCTGTCGGACTCGGACACTGTAGCCGATACGTCGGACGAAACCGGAGAAAGCGGTTATCTTACCGCAGAAGAATCAAATACCGAAACGCAGTCGACAACCGCCGAAGACGAAAGCACTTATGTAAACGAGACGGGCAATACAAGCGAAACAATAACCTCTGATGAAAATGTATCGGAAACAAAGCCGGAAGAACCCACACAGACAGAATCGGAAAGCACCGGGCAATCCTCGGAAGATGAAAATTCAGGCGAGGACGAATCTCCGACAACCCCGGCGCAAGACTCTTACATATTGGAAAGTATCGGACTGTTTGAGCTTACCGCATACTGCCCGTGCGAAAAATGCTGCGGCATATGGGCGCAAAACCGTCCAACCGATGAAAACGGAAAGCCTATAGTCTATACCTCATCCGGTGAAATCGCAAAAGAGGGAGTGACCATAGCCGCCGATACAAGCATTTATCCTTTCGGGACAAAGCTGCTTATCGGAGACACTGTTTATACGGTTCAGGACAGAGGAAGTTCCATTGTCGGAAACAGAATTGATATATATTTTGAGTCACACGAAGCCGCGCTTGAATTCGGGCGTCAAAAAGACGTCGAGGTCTTTCTGGTAGTACAGCCGGACGGCGTCGACTCCGAACAGGCAGAATAATCGCGTGAAAAAAGAATTTGCAAACAGGTAAAGTATGTACAGAATGTTAATTGTCGAAGATGACACGGGCATAGCGCAAGCCATAAAAGAACACTCTCTTTTATGGGGTCTTGACGCATTTTGCGCGCAGGATTTCGGAAGCATAACGAAAGAATTCGCGGATTATAAACCTCACATTGTGCTGCTTGACATTTCACTTCCGTTTTACAACGGTTATCATTGGTGTTCGGAAATAAGAAAGATATCAAAAGTCCCTATAATCTTTATATCCTCCGCTTCGGACAATTTAAATATAGTCATGGCGATGAATATGGGCGCGGACGATTTCATAGCCAAGCCCTTTGACCTGAATGTCCTGACGGCAAAAATACAGGCGCTGCTCCGCCGCACATACGATTTCTCTCCAAACTTTGAAATACTTCAACACAGAGAGGCATTTCTCGACACCGCGGAAAACATCCTTACATACAAGGGTGAAAAAATACCACTGACCAAAAACGAATACCGTATCCTCCTCTGCCTCATGGAAAACAAACGCAAGGTGGTGAGTCGGGAAAAACTTATGGAAAGACTTTGGGCTACCGATTCCTTCATTGACGAAAACACTCTGACGGTAAACATAAACCGACTGAGAAAAAAGCTTGACTCCTACGGACTTGAAAATTTTATTTCTACAAAAATCGGTGTCGGATACATTATTGAATAAATATTTAAAAATCCAAATATCAAAAATGAAAGTTGTAAGACATATTTGCTTTTCACAGCAAAAACGGAAGGCTCGGCGCAAATTATGGAATTTATAAAAATGTATATAAAGCAGCACCGGAAATGTATAATTTTCATATGCATACTCTTCTGCCTGTTCATAGTAGCTTTTGCGTTATACCGTCTGCCGCTGGAAGCCGTTATATATCCTTTTCTGCTCTGTATGATAATCGGAGCAATTTTCGTCGCCGTTGACTTTATTCACTGCCGCAAAAAGCACTCTGAGCTTTCGGATTTCCGAAAATATCGGGACGAGGCGTCCCCGTTTCCCCGTTACTCCGACTGTCCGGAGGACGAAGACTACAGCCGGATAATTTCCGACTTAAAAAAAGAAATCGACAATCTGAAAACCGAAATATGCGCAAACCGCACGGAAATGACAGAATACTACACCCTTTGGGTACATCAGATAAAAACTCCTATCTCCGCAATGAAGCTGACATTGCAGAATGAAGATACCGATTTGTCCCGCAAATTATCCTCGGAGCTTATGCGGATCGAACAATATGTCGAGATGGTTCTCGTATACCTGCGCCTGGACTCCTCGTCAACCGATTATGTATTCGGAAAATGCGATACAGACAGGCTGATAAAAGACGCCGTAAAAAAATTCGCGTCGGAGTTTATCGGCAGAAAAATAAGCTTGGAATACAGTCAGGTCGGAATTTCGGCTGTGACCGACGAAAAGTGGCTTTCATTCGTGCTTGAGCAAATTCTTTCAAACGCTTTAAGGCAACACCGCGCAACAGCAGAAATCGAATTCTGCGTAACGGAACGATGACAAAAAGGACAGAAAGCCCC
>CALWJX010000008.1 GCA_944381085.1 uncultured Clostridia bacterium
TAGGGTAGTTCATCGATGGACAGCACCTTGAAAACAGAATGACCGTCCGAAAAGGGATACCCCGGCTGGGGAAGCACTGTAATGGAAAATCTGACGGGCGGCACACATCCCGTCAGACCGTTACCCTGTGTAATTCCTTGTAAACGGTACTTTGCCTTAACGGAAATATTGAATTTAATGCGTTTTATTCGTTGAGTATGGTGGGAAAATGACGCAAAAAGACTCCTGAGTCTTTTACTGAGGGCATTGCCATGGAAAAAAGAACGTCGGCTTTTTCAGACAAGCGATATTGACCTGTGTCGGACGGCGCGTGCGAGGGCTTGGTTACAATATTCAGCTTCGGATCTTTTCTTAGCATTGCGAGCATACGGCAGCCGGTTTGGTTAGCGGCGAGAAGAGTAGTGTAGACGGGGAGCGAACGGTACATCGCGTCGGATACTCCGCAGAGTGAAAATAAAATTACCCGGCGAATACGTGAATTTGTGTACTTTGAGTTGAACGCCGAGTTTAAAAACTGACTGTATGATTTGCTTTGAGCTGCCGCTTTGCAAAGACGGTTTAAAATTCCGCTGCCGTCGTCCGCCACGGCTTTGCCGCCGCGAGATAAACCTATCGCGCGTGTGGTTATCGCGTCGGGATCCAACAGCCTGAAAAAGGACAGGATTGACTGTGATATATTCTCCTCGGATACGGGCGCGACGCCTTTTTTCTGAGCGTCGATATATACCTCAAGCGCGTTTTGCGGAATCAGCGCGTTTGAAAAATCGCAAAAAGACTGCCCGTCGTATAATTTTTTTCTGAGAGCCGTGGCGGAGGGGAATCTTAGTTCGTCAATAACTGTGCTCAGATAATCGCTGCCCGACCTTTTTAGGGGCAGAATATTCATATCGGGACAGAATCTGCGGCAGGCGCGGATATAAGCTATTCCGAGTATGTCGTTTGAGCCGAATTTATCCGTCGTTTTTGCGCTTTTTCCGAGCAGTTCAAAAAAATTTGAAGCGGAGCCTTTATTGTTATTTTTGTTTTCTCTGAATTTGTCCGTGAATTCATCGGACGTCAGTATTTCCGAGGCTTCAAAAAGAGATTTTGCGCGCTCGTTCTCAAAGCCGAAGCATATGGTATCGGCCCCCATACATGAAAGTATAAATACACCCGCGTTGGCGAAACCCTCCGCGGACATGGAACAATACGGAAATGGGAGTTCTACCACTATATCCGCGCCCTCCGCGAGCGCGGCTTTCGCTCTTGTATATTTATCGGCTACCGCAAACTCTCCGCGTTGGGTAAAGTTGCCGCTTAAAACGCAGATTATACATTCCGCGCCGTTTTTTCTTACAAAGTCCAACTGGTATTTGTGCCCGGAGTGAAAAGGATTGTATTCGCAAATAATTCCGGTTGTTTTCATAAATTCACCGATTTCGGGGAGGATATTTGTATCCTCCCCGAAAAAACCTTTATTTGTTTTTTAGTTGTACTGAGGGAGCCAGTCCTTTTCCGCTTCAAAGAGCTCGTCGCACATTGAGACAATGTCGTCGATTGAAAGCTCGGAAGAGGTGTGTGGTTCGAGCATTGCCGCCTGATATACGGTCTCTTTTTTGCGCGTGGCCGCCGCCTCTATTGTCAGCAGCTGGGCGTTGATATTCGTCATATTCATTGCCGCGCACTGTGTGGGCAGTTTCCCCACAAATGTGGGCTGAATGCCGGCTTTATCTATAAGACAGGGAACTTCAACGCACGCGTCTGAGGGCAGATTTGTAATAAGCCCGGTGTTAAGCACATTGCCGCCTATGCGGTATGGGCGCCCGGTCACGATAGATTCCATGATGTAAGAGGCGTATTCGTGAGTTCTCGAATGGCTGATCTCTCCGGACATGTAGTGCTCTTTGTTGCTTTTCCATGAAGCTATCTGGTTTACGCATCTGCGCGGATATTCGTCAAGCGGTATGCGGTATCTTTCTATAAGCTCGGGATATTTGGATTTTATAAACAAATTATTGTATTCGGCGTTGTGCTCGCTGGATTCGGTGCAGTAGTAGCCCAAGCGGCGAATGTACTCGAATCTTACAAGGTCGGCGAAGTTTTCGGGCGGATTGTCAAGGATTTCACACGCGCGACGGCGTATTTCGGGATAAAGGTCGTTTCCGTCGGCGTCCTTAAGCTCAAGCAGCCATGCCATGTGGTTTATGCCGGCTATTTTTTCCTGCAGGGGATATTTTACTTTGTCAGCCATTCCGAGCTCGCCGAGCAGTATGGAAGAGCAGACCTGCACGCTGTGACAGAGTCCCACGGTTTTTATGTTGGTATATCTCTGCATGTAACCCGACAGAATTGCCATTGGGTTTGTGTAATTCAGAAAATATGCGTTGGGGCAGACCTGCGCCATATCTTCGGCAAAATCGGCAAGTACGGGAATCGTGCGCAGGGCGCGGAATATACCGCCTATTCCGAGAGTGTCGGCAATGGTCTGGCGCAGACCGTATTTCTTTGGTATTTCAAAGTCGATGACCGTACAGGGCTCATATCCGCCCACCTGAATGGCGTCCACAACGAAATCCGCTCCTCTGAGAGCGTTTTTGCGGTTTTCAACACCGAGATGCTTGGTTATTTTGGCGCGGTTTTCATTGATGTTGCGGTTGAGAAGATCAACCATTATGTATGATTCCTCAAGTCTTTCGGGGTCAATGTCGTAGAGCGCGAATTCAAAGTCGCGCAGAGCTTCACAGCACATTGAGTCTCCGATTACATTCTTCGCGAAAACGGTGCTTCCGGCACCCATAAAGGTAATTTTTCCCATAGTAAATTTGCTGGAGAACAGCCTTCCTTTCATATAGATAGCATAAATATTATAGCAAAAATTAATTCCGATGTCAACAGTTTTTTGTATTTAAAGCAAACATTAAATTCATTTAATAAATATTTACAAATTATGGTTGTTTGATGAATTGTTTTAAGGTATTATATTATAATGGAGAATGTTTTTTGATCGGAAAGGGATGGACGGCAATGTTCGGATATATTTTGACGGATACTCCGGAACTGAAGGTGCGGGAGCAGGAATATTACCGGGCGGTTTATTGCGGTCTGTGCCGGGCGCAGGGAAAGTGCACCGGACAGTGTTCAAGGATGACTCTTAACTACGACATCGCGTTTCTGGCGCTGGTTCGGATGGCTGTCACGGGAGTAACCCCGGAGTTTTCAAGGGGCAGATGCGTCGCGCATCCTTTCAGAAAAAGATATTATATAAAGAGAAACGAGCAGCTTGATTTCTGCGCCCGCAGCGCCGCGATACTCGCCTTTGGCAAATGTATGGATGATATCGAGGATGAAAAAGGAATCAAAAAGGCGAGAGCCCGTCTTGTCCTGCCGTTTCTGTCGCATATGAGAAAAAAAGCCATAAAGACAGAGCGGGACGGAAAAGCCGCGGAAAATGCCGGCGATGATATCGCAAAGCTTGATGTCGCCGTGCGTGAAAAACTGAAGGAGCTTTCGGAGCTTGAAAAAGAAAAGATAAATTCGGTTGACGCGTATGCCGAGATTTTCGGGGAAATTATGGCGGGTCTGGCAAGCTTCGGGCTGAATGACGGCGAAGCCAGAATAATGTACAATATCGGCAAACATCTTGGCAGATGGGTTTATATTACGGACGCCGCGGACGACGCGGAGGAAGATCTGAAAAAAGGCAGATTCAATCCTTTTTTGCTGCTGTATGGCAATGAGCTTATGAACGACATACAAAGGGCTCAGATATCCGACGCGCTCAGACTGGAGCTTGACGGCGCCGTACCCGCGTTTGATTTGATTGAATACAACGGAAGAACTGATATGGAAGGGATAATAAACAATATACTCTATCTGGGGATGCCGGACAGCGCGGACAGGGTACTGAAAATTTCCCGAACAGACGGGTGTGAGTCCGATAAAAACGAAAAGAAGAAAAGGCGCGCGAAAAAACAGCGGCGGCAATCCTGACTGTTTTGACCGTATGGTTTTGAGCGTTGCTCGTAAGCGCGCCAGAGACAAGAAAAATGAAAATCCAAGAAAGGATAAATTGTAAAAATGGCAGAGTCATACAAGGACCCGTATAAGGTTTTGGGAGTGTCTCCGACGGCGACCGACGACGAAATCAAAAAGGCATACCGCAATCTTGCCAGAAAGTATCACCCGGATAAGTATAAGGACACCGACCTCAAGGATATGGCGGAAGAAAAAATGAAAGAAGTCAATCTGGCATATGAGGAGATCCAGAAGATACGGAGCGGCGGGGGTACGTCCGGCAATTCTTACGGCGGCGGTTATTCCGGAAGCGGTTCTTCGCAGAATTACGGCTACAATTACAATCAGATTCGCCAGAATATAAACAAGGGAAACGTGGCGGCCGCCGAGGCGGAGCTGAATTCGATAAACGAGGGCGACCGTGCCGCGGAGTGGCATTATCTGATGGGCTGTGTTTATATAAAAAAGGGATATTATGTTGACGCGCAGAAGATGCTTGACATGGCGTGCACCATGGATCCGGGAAATATGGAGTACAGGCAGACATTGAATAATCTGAAAACAAGGGCAGGGCAGTACGGAGGAGGCTACAATACCACGCAGACGAGAGGATGCTCCGGCTGTGATGTCTGTTCTTCGCTTTTGTGCGCGGACTGCTGCTGCGAATGTATGGGCGGAGACCTCATCAGATGTTGCTGAAATCGGTATATTCTGTTTGCGCCGCCTGTGGCGGCATGGGAGATCAAAGTGGTTATATTTGTTTGGAACCGTAATGCCGTGAGCATAATTTTTGCGGTTGTCAGGGAGAGAAGCTTATAATATGAGAGGCGGAGTAAGTACAAATGTAAAGAAACTCACTGTCGGAGCGCTTCTTTCGGCAATGAGCGTGGCGCTGATTTCATTCGGCGCGTTGCTTGAGACTCTTGACTTGTCGATGGCGGCAATAGCCTCATTCGCGTGTGTGTTTGCGGTTATCGAACTGAAGGGTATGTATCCATGGCTTATGTATGCCGTGACCGGTATTATAAGTGTATTGCTTATGCCGCAGAGCATGGCGGGTTGGTTTTATCTGCTGTTTTTCGGGTATTATCCTATGCTTAAAGAAAAGTTTGAAAGGCTTAAGAAGCCGGTGGCATGGGTCTTAAAGCTGATTTTACTTAACGCGGCGATACTTATATGCGCCGTTATAGTGTATTTCTTTTTCATGGGCAGCGGAGAAGGCTTGCTTGAGGCGTTTGAATATGTATTCGGAAATGTCGGAGGCGTGGCGGTTGTCGCCGTATTATATTTGCTTGTCAATGTGGTATTCGTGGTATATGATATTGCGCTGACCAGATTGATCTCATTTTATATCTTCAAACTGAGCAAGAGATTTAAATTTCTGAACAGATAATTTTTCAAGCCGGGCAAAATGTTTTCAGACTGTACAAAGGGTTTGATTTTAAAAGGACAGACCGAAACGGAAAAAACTGCGCAATTAATTGTTACGCCTTACAATAGTGTCAAAAAACAAGGTCAACTTATTAGCTAACGCCGCATAAGGCGGTAATTTGAAAACAATATTGAAATACAGATTATGGGCGTTGCAAAGACGAAAAGACAGAAATGCTTTTTACGCTGCCTTTCTTTATGCTCAAAAATAAAATCGCACATTCGTCAAGCCAAAGGTCTGAAGCAGGAATATAACGAAGTAACAAAGGAGATCGGCAATATTTATTACAAGGGATTTTCCGAGGAAGAAATCAAAAAGTTGGACGACTATCTTCAACGTGTCCTGAAAAATGTGGAGGAAGTTCTCTGATGAGCGTCTGTATTAAGGATAATATTCAGAATATGAATCTGGTCATTGGCTGTACAGTAGGATGTCCTTACTGTTATGCCCGAAAAAATGTAAAGCGCTATCATACAATCGGTGATTTCAACAAACCGGAGTTTTTCCCGGGTAAGCTGCGCCTGATGGAAAAGGAACGTCCGCAGAACTTCCTGCTGACCGGAATGAGTGATTTGGCGGGATGGCATCCGGAGTGGCGTGATAAGGTATTCGCAAAGATTGGAGAAAACCCGCAGCATCAATTCCTGTTTTTGACCAAGCGTCCCGATCTGCTGAATTTTGAAACGGATTTGGGAAATGCATGGTTTGGTGTCACTGTCACAAGGAAATCAGAACTGTGGCGTATTGATGCGCTTCGGGAAAATATTCATGCAAAGCACTATCACGTTACCTTTGAGCCATTATTTGACGATCCCGGTATAGTAGATCTCACCGGTATCGACTGGATTGTGGTCGGAACGATGACCGGGGCGCAAAGCAAAAAAATACGGACTGCTCCTGCATGGGCGTATTTCCTTGTGGAACAGGCTCATGCTCTTGGTATCCCTGCTTTTATGAAAGAAGACCTTGTCCCTATCATAGGCGAAGAAAATATGATTCAGGAATTTCCGGAAGCATTCAACCGGGTATTGGAGGTGCAGAGAAAATGGCGCAAGTAGAAATGAACGACATCCTAATCGGAGAAGTGGAAACGAAAAACATTATGACGAAATCCAGTCTTCCGGTAGGCGGTTATTCGGTCAATCCTTATGTGGGTTGCACCCATGCCTGCAAGTACTGCTACGCATCCTTTATGAAGCGGTTTACCGGGCACACGGAGGACTGGGGTTCATTTCTTGATGTGAAGCACTGGCCGGAAATTAGAAACCCAAAGAAATTTGCCGGACAGCGTATCGTGATCGGCTCTGTTACAGACGGATATAATCCGCAGGAGGAGCAGTTTTGCAATACCAGAAAATTACTGGAACAACTTAGAGGCAGCAACGCAGACATTTTGATTTGTACCAAATCCGATCTTGTAGTGCGTGACATTGATCTCCTGAAGGAACTGGGACGGGTTACGGTGTCGTGGTCGATCAATACGCTCGATGAGGATTTCAAAAATGATATGGACAAAGCCGTCAGCATTGAACGGCGGCTGACCGCTATGAAGCAGGTTTACGATGCAGGCATCCGTACCGTTTGCTTTGTGGCTCCGGTTTTTCCGGGTATTACGGATTTTGAAGCAATCTTTGAACAGGTGAAGGATCAGTGCGATCTATTCTGGCTGGAAAATCTAAATCTGCGAGGCGGCTTCAAGAGGACGATTATGGATTATATAGCAGAGAAATATCCAGACCTTTTGCCGCTTTATCATGAAATCTACAATAAATATGACCGCAGCTATTTCAAAGCTTTGGAAGAAAAGGTTGAAAAAATGGCTAAGAGATATGACTGCCCCTTTGTGGATAATGAACTGCCTTACGGCAGAGTGCCGCAGGGGCATCCGGTCATCGTAGATTATTTTTATCATGAAGAAGTCCGGGGAACAGAGAATACAGGAAGGCGAAACAAGTATATAACTCACAATTATTAGGACGATGCAGTGCGCGTGTGGGCTGTCTTTCAATTAACATCTCATTTATGAAAAATAAATTAGTATTCGTGCTTGCCAAAAAATATTCAAAACATATCTGAAAAGTATTGACAAACATTTTTTAAGATGTATAATAAAATACTTTCACAGGAGAAGTTGTGGATGACGGCGTATCGGGCATGACCTTACAATGACCGAATTTTATGTGTATGGAGCGTATGGCGGAGAACGGAGAAATCGGAAAAATCATCGTGAAAGTTGTGCGATAATGGGACTAAATCAGAAAGACCTTGAAAATCAAGGGATTTTGGCTTAGTCCCTTCTTTTTTGACATGAAAGAGGAACAATCGCACTATAATCGGCGCACCGGAACAAAACCGGTTGGCGGTTGCTATGGAGGTACACTGTATAAGTCCTTTCTGTTCGCTGTTACAGCGAACAGAGTTCATCATGAAACAGGGAACTTTGGTCTATGATGAAGGAAATACGGTAAAATCCGCAGGACTTCCGCTTTGTAGCATAACAAAAAGGTACGGCGTAACCCATTTTACTGAGTTACACCGTACCTATTACATAAATACTTCCTTATCTGGCTTTTCCATTCGCTGACCTTGTTTTTTTCTTTTCTGTACAATTCCTTTTCGGATAAGTTTGTCATTTGACTTTCAATAGATTCAGCCGTATATTTTCCTGAAAAACTCGTCTGTTTCCGCCCTTGTCGGCATTGACTGAGCGGCTCCCAGCTTTGTAACCGAAAGCGCGGCGGTGCAGTTGGCGAATTTCAAAGCTTTTTCAATATCCATTCCTTCACCGAGAGCGGTTGCGAATCCGCCGTTAAACGCGTCTCCCGCGCCCGTGGTCTCGACCGCGTTTACTTTTATGCCGTCGATTTTAATTTCTCTTTTGCCGTCGGTATAAAAAGCTCCGTTGACGCCGAGCGTTATAACAACGTTCTTCACCCCTTTGGAAAGCAGGACTTCGGCGGCTTTTTCGGCGTCCTCTGCCGATTCTATATGAATACCGGTCAGGCATTCGGCTTCGGTTTCATTAGGTGTGATATAGTCTGTCATGGAAAGCAATTCGTCGGACAGGGGACGGTATGGGGCGGGATTGAGACAAAACGGCTTGCCGTATTTTTTGGCAAGTCTTGCCGCCTCGCAGATCGGAGCGTCGTCGGTTTCAAGCTGGGTCAGCACTATGTCGCAGTCGCGGAAATCACATTCGGCTTTTTTTACGTCTTCGTCCGACAAGGACAGATTGGCGCCCCTTATTATAAGTATACGGTTCTGAGCGTCGGTTTTGTTTATCTGGATGAGAGCCGTGCCGGTATTTTCACCCTGACAAACCCGTATATACTTTGTACTCATTTTGTTTTCCCGGTATAGTTCATTAAGTACCGACGCCGCGCTGTCGTCTCCGACACACGCGATAAGAAATACTTCGCTGCCCGCTCTGTGAGCCGCTATCATCTGGTTTGAGCCTTTTCCGCCCGGACTCGTGCGGACAAGGTCTCCCACGGCGGTTTCGCCGTCGGACGGAAGGTGTGACGCGTATCCGGTTATATCTACCATGCAGCTGCCGGGTCCGATTATTTTTGCCATGTTAATACCTCTTTGCCGCCAAGGGCGGCTTAAATAATATAATAATTTTTTGCTTTGAAAAAATTTTACGGGTGTATTTTGTTATCTAACATAAATTAACTTATATCACTGTGAAAAAATCCCGTGCTTTATGTCGTTTGCCGTTTCTGTCATCGTCGGTTTCCGCCGTGCGTTGAACGCGGCAATTGTTATTTACCGCCGTATGTCTGTTTGCTTTCCCTGATTATAGCTACGCCGGACGACGTTCCCAGCCTGTCCGCGCCGGCTTCAATCATATTGACGGCGTCGCTGTATGTCCTGATTCCGCCGGACGCTTTCACAAGCACACCTCCGGATACGCTTTGTTTCATCAGTTTAACGGCGTGCGAGGTGGCTTTTCCGTCGGAAAAGCCGGTGCAGGTCTTGACGAACTTTGCGCCCGAATCGCAGGATATCTTTACGGCCCTTACTATCTCGTCATCGGTAAGCAGACCGGTTTCAAGTATGACTTTTACGATTCTGTCCCCGGCAGCCCCGACGACAGACGAGATTTCTTTCCGTATAAGCTCATATTTTTGATCCTTCAGCCAGCCTACATTTATTACCATGTCGAATTCGTCGCACCCGTCTTCTTCGGCTTTTAAGGTCTCCGCCACCTTAATGTCGGAGGAATTTTTCCCCAGAGGAAAGCCTATGACCGTGCATACTTTGACGTCACTGCCGGTCAAAAGCTTTTTTGCTAAGGTCACGTCGCACGGATTTACACAGACCGAGGCAAAGTGATAATCCGCCGCTTCGGAGCAGAGTTTTATTATATCTTTGTCCTGTGAGAAAGGTTTAAGACAGGTGTGGTCTATGTATTTGCAGAGTTCTTTCATATTTCGGTTCCTTTCTCAAGCGCGTCAAGCGATTTTTGTATATCCCCGTATTTGTCAATCAGAGCCGCGGCGGTCTCCCCGTCGCACTTTCCGAGTTCCTTTACAATGCCGATACATCTCATTCTCAGCTTGGCGTTTGAGGGCTTTACGTTTATCATCAGGTTTTCGCGGACCTTTCCGGTTTTGATCATGGCGCCGGTCGAAAGCATGTTCAGGACAAGCTTCTGTGCCGTGCCCGCCTTGAGCCTTGACGAGCCGGTTATGACTTCGGGTCCTACATAAGGGGTTATGGTAATGTAGCATATATCGTGCATCCGGCTGCCCGGATTGCAGCTTATTCCTATCGGTATCGCGCCAAGCTCTTTCGCTTTTTTCAGGGCGCCGATAACATAGGGAGCGCCTCCGGAAGCAGACAGTCCTACCACCACGTCGCCTTTCTGTACTTTGTCGCATGTAAGGTCAAGCGCGCCCTGCTCCTCGTTGTCCTCCTCGCCCTCTCCGGCGCGGAACATTGCGCTCTGACCTCCGGCGATGATTGCTCTTACGGTTCTTGGGTCGGTGCCGAAGGTAGGCGGACATTCCGAGGCGTCCACGATTCCGAGTCTGCCCGACGTTCCCGCGCCGACGTATATCAGATGTCCACCGGCGCTGAGGCTTTCGGCGATTACGTCAACCGCTCTTGATATTTCGTCAAGCTGGGAGTCTACCGCGTCGTATACCACACGGCTTTCGTCGTTCATAAGCTTCATCATTTCATATGTGGTCAGCCTGTCTATATTCATCGTCCGGGGATTGCGCCGCTCGGTTTTTAAGGAATCGTAATCGTTTCTCACGTTTATATATTTTTTATCCATGCAAGATTGCCTTTCATTGATTTGGGTTTGTTTTGCAAGGCTATGCAAAGCTATACCGAATGTTTTTGCCGGGTACAGGTTTATTCCGCCCCCGAAATCGGAGAAATCAGACCTGCGCTTTTAAAATTTCATTTGCCCTGAGTACGGCTATCTGGGTTTTCGCGTCGGGTATCATTCCTTCGTTTATCATTTTCAACAACCGGGATATTGGAATTATTTCGGTTTCGATAAATTCATCGGCATCCGGGCGTTTGTCTCCGAAATGAAGTCCCTGAGCCATGTATATGTGGATGATTTCGTCCGATATAGCCGGAGACGGATATATTTTCCCGAGGTAGGTAAGCTTATCACATTCCGCGCCGGTCTCTTCCTTCAGTTCCCTGAGCGCCGCCGCCTTGTGGTCTATGTCCTTTGATTCAAGCTTTCCCGCCGGGATTTCCAAGGTTATTTCGTTGTGAGGATAGCGATACTGTTCAACGCATACCACCTCGCCGTTGTCCGTCACGGGTATTATGCAGACTCCTCCGTTGTGGCGGCAATATTCGCGCGTCGCCTCGCCGCCGTCCGGTAAAGTTACACTGTCACAGTATAAATGAAGGATTCTGCCGTCGTAAATAAGATGAGTTTCTTTGGTTTTTTCTGTCAGATTTTCATTCATTTCTGAATTTCTCCGGTTCATTGAAATATACAAATATATTATAAAACATTTTTTTCATTTTGTAAAGTAGATTATTGCTTATATTTTTATTTTGTGGTAAAATGAATACAGCGTAATTTTACCGTGTAATACGGTCAAGCCGTATTTATTTGATTATAGGTATGCGGAATATGCCCGATAAGTCTTTCGGGTTGAATTTATAACTGAATTAAGATGTTATGTAACTTGATTTTTTCTGTGGGGGAAATACAATCTTCCGCTGTAACAAGATATTAATCCGGAAATCCGAAACACGGAAGAAAGGGGACAAATATGTCTGTAAAGGAAGAACTTTCACGTCAGGCGCTGATGTTCGGGGAGGAAAGCACAAAGAAGCTGTCAGATAAACGCATATTGATATTCGGAGTCGGAGGAGTCGGGGGATTTCTTTGCGAGGCTGTTGCGCGCGCGGGAATAGGACATATAGACATTGTCGATAAGGATATTGTCTGCGCTTCGGATATGAACCGGCAGATAACGGCCCTGCATTCAAGTCTTGGCAAAGACAAGGTTGAGGTCATGAAACAAAGAATACTCGACATAAATCCCGACTGCGTCGTGGGGGCATATAAAAAATTTTATCTTCCGGAGAATGCCGACGAATTTGATTTTTCAAAGTATGATTATATCGCGGACGCCACCGATAATGTCACCGCGAAGACAGAGATAGCCTGCAGGGCATATGCGGCGCGTGTCCCTGTTATATCGGCGATGGGAGCGGGAAACAAGACAGACCCTTGCGGCTTTGAGGTCGCGGATATTTATTCCACAGAGGTCTGTCCGCTTTCAAAGATAATGCGAAGAGAGCTTAAGCGCAGGGGAGTTTTGTCTTTGCGGGTGGTATATTCAAAAGAAATACCCGTAAAAACTCACGAGAAAACAGCCGCCGGAAAGAACATTGTGGGCAGTCTTTCTTTTGTCCCGTCGGTTATGGGACTTATTATGGCGGGTGAAATAATAAAGGATTTGATTAAATGACGCGGCAAATGTAAATTTTTTTGCAAAAATTATAATTTGGACGCAAAAAGACTTGACAAAACAAAAAACATCATATATAATAAATAAAGTCGTGTTTTTACTGTACAAAAGAGGGGGTGGGCAAGAGTGGTGCTTGATATAAGTCCCGTCCTTAAGGGCGAAGTAAGGCGGCAGACTTTTGAGTATACGGTCGCGCCCATACCGATGAGAGGAATTGAATTTTGCGATGATGCTCAGGTTATCGGTGAGATTACCGATGACGCGGGATATATGAGGCTTCACGCGCGTGTGCATCTTGATTACAATTCGCATTGCGACAGATGTCTTGAACCTGTAAACGGGAGTTTTGATCTGGATTTTGACAGAACAGTTGCTGCCGAAGGGGTATTGACTGAGGAACAGATAGAAGAAAATGTCGATGAATTTGTGATAGTCGATAAGGGAATGCTTGATATCGACGATCAGATAGCAGAGGCTCTTCTGCTTGAGTTTCCTAAAAAAATACTCTGCGATGAAAGCTGTCCGGGACTTTGTCCGAAATGCGGTAAAAATCTCAAATACGGTAAATGTTCATGTTCCGAAAAAGAGCAGGACCCAAGGCTGGCGGTCTTGGCGCAGCTGCTTGACAAAAAGGATGAGCAGTAACATAAGTACAGTTTAAGACCGCGTCCGTTTTTCGGATGTACAATTTAAGTAACAATATTATCTGACGATGAGTGAATTTTCACATAATTGTCTTAAGGAGGTTTTAATATGGCAGTACCGAAGAAAAAGGTTTCCAAAGCGCGCAGAGACAAGAGAAGATCAAACAACAGCAAGCTTACACCCGTCGGGGTTGTAAAATGTTCCAATCCCGCTTGCAATGAGATGATAAAGCCGCATTGCGTATGCAAGGTCTGCGGATTCTACGGCGGCAAAAAGGTTCTCAACATAAAAGAAAAAGCGTGACGCGCCGAAACCGAATACAACCGGACAAAGGATTTCCTGTCTGTCTCCTCTGGGGAAGGCGGGAATCCTTTTTTAATACGCCGGAATATTTATTGCCTAAAGCAATTTCGCATACGAAACCGAAATTTTCACTTCTGTTTGAACTGCCCGAAGGCAGCATGGGGGTTATTATGAAAAAAACTATATCAATATCAATCTTACTCGTCGTGATTGTCATGTCCCTGACATCTTGTATGACGGTAGACCAGATAATGAACGAAGAAACGGCGGATATTCCCGACCTTGACAATCAGGAAAATAACACATCATCCGGAGGAAGCGGGGTATCGGAAAGATTTCAGTATATGAAAGCAGATCTTTCTGAATATGTTACCCTCTCCGCTTATACCGGGCTCAGTGTTGAGGTTGAGTATGTGGAAGTCAGTGACGAAGAACTTGACGGCGCCGTCAACAGTATAAAGAAACAGTACGGAGTTGAGGAAATAACAGATGAGGTGGCGTCGATTGTTTCTGACGGAGAATGTACATCCGCCGAGGGTTTCCGCGAGTATTACCGTGAGGTATACAGAGAGTCGCTGTATCGCACGGTGGCAATGAACACCTTGCTTTCAAGTATAGCCGGTGAAAGTGAGTTTAAAAAGCTTCCCGAAAGCGAGGTCAACTATTATTATGCCGATTTAAGATTACAATACGAGGCGTTGGCTTTGCTGCGAGGAATTGAGTATGAGAATGAGGACGAGCTGTACGCGGCGTTTGGCACGACATATGCCGACGTCAGAAATCAGGCAAGGCAATATGTGCGTGAAGATTTGGTTCTGTACTCGATAATACAGCGTGAGAATATAATGTTTTCGGACGATGACTATGACAGTGTGTTGACCGAAAACGCGGCATATAACCTTGCGCAGTCTCCGGATTTTCTTTTAAGTGTGGGGTATGACGAGTCTAATCTTGAAAATATGAAGGACTATATTGATAAGAATTTCAGCGAGCAGATAATTACCGCGTGTCTGGAGGAGAAAATGAAAGATTATCTTCTTAAAAACAATACCGTAACCGAGCTTCCGAAGGATGAGGATGAAACCGATACCTCAGCTGCCGGTTGATATGTACCTCTTTGTACTATCAATCCCGATAAATAAGAATTTAAGCCCGGACGTCAGCACTCGGATAAACGACATATATATTTTAAGTATACTAATACAATCGAGGGTGTTACGCACTTATTTTGCTTTTTTCGGTAAATGTTATTATTCATTAATATTTGATTATAACAAGGTATAGGAACATATTTCTTATGCCTTGTTTTTATAAATTGGCGAAATTTATTTTTATAATTAAGATTATATGCCGATTTATTTTTTCGGCGTTGAAGTTCAATCTCACGCTGAAACCCTCGAATGGCATGTCTTGGCGCCTTATTGAAAAGTTAAATCAAAAGCTATTTTGTATTGCGTTCATTTATTACACATCAAATATATAATATTTGTTATAAAAAAGGTAATATAAATTAAAATTTTCGATGATTATAATTTAATAAAACTCAAAATTTTAATATTGTTGCTAAAATCACTGAATTTGCGCCTCAAAAAATGAATAAATTCATAATATGCAAAAGTTTTTATCTAAAACTTTAAGAAAAATAAATAATAAGACATTTTACACTGCTTTATACATATATAATTCATTTTATATTAAAAGTATAGACGTAAAAATAAAAATGATAATATTTAAAGTGTTACGAATTTTTTACCGAGTTTTCTGTTCAAATTATTATAAATTAATGAATTTTATGATTTTTTATCAGCATCAAAGAAAAAAATATTTGATTTTGATAGAAATACGATATTAAAAACCGATTTTCGTCAAATTTCTTAATAATTTTCGGCTTTGATTTGGTGGTATAATAATACGGTACAAATCGACCGTGCAAATACCGCATACTTACCGCAAAGCTGTCCGGGTATGTTTGTTGTATAATTAAAGGCACGGATGCTGTGCATAATTAAATTCAGAAAGGTTTTAAAATGAAAAAGCAAAATCTAATTTTCAATGTGGAAAAATGGGACAACGAGAGTAATGCTTTGAAAATCTGTAACGGAGAAGGGAAACTTGTGAGATATTACGGTATGCTCAAGGTTGAGGCAAAGAGTATTGAAAAATTTGCCGATATGCTGAGAAGTTCGGATTGTTCAATCATTAACATTGATGATTATGTTTTGGATTTTATTTATTGTTTTGATAAATGATTGACAAATTCTTTCATGCATGATACAATATATACAATACAAATCCGGATAAACCGGAAAAGCAGCGCGTAATATAACGCTTCACGCGCGTTTAAGGCGCGCGGAAAATACCTTTATCTGAGATTTGAATTGAAAAGAGAGGTTACAAGTTATGTTCAGATTTAACCGTGATGAACTAAGGGACCGTATTTATGCATGTTGGATAGGCAAAAACATCGGAGGTACTATGGGTACTCCGTATGAAGGACAGCAAAAGATCAACGATATCAAGGGCTTTTCCACCGCGGAAGGAGTAGTGCTTCCGAATGACGATCTTGATCTGCAGCTGATTTGGCTCAAGGCGATGGAGGAGCAGGGACCTCTCGGAGTAGACGAGAAGGTGCTCGGAGAGTATTGGATAACGTACATAGGTCCAAATTGGAACGAATACGGAATCGGAAAGAGCAACATGAAAGCAGGCTTTTTCCCTCCTATGTCGGGTGAGATGGACAATCTGCGCTGGAAACATTCAAACGGCGCATGGATTCGCAGTGAGATTTGGGCGTCGCTTTTTCCCGGACAGCCCGATAAGGCGATGAAATACGCTTATTATGACGCCTGCGTTGACCATGGTCACGGTGAGGGAACCGTGGCGGCGCTTTTCACGGCGGCGCTTGAAAGTATGGCTTACGTCGTACACGATATGAAAACCTTGCTTTCTCTTGCTCTTACGAAAATTCCGTCGGACAGCCGAGTGTACAGAAGCGTCAGTCTTGTGATGGAGGAATATGAAAAGGGAAGCGACTGGAAGGACGTGCGGGAATTGGTGGTAAAGGACAGCGCCGATCTCGGTTGGTTCCAGGCTCCCGCGAATATCGCGTTTACGGTTATCGGGCTTTTGTGGGGAGAGGGTGATTTCAAAAAGACTCTCATAACCGCGATAAACTGCGGCGATGATACCGACTGTACGGGGGCTACCGCCGGAGCGCTCATGGGTATTATATACGGCAGTGCCGGCATACCCGAAGATTGGAAGAGGCATCTTGGCGATCAGATAGTTACCGCGTGTTTGCTTAAAGGACACGGCGGATATCCTGCGACCTGCACACAGCTTACCGATACGGTCATGAATCTGCTTCCGACAACGCTTTATATTCCGCTTATGGCACAGGCGAGCAGATATCCTGCCGTTATCAGTCAAGGACAGACAGACTTTGAGAACTTTAATCCCGATATGTACAGAGGTTCGGACATCGCGGATTCTCTGCTGAAGCATTCGGGCTGGTCTTTGAGGTATTCAAACATTTTGTGCGAGGCTGTGGTCGAATTTGAAAGCGAACCTAAAATATCGCCTATGGGAACCGTATGTGGGAAAATATCTCTCAGACAGTCGGTATTTCCCGAGCAGAAACGCTTTTCACTGAAATGGTACTGCCCTGAGGGCTTTTCCGCAGAGAGCAGGCATTCGCTTCATACGCATCCGGTCTGGAGTTATAGTGTGGATGAATGTGAGGCGATTACTGATTTCAGAATTACCGCGGGTGAAAAAACAGAGGCGGTAAACGAAGTTGTACTTGAGATTTCGGTTGACGGCCGTCCCACAGCCTTGTTTATACCTATAAGGATACTTGGCTGATATTCTTTCATTTATCGGCAAATTAAATGGGGTTCGTAAAATTATGAACGCCCTGCGCAAAACTAAAACCAAGGTCAGGAAAACAACTGACCTTGGTTTTTTGCTTTATGCGCAAGCACCATACCGAATTAAAGGGATATATGTTTGGTCTGGCTCCGGAGAGATCTATGGGCAATATTTTTTCCTATTTTCTAAGGTGTTGAAATAAATCTTTTTGATAACAATTAAAAGTATACCGTAGATTTCTTTTGACTGCGGCATATTAATAAATGTTTGTCAATATTGTGATTTTGCGGAAGTTAAAATATTTTAATCCGTGGGTTGACATAATAGAACATTTGTGCTATAATTCAGTCAGTTAAGCCGATTTATTAAATTATTTTCAGGACATGATAAAGAAAGCTTAACTGAAATGTCAGACAGGAGATAAAAAGGAAGGAGAATAATCATGGCTTTTACGGGATACTGTCCATATCTTAAGGAAACCAGAAAATCAAACGAAACGCTGTGTGAATGCGCGAGATTCAGTTTTCCCGACAAATTGGCAAGGCGCGAGCTTTTATACGGGTATTGCGGTCATCCGGAAAAATGGAAGGAATGTCAGTTCAAAAAAATAATGGATGATTATTATGAAAGGAAATACAGAAGTGAGTCGGGTTGATTTTAACGGTGAGAAATTGCAAAGTCAGAGCAGACAGATAAAAAATCTCCGACAGACACTGGACGGGCAGAATGAAATCATAAAGCTGCTTGAAGCTTTGGTTTATATGATGATATCAAGAGAGGAGAAGGTGATTATTGATAAAAGCGACCTTAAGGCTCTGCTTGAAAATCCGAATAATAAAATTGATATAAGCTCAGACAAAAGCGGATATATCATATCAGCCGTAAAAGCACGGGATAAAAATCCGGTTTATTCAGTCGAAGATGAAAACAGACAAGTATGAAAAATGGATGGAGCGGTACGGCGAGGAATATCTGAGGCGTCTTGCGCAGGACGGACTTGAGGACAGGGAAATTGCGCAAAGATCGGGTATTTCCGAAAAAACGTTTGAAAGATGGAAGAGAACTCATAAAGAGTTTGCCTCGGCGCTGCGTCTGGGCAGACGCGGGTCGGACTATAACGTAATAGAGGCACTGTATAAGAAAGCCATAGGGTATACGGTAAGCGTAAACAAGACGTACAAGCTCAAACGCACGGAATACGATCCCGATACCGGAAAAAAGCTGAGGGAATATGAGGAGCTGGCAACCGGCGCTGATGAAAGTCATATTCCGGCGGATGTCAGAGCAGGTTCTTTCTGGCTGAAAAACAGGCAGCCGGAAATGTGGTCGGACAAGTCCGGAATGCCGGAGCGTGAGTCCGCGACGGGAGAGATAGAAATCCCGGATGCAGACCTGATAGGCTCCGATGACGAGGGGGAGGAATAAATGGGACGTTCATCCGAATCAAAAAAGGCGGTCGGATTTGTCTGGCGACCTCAGCCCAGACAGCGAGAGTTTATGCGTCGGCTTGAGGATGAGGCGTTATACGGCGGCGCCGCGGGCGGCGGAAAGTCCGACTGTGCTTTGGCGGAGGCGCTAAGGCAGGTAGAGATTCCGCATTACAGGGGACTTATACTCAGAAAAAACTATCCTCAGCTTTCGGAGCTGATTGACAGGTCGCACGAAATGTATCTTCCCGCATATCCCGGGGCGGTATATAACATATCCAAACATGTATGGACATTTCCGTCGGGAGCAAAGATATATTTCGGCTCTCTGCCTCATGCTTCGGACAAATACAATTATCAGGGAAAAAGGTATGATTTTATCGACTTTGACGAGCTTACCCAATTTACATACGACGAATACAGCTATCTCTTTTCGAGAAACCGCCCGAACGGTCCGGGGACGAGATGCTATATAAGGGCGCAGGCGAATCCCGGCGGCATCGGTCACGGCTGGGTCAAGGAAAGATTCATAACTCCGGCGCCCGCCATGACTACGATTTGGGAAAAGGTAAAAATAATTTATCCCGACGGGACCGAGCAGATAAGGAAAAAATCCCGGATATTTATTCCGTCCACGGTCTTTGACAACAAGATACTTTTGCAAAATGACCCGGGGTACCTGACAAGACTCGCGTCACTTCCCGAAAAAGAAAAGTCCGCGCTGCTGTACGGGGACTGGAACAGCTTTTCGGGACAGGTGTTTATCGAGTGGCGCGATAATCCCGACGGATATCGGGACAGAAAATACACGCATGTTATAAAGCCCTTTACCGTTCCGAATGACTGGCAGGTGTACAGAAGCTTTGACTGGGGATATTCACGTCCGTTTTCGGTAGGCTGGTACGCGCTTGACAGAGAGGGAATATTGTACAGAATACGTGAGCTTTACGGCTGTACGAATACTCCGAACGAGGGCGTGAGGTGGGACGCCGCGAAAATCGCAAGGGAGATACGGCGAATCGAGCGCGAGGACAATAATCTTTCGCATAGAAGTATAAGAGGGGTCGCGGATCCTGCGATTTTTCAGAAAAACGGAGGGGAGAGTATCGGAGAGATTATGGAAAAGGCGGGTGTATACTGGGACAGGGCGGACAATTCGAGGATCGCCGGAAAGCAACAGGTGCACAATCGTTTATCATTTGACTCCGAGGGCAGGCCGATGCTTTATATTTTCAACACCTGCCGCGGATTTTTAAGGACTTTTCCGGCTTTGATTTACAGCGGCGTTGATGTCGAGGATGTTGATACCTCCGGAGAAGATCACATATATGACGAGCTGAGGTATATGTGTATGGAACACCCTATAAGGCTTAGGTCACGTGAGGAGTTTTGCGGGACGCTGAGGTATTATTGAAGCACGGAGTATAAAAACATAAAGAACAAGGCAGGTGAAAAAATTGGAAGAAGGAAAAGCAAAGGCTCCCGACCCGGCGCTTGGCAGAGAGCTTTTGAAACAGTACAAATTTTCAAAGGAAGCTTTTTCAAGAAGAATTGCGACAGAACGTGATTTCTGGAAAAAAAGATATTCTTACGACAAAGAAAGTCCTTCGGCATGGCTGTTTAACAGTATTGTCAACAAACATGCGGATATAATTGACAATATACCGGAATGCGTATGCCTTCCGAGAGAGGAAAAAGACCGGGAGGACGCGGAGACGCTTTCAAAGATAATACCGCTCATTAATGAAAGATGCGGATTTGAACAGACCTATTCCGACAACTCATGGCAGAAGCTAAGACACGGCACGGCGGTATACGGAGTATTCTGGAACAACAATCTTTACGAAGGGCTGGGAGATATCGATATCAGGAGGATTGAAATTGAGAATCTTTACTGGGAAGCGGGAGTTGAGGACATACAGGACAGCAGGAATGTATTTTTGTGCTCCGCCGAGTATATAGATATACTCAAAGAAAAATATCCCGGACTCAATTCGGAAAAGGTAAGCGCCGAGGCTGAGGGGCTGAGCAGGGAAATATACGGAGATAAAATAAACACAAACGAAAAGTGGGCGGTAGTGGATTGGTACTATAAATTATATACGGATGAGGGTGAGATACTGCATTTCTGCAAATTTATAGGAAACCGCATAATATACAGTTCACAGTCAGACCCACAGTGCGAAAACGGTTGGTATCTGCACGGAAAATACCCGTTTGTATTCGATATCATGTATCCCTGTGACGGGGACGTATGCGGATTCGGATTAATATCTGTCGGACGCTCCTGTCAGAATTATATTGACAGCCTTGACAGAAATCTCATGAATTACAGCGATTGGGCTTCAAGGGTGCGGTTTTGGGCGAAAAAAAGCCTTGGGGTAAACATTTCGGACTTCTGCGATATGTCAAAGGCGATTGTCGAGGTCGAGGGCGACATAGATGAGGAAAAGCTTAAAAGAATTGAAATAGGGTCTATAGACAGCTCGGTCATTGACGTTAAAAAGCTGAAAATCGAGGAGCTTAAAGAGACTACGGGCAGCCGGGATGTTTCGCTGGGCAGCTCGTCCGGCGGAGTTACCGCCGCGTCGGCGATTGAAAGATTGCAGGAGGCGGGAGCCAAATTTTCACGTGACGGAATCGAGAACTCTTGTCGGGCGTGCGCCGCTATCTGCGCGCTTGAAATAGAGCTTATAAGGCAGTTTTATGACAGCGAGAGAATTTTTCGGACGGTCGGGGAGAACGGGGAAGCGGAATATTTAAAATTCAACGCGGGATCGCTTTCGGGTAACAAAGACGGGAGAGCGCCGTATTTTGACATTGAAATCAAGACACGCAAACGGACTCCGACTGAAAGGCAGTTATTGAATAATTTTGCCAAGGAGCTTTACGACAGCGGGGCGTTTGAAGACCAAAATATAAGTCAGACTCTGATAATGCTTTCGATGATGGATTTTGACGGAATAGGAGATTTGAGGGAAGCGCTTGTAAAAAGGCAGAAATACCTTGAAGATAAAGGAAAAAAATATGATAACGGCAGAGTTTAAAAAGACCGGCTCCGATCGATTGTCACTTGTTATGAACGGACATTCGGGGTACAGCGCGTCTGAAGGAGATATTGTCTGCGCGGCCGCATCGGCGATTTTGTTTACACTGATAGGGTATTTATCGGCGCCGCTTTGTGTCCCGACAAATACAACCGAAGAAAATGAGCAGGGAAATTCAAACAAATCGGAAAATAGCGGCGGACTCGGTTTAATAATCAATGATATCAGGTCGGGATACGCGGATATTGAATGCGGGGAGCGGGGTAAAGAGGCGATGAGAATGGCATGTATCGGACTTTTACAGATTTCCGAGAAATATCCCGCGTGTATGAAAGTCAGAAATCAGGTTTGGAAGTCATACATTTGTCCGTATTAAAATTAATTGAAAAGTACATTTAAAGGGGTATGCCATGGAAGAAAAAGATATAGATGAATATGCGGAAAATTACGAAGAGATTGGAGAACCTACGAGAGAGGAATATGAAAGGCTTATTGAAACTGTCTACAAGGAGTACTATGACAGCGATATAAAAGCCGCGATTGAGAGCAAAGAGGCGAATAATGCCGTCGGTCTGTCAGATGAGGATTGGCTTAAAATAACAGAAAAATACCCTGAATGTATACGGGAAAACGAACTTAAAGATCCTCTGTTTGTCGCGCTTTTAAAATTATCCGACAGGGAAACGGCGGCGGACCCGGTGCGCATATATGAGCTTGCCCATTTTGACGAGATGATAGCCGCCGCCGAACGCTTGGGAGCGGAAGCCGCGGAAAGACGGGTGCTTGACCGCGTCAGGGCAAAAAGGAGCCGCCCCGGGGAAAACGGAATTCAGAGAGTTTCAGGGCAAATCAGAAAAAACGTCTCGGAGATGACAAGAAATGAAAGGGCGGCTCTTGCCGCAAGAGCCGCAAACGGAGAACATATAAAACTGTAGTTATAATATGTATTTTAAAGATAAATGAAAGGAATTTGATTTATATGAAAATATCGGATGTACAATTCAGTCTGTCTCTGTTCGGAGCGGGTGAGACCGTGCTTGGAACAGAGGGCGTTATAAACAATGAAACCGGAGAATTTACGCAATACGCCGAGGGGGCGGGGCTTTCTCCCGAAATGCGCACTTATTATTCGGATTATCTTATTGACAACGCGGAACCGGCGCTGGTACACGACAGATTCGCGCAAAAGCTGATTATACCGGAAAGAGGCGGGAAATCGGTTCAGTTCCGGAAGTATGACCCGCTTCCGAAGCTTACTTCTCCGATAGCGGAGGGAGTTACGCCCACGGGGCAGACTATAAATATGGGAACTGTAAACGCCACATTGGCTCAGTACGGAGGATATGTGGAGCTTACGGACCTGCTTCTGTTGACCGCGGTTGACAATAATCTGTGTATGGCTACAAAGCTTTTGGGCTCACAGGCGGGAAGAACGCTCGACACGATATCGCGTGAGGTTATTTGCGGAGGAACAAATGTGCAGTACGGACAGGGTCAGGTAAACGCGAGGTATCTTGTCGCCGGGGGAAAGGAGCAGGAGTCTGATAACTGCTATCTTACCGTTGAGACGATTCGCCGCGCGGTGAGATTTCTGAAAAATCAGAATGCCGAAAAGATTGACGGCTGTTATGTCGCCATCATACATCCCGACTGCGCGTATGATCTTATGAGCGATCCCAATTGGCGTTATCCCCATCAGTACACAGACCCTTCGGCGATCTTTGACGGCGAGATAGGCAAGATAGAAGGGGTGAGGTTCATCGAGAGCACGGAGGCAAAAATTTTTCACGCGGAACCTTTGGCAAGCGATACCAGAACTCTGTTGGTAAACGGAGAGAAAACCGCGTCGTCGACGGTTACTTTTGACGGCTCCGCCATTGGAGTGAAAGCGGGAGAGCTTGTGGGAAGATATGTGCTTATAAACGGCGGCAGATATTATGTGGGTTCCAATACTTCGACCATTCTTTCTCTGTTTACGGACAGCACAAGGCAGACGGCGGCGTCGGTGACCTGTGAGGACAATACGGTTATATATCCCGGCGAGGCGGGAGCCGAGGGCGCGGATGTATACGCGACATTGATTTTCGGCGAAAACGCATACGGCACCACCTCTCTGTCCGGAGGGGGACTTGAGCATATTGTAAAGCAGCTCGGAAGTTCGGGAACAAGCGACCCGCTTAATCAAAGAGCTACCGTGGGCTGGAAGGCGTCCAAGGTTACGGTAAGACTTGTGGAGGCTTTTATGATAAGGGTTGAGACCGCGTCCTCGGTCTTCTTTGAAAACTGATACTTAAATACGGAATAATTGAACCACGGCGGTTTTCTTTTGCAGATTCTCTTGCGCTATATCCAAGAGAATTTGCCGGAACTGTGTTTTTATTCAGGAAGAAATTTTTACGGTACGCCGGCTGCGGCGAAAACGGAGGTTTATAACATAATGGAAAATAAAAATGATTACACTGAGGCGCTCAACGCGCTTCGACGTGAATATGATGAAAGACTTGCTGAGAAGGAAGCCGAATGCGCTTTGCTCAGAGGAGAGAAAAAGGCTAAGGACGATGAATTGGCTAAAATCCGCGAGGATAACAACAGGTATCTTGAGGAATATGTGGCGGTAAAGCTCTTTAAGGACAACGACAGGTATCATGACGACGTATATGTGGCGGTGAACGGAAAGAACTGTATAATAAAGAGGGGAGAATGGGTCAGAATAAAAAGAAAGTTTGCCTTGGTGCTTGACCAGTCGGAAATTCAGGATATGAAAACCGCGGAGATGATTGAAGCCGAACAAAGGAAATTTTTTGAGGAGAGCGAAAACAAAGACGGATTAAATTGCGGTTGATTCGGAGATAATTATATATCGGATCAATAACCGATAAATTTGCGTCGATTCTGAACTTTTATGGATAATCTGTTTAACAAAGAGTTATGCGCGGAAAGGCATGACAGAATAGAAGAAGAGCTTTTGCGACATGATGATAAAATCGACAGCCTTGAAAAATGTACAATTAAACTGACGCAGATGATAGACCGTCACGAGGAACAATGCGATGAGTACGAAACAAGGCTGAAAATGCTTGAGAACAAGCCTTTGGATATTTTTACGAAAATAATGAGTTATCTTTTGAGCACGGGGTGCGGCGCTTTGGCGGCGTGGCTTGTTCAGAGATTTATGGGTTAATGTTGGATTTTTTGCTGTTTTGTATTGTTGGGATATAGGTACCTTGAAATGCAATTGAAATGTTTATTATAAAATATTTTTAAGATTTTATAAAGTCGCTTGACAAGATGAAATAATAGTGGTATAATTTATGCCAAGGGAAAATATTCCCGGTTTTGGTTTTACATAACTATAAACTGTGCGCAGATGTCCCCGCCTCAAAAGGAGGCGGCACCGTTTCAAATTTTCTGTGAGAGTTATAACTGAATTAAAACGTCTTGCCGCTTGATTTTTTCAGCGGGGTGATATAATCTCCCGCTGAAAAGATTTGAATTGAGTGGCGCTGCATCTTGTTGAAGCTCCCATTGAAACTTACTGCGCAGGTTTTGTGTCGCAAACTCTGCTACTTACAGGTCAGGCAGAGGGTTGCTTCGATCTGAAAATAATGGAGGAAGTTCATATGACCAAATCAAAGAAAATTATACTTTCGGTTGTCGTCGGCACGGTACTTACGGTATTGGCATTCTATTTTACATTGCCTGCCATAAATATTCACGACGAGAGCTTTTGGATTTTTCTGACTTTTGTTATTGCGTTTTACTCCTTTCCGTTTTTGTTTATCAGAAACGAGGGAGGAAGCGGTTCCGCAAGGGGCGGGGTGTCGGGTGCTCACGGTTTTAAAAGTTTTAAGATTTCAAAGCTTCCGATTATTCTTATTATAGCGCCTGTCGCGATTCTGATTGTGGGCGGATTTTTGTCGTCCGAGCTTTTCAACGCGAAAAAATACGCGTCTGTAATAGATGTGCAGGAGGCGGTTTTTGAGGAGGACATGAAAGAAACCGACGAGGTCACAAATATCGCGCTTATGGACAGTGAGTCGGCTAAGATTATAGGCAACAGGACGCTCGGTTCGCTTTCAGATGTGGTTTCACAGTATGAGATAAGCGATTCATATACACAGATAAACTACAAAGGCACCCCCAAAAAGGTTGCCAACCTGGAATATGCCGATTTTTTCAAATGGGTGTCAAACAGGGACAGCGGAGTGCCGGGATATGTAATGGTTGATCCGGTAAATAATTCCGCCGAATATATAAAGCTCGACAAACCGTTGAGATATGTCAATTCCGGGTATTTTAACGACAATCTTATCCGTAAGCTGAGATTTTCGTATCCTACAAAGATCTTTGATTATATAAGTTATGAAATAGACGAAAACGGAGACCCTTATTACATTGTTTCATGCCTTGACGCCAATGTAATGCTTTTCGGGGCTATGGATGTAAAAGAGGTCATTATATTTGACCCGTGTACCGGCGAAAGTCAGCTTTATGAGGTCGGCGATGTTCCCGCGTGGGTGGATATAGTGTTTTCGGGAGATCTCGCGACCGAAAAGTATAACTGGAAAGGAATGCTTTCGGGCGGATTCTTCAACAGCATTATAGGTCAGAAGAATTGCAGACAGACTACGGATGACTACGGGTTCATAGTTATAGAGGACGATGTGTGGTACTTTACCGGTGTTACCTCGATTACAAGCGATGAGTCCAATATAGGATTTATTACGACAAACGCGCGTACCGGAGAGTATAAATATTATCCGGTAGTCGGAGCGGAAGAGTATTCCGCGATGAAATCGGCGGAGGGACAGGTTCAGGAAAAAAGGTATGAAGCTTCTTTTCCGTCCCTTATAAATGTTTCGGGGCAGGCGACATATATAATGGTGCTGAAGGATTCAGGCGGACTTGTAAGGCTGTACGCGCTTGTAAATGTTGAAAATTACAGTATCGTCGCTACCGGAGAGACTCAGGCTCAGGCAATGGTCGAATATAAAAGATTATTGGCGTCAAACGGAATCGTACAGGAGGACCCGGAACCCGAAGAGGAATTCGCCGAATCTACGTTTACGGTGCTTTCGGTAAGGGACGTGGTTATTGACAGAAACAGCTTCGTCTATATAGAAGGCAATGACGGTGTTATTTACAAAGGTAGTATATCGGATAACGAAAGTCTTATATTTATAGGAGCGGGCGACAGATTAAAGGCGGAATACTCGGATACGGATATCGCGAATATCCGCAAAATAGAAAGCTTTACTTTTGTAGAAGCCGCCGGTTAAGCGCGTAATAGTGCCGCTGTTATAACAGTACAGGAAATTGAAAATGGGGCTGCTCAAAACGCAAACAGCGTTGAGAGCAGCCCCGGTTTATTTTGCGGGAAATACAATTTCAGTCGTCAAAGTCAAAAACAATTTTTTCTCCGTCAAGTTTAAGTCTTGCGGAAAATTGTTTGCCGTTTTTTGAAATAAAGCCCTGGATTTTTGAAGTTCTGCCTTCGGACAGCAGAAGTTTAGCGTTTGATATGGATACGGCGCGGCCGCATAAAAAGCAGGGCACTTTGAATTTGCAGCCGTCTTTATATCCGGTGCACCCGTAACTGAATTTGCCCTTTATAACATCTCTTCCGCATAAGGGACATTTGCCTACGAGATCTTTGTAAAATCCCGTATCCGTATCTGTCTCGGGTGTGGTTTCCTTTTTCTCAAACACCTCGGAAATTTCACGCTTGGCGAGTTCTATGCTTTCGGATATTGTCATATCCCGCCGGTAAACCTTTTTCAGCGCCTGCCCGACAAGGCTGGTCTTGTATTTGTCCATCGAGATCCGCATCCGGTCGAGCTGCTCGATAAGATATTCTCCTCCGGGCAGAATGGTGTATACGTCTTTTTTAAGCTGAATGTAACCCGATTTTTTGGCGTTGTCTATTATTCCCGTGCGCGTCGCCTCGGTTCCGAGCTCCAGTCCTTCAAAAATCGCCCTGTAATCCTCCTCGTCGTTTTCACTGTCACGGTCGGATTTTTCCGCGTTTGCCGCGGCTTTTTCCTCACGGAAGGGATTTTTCAGATAGTTGTTTAGCGTCTCTATCGTGTAATGCTTAGGAGGGCTTGTCTGCTTTTCGGTCGGCATAAAATTTATGTTTACAATGTCGCCCTTTTCCAACGGGGGAAGTATCTTGTCTTTTTTTTCACTGTCGTCAAATCGTAAAAAGCCTTTCTGCACAATAACCGTTCCCCTGAGCGTAAATTGCTCGTAACCTCCTACGTCTATCACAATTTCGGTTTTCTGGGCAAGACAGTCCTCTTCGCAGAAAACCGCGACGAATCGTCGGAATACCGTTTGATAGACCTGCATTTCACGTTCGTTCAGGGATTCTTTGTTTGGTATTTTGTATGTAGGCGTAAGCGCCGAGTGGCTTTCGATTTTGGAATCGTCAAATATGTTTTTGCCGTCCTTGAAAACCACGGGATAACCTATCGTCTTTATATTCGAGATGATTTTTCGTATCTTGTCCTTTTCGTTTGTGGCAAGATATTCCGAGTTTGTTCTCGGATATGTAAGGTAACCCTCTTCATAGAGCTTCTGAACTATGGCAAGGCTGTCCGCCATTGACATCTTGTACTTTTTGCCGAGCAGATTCTGAAGCTTTGAAAGCGAGAACAGCTTTCCGGGATTGATTTTTTCTTTTTTTGTCTTTTTTGACAATACGTATGCGCCGGCGGCATTGTATTTGTCGCAGAGCTCCTGCGCTTCGCGGGGGCGGTTTTTGTCAAACTTTGTTTTGCTTATGAGCTCTATTTCCTCGCCCTTGGTTTTTTCCTTTGAGACCGCGGCAAGGTAAACGTCGGGGACAAAATGACGTATTTCCATATCCCGGTCGTAAATCGCTTTGACAATAGGCACTATTACTCTGCCTACCCTGAGCAGCGTGCCGGTCTTAAGCGTGGCGAATCTTGTGAGATTAACGCCGTACAGCCAGTCTATATATGTTCTCGCGAAACCCTCGTCCGCCAGATTGTCGTATTCTTCCTCGGATTTCATCTCAAGTATGGCTTTCCGGACTGTTTCCGGGGTCTGGTCGGGAAGCCAAAGCCGTTTGAACTGTTTCCCGGTTCTTTCAAGCGCGCCGGTCTTTTCCACGCAGATGCGGATGATTATTTCGCCCTCGCGGTCTGAGTCCCCGGCGTTTACAATTGTATCAACGTCTTCGCGGCAGCAAAGGTATTTGATTGTTTCAAACTGCTTAAGCGTGCCGGGATCCGTTTTTTTGTCCGAGCCGGTTTTAAGCTTGAATTCAAAATGCTCGGGAAAACACGGAATGCTCTCAAGCGACCATTTGCCCGAGGTTTTTGTGTAATCCTCAATATCGCACAAAGAAAAAAGATGCCCGAACGCCCATGTTACAAGAAAATTGCCTCCTTCATAATATCCGTTTTTCTTTTTCATTTCCGTATTTGACGGTATATTTTGAATTCCCGCGACGATATTTCTCGCAAGACTTGGCTTTTCCGCAATGATTACAGTCATATGTAGCCTTTCTTATTCCGATCTTTTGCTCTGTTTAACTCCTTGATAAACCGGAATTTAGCAAAGTCTTTTTTATCCAATCCCCGGAAAATTCCGGCTGCGCATTTGTGTGAAACCGATACTCTCGTTTTTCGGGTCGGTATGATACGGAGTTTCGTTTTTCACAGCCGTCTTTTTTTTGCTTCCGCATAATTCCGCAGTGGAACTAATATAATGACCGATATTCCGAATCGGTGATTATTCTTACTGTCAATTGTCGATTTATTTTATCATAAATTCTGTATTTTGTCAATAGAAACGTGAAGGGTGCATACACGGCTCACGCAGGAAAACATGCAAAAAAGAAGCACATGTAAAGAATGGCTGATATCTGTACTTTCATCAATGTAATGCCGTTTCATTTTGTAATGCCGCAATATAATTGAATACTTTACATCCAATCATTCCGGCTGATTACAAAAGCCGAAGGGAGAGAATTTCCTTACGAAGCCTCTCCTTTCGGTCTTTTTTTGATATTTGAGGTGAAACAGCAAGATTAAAAAAGGGACGGGTCAAAAGCTTTAAAGAAGCGATTGACTCAGTCCACAATGTTTTTATTCGTTAAGGCTGATAGTTGTCAAAGAAATTGAACAGATTCTGGTAATATCTCTTATAGCTCCGCTCGTTTCTTTTCCATGTCGAAGCCCAGTTGTCGTTATTCGCCGCCACAAGCTCCTGCATGAGGAACGCGGCTCCGCTCCATGAGTTGTATATAAAACCGAAATCAAAAACCCTGCTGTCCAGAATCATGTCAAGTATCTGTGAGGAGATTTCGTCTTTCATGCCCTGATATTTCAATGCTCTGCTGTAGTATTCCGGCATTACAAGCATGTAAGTCTGAGCGCACAGCGCCTCGGTGACCGCGCCGGTGAGCTCCATTTCAGCTTCCGTATTGATTGATTTCGGAACGGCAAGTACATCGTGAGCGCCGTTTGACATGGTGTGATACTCTGTCTGTTCCACGTTCCACTTGGGGTACGGAATAAGCCCGATGTCGTTCATGTCCCCGAAGTATGAGAGTGAGTTTCCGACTTCTCCCATACAGAAAACGGCTCTTTCTTCCATAAAGATATCGTATGATGTGTCACGATCGCTCGTCGCGTAGGTCCCCGGGTTGTCATGCGCAAGGTTATTGAGCTGGACCACGATTTCCGGCATTTTTTCGGTGTTGAGCGCGAGGGTGAGAGTCCCGTCGCTGTTTCTCCGCATTATCGGGTTGTCAAACGCCCATTGAAACGCTGCCGTATGAGTTCCGCCGGTCCTCATCGAAAGTCCGTAAAAGTCATTTTCGTCAGCTTTTGAATTCGCATTGAGGTCGCTGTAGATGTCTTTTGACAGTTCCGTAAGTTTACCCAGAGTCCATTCTCCGTTGAGTACCGTCTGGTAAATGTCTCCGAGCGCGTATTCCTCGGCGAGCGTTTTGTTGAAATACATGCAGAATGTATAAGCCATGGCGGTCAAAGCGTAGTCGCCTACCGCGAAGAAAGCTATTCCGTTATATGTACTGTCCTCGACAGTACTCGATGACCACCAGGGATTTTCAAAGTCAACATAGGGAAGTTCGTACCAGTTTCTCAGACAGTCTTTGAGTATTACCTGACCGAGACTTATTACATGGTGGCTTACGAGATCATATGTATCGTCCTGAGTTTTGACCGCTTTTTCTATTTCGCTCAGAATTTCCGGGTCGCTCTTGGAGTAGTCTTCGTAAAATTCGATATTGAGATTTTCACATACGGTCAGATTCCGCAGATATATTGAGTCATCCACGTTGTCCCCCGTCATCTCGTCAACATAGAAATCGTATACGGATACAGGTTGAGCAAGTACGATAAATTCTTCTCCTTCAAAATCCAAGTCGGGAAATTCATAAGTCAGTTCGCTCTCCGCGTCGGTAATTTCCGATCCCGTACCCGCCGCGGCTTTGTCGGTAGAAGTTTCTTTTCCGGTATTATCGGTTTCATTTGCGCAGGCGGGGAAAAGCAGTAAAATTGACAGGGAAGCGAGAATCAAACAGGTCATTTTGATAAATAAACGATGTTTTGGCATATATATCCTCCTATAGATTTATTGACATATTATTACCCATAAGTGAATTTTTATGACGCGGATTTTGAGCTGATTTTTTGACTGTCTTTACAGAGTCGAAATATTATGTGTTTTTCCGGTACATTACAGAAAATTCAAGTAATAATATGAGCGTCGCCGCCAATCTGCGACTGTACAGATTATAGCATATCCGGGTTAAAACGGAAATCATATTATATTTAAAATCAGGTAAAATAAGACAATTCTATTATTTGTGCGCCGTTGCCTTTATGCGGAGCATATTAAATATTATGCGCGCCGGAACGTATTGTTGCTTTTAAAAAGAAATTTGTAAAAAACGAAAAAATCTATTGACAAATGAATAAATTTATGGTAAAATAGAATGCCGCCTGAAAATGGCTTTTTGCAAGCGTTGTCTGCATTCGGGCAGCCGCCATTGTTCAGCGAGACTTATATGAAAGAGAGGTGCTTTTCGTGTTTGCTATAATTGAGACCGGCGGAAAGCAGTATAAAGTAACGGAGCAGGATATTATCTTTATTGAAAAGCTTGACTGCGCTGAGGGAGAGGAAATTACATTTGACAAAGTTTACGCGATTTCCTCCGGCACGGGCTTTAAAGCGGGAACTCCCACGGTTGAGGGAGCTGTCGTAAAGGGCGTTGTGCAGAAGAACGGTAAGGGAAAGAAGATTTATGTCTTCAAGTACAAGTCAAAGAAAAACGAGAAAAAGAAAATGGGTCACAGACAGCCGTACACCAAGGTTCAGATAACGTCTATCGTTGGCTGATATTTTGCGGTATGACAAAAATTGTATTTTATCGCAGCGGCGGTGTGTTTTACGGCTTTGAGGAGCAGGGGCATACTGGATACGGCGAGGAAGGCAACGATGTGCTTTGCGCCGCGCTGTCCGCGATGACTATGCTTATAATCAATACGGTAGAGGTGGCTTACGATTCCCATATTGATTATGAAATTGACGATAAAACAACGGACATACGTATAAAATCCAAGTCGGCGCTTCCTCAATACGAGGAGGATGAGCTGAAAAGGTATGCGGTTTCCGGAATATTCCTTGCTTATTACAAGCAGATTCAGGATATGATGGAGGAATATTACGAATATCTTGACATGTCTGTGATTGACAAGCCATATGAGGATGAAGATTAGATTTCGGGTCCTTGGCAATTAAAAAATAATCGGAGGAAAAGATAATGGTAAAGCTCAGTTTACAGTTTTTTGCTCATAAAAAGGGTGTTGGTTCCACGAAGAACGGCCGTGACAGTGAGTCAAAGCGGCTTGGCGTAAAGAGAGCCGACGGGCAGGCGGTTTTAGCCGGTAATATTATTGTAAGACAAAGAGGGACGGCGATACATCCCGGAAACAATGTAGGTAAGGGCAAGGATGATACGCTTTTTGCGCTTATCGACGGAAAAGTCAAATTTGAGCAGAAGACAAAAGATAAAAAACAGGTCAGCGTTTACGCGGACTGATATAACGCGGTATTATACCGCATGGATAAGGATACGGTTTTTCCGCATCCTTATTTTTACAATTAACAGAAAACGACTGAGAGAAAAGCTATGAAAACATATGAAAACCCGCCGGTAAAAATTTTGTATGAAGACAGTTTTCTGATAATTTGCGAAAAGCCTGTGGGATTGGCTTCACAGTATGCGGACGGCGGCGATTCCTTGCCCGAAAGACTTTTGAAGTATTTGGGAGAAGACGCTTATGTCGGCGTGGTACACCGCCTCGACGTCGGAACCGGAGGCGTGATTATATATGCAAAAAACAGGGATATCAGCCAAAAGCTTTCAGATATGATCTCACAGAGGAAGTATAAAAAGGAATATCTTGCGGTTATTGACGGAAAAATCGCGGACGACAAGGGGATTCTGCACGATTTTTTGTATCATGATAAGGGAAAGAACAAGTCGTATGTGGTAAAAGGCTCAAGAAAAGGCGCAAAGGAAGCAAAACTTGAATATACGGTTCTGTCGGAGACTGTTTTCGGCGAGAAAGCAAAAAGTCTTGTAAGAATAAACCTTTTGACCGGGCGGACACACCAGATAAGGGTTCAGTTTGCCCATGCGGGTCATCCCGTCTGCGGAGACGGAAAGTACGGAAGCCGTGACAACAGATGCTCATGCGCTCTTTGGGCGCATAGGTGCGAATTTGTACATCCCGTAACCGGAGTGACTGTTGAGGCTGTCAGTTGTCCGCCGGATAAATATCCGTGGAACCTTTTTGATATTTGAATTTTACACGGGTCCGGGTTATAAGAGGTTTGATTATGTATGTCTTTATGACATAAAATAAAAATAAAATCCATTTTTTGAAAGGATACATAAGTATGGCAGGTGAGAATATTTTTCCGGAAAATTTTCTGTGGGGGCTTGCGACGAGCGCGGGTCAGATAGAGGGCGGCGCTCTTGAGGACGGCAGGAGCGAAAGCATATGGGATGTTTTCGCGAAAAAGCCGGGAAAGATTTTTCAGGGTCAGACGCCCGAGGTCGCGTGCGACAGCTATAATCGCTTTGAGCGCGACCTTGATATGCTCAAATGGATAGGGGTAAACAGCTATCGGATGTCTGTCTCATGGTCGAGAGTTATCCCCGAGGGCGTCGGGCAGCTTAATTCAAAAGGCGTTGATTATTATAAAAGAGCTTTTGAAAAGCTTTTAAACGCCGGTATCACGCCTAATGTGACGTTATATCATTGGGATCTCCCGCAGGTGCTTGAAGACCGGGGAGGCTGGGTCAACCGTGACAGCATAGAATGGTTCGGGGAGTATGCGGAAAAGATGTTCGCCGCCTTTGGAGATTTAGTCCCCATGTGGAGTACAATAAATGAGCCTATCGCGACATATGTGGGATACGCGCTGGGAGGCTTTGCCCCCGGACATACCGACGAGAAGAGCGGAAATCAGGCAAGGCACAATATACTCGTGGCGCACGGAAAAGCGGTCGAGGCTTTCAGAGCGGCAAATTTGAGCAACGCGCAGATAGGTATAGTTATCGATATATGGAAAAGACACGCGCTTACCGACTCGCCCGAAGACGCAAAGCTTGTGACAGATCAGGATGAGCGAAACTGGAAATTTTACTGTGACCCGGTACTGTCGGGCAGGTATTCGGATTACATACTTGAACATCTATCTGCCGAGGGAACGCTTATGGATATAGGGCAAAACGACCTTAAGCTGATGTCAGTCCCCATTGACTTTTTCGGTCTGAACGTGTACAACCGTGTGCCGGTTTCCGTAAATGTAAAGGCGCAGGCGGATTTCTCGCAGGGAGGAAATTTCCTTAACAACCGCACGGAATACTACCCGCAGGCGCTTTATGAGGCGGTGGTATTGCTACATAAGCTGTATGACATCAAGGTGCCAATATATATCACCGAAAACGGCACTTATTTTGAGGGTGAGGAGCCTGTCGGCAAAGACGGCATTGTTGATGACGCCGACAGGATAAGGTATATTTCGGGATTTTTGGACAGCCTGAAAAAAGCGATTTCAGAGGGATACGATATCCGGGGCTATTATCTGTGGAGCCTTATGGACAATTTCGAGTGGTCCGCGGGATTTAACTTCAAATTCGGAATTACGCAGTGCGACCGCGAAACACTTGAGCTCAAGCCGAAAAAGAGCGCGTATTTCTACAGAGATTACATTAAATCCGCAAAATAAAACGCCTGTGTAAGGGAGATTATAATAATATGTATACAAGGCTTACGGATGTCCTTGAGGGGCATGAGGATAATTATTTGCTGCCGTTTTACTGGCAGCACGGAAATCACACCGAACGCATACCGGAACAGGTAAAGCGTATATATGACAGCGGGTGCCGGGCGCTTTGTCTTGAATCCAGACCTCATCCTGATTTCTGCGGCGAGGGTTGGTGGCGCGACGTTGACATTATTATGGAGCAGGCAAAAAAGCTTGGCATGAAGGTCTGGGTACTTGACGACGACAGATTCCCAACGGGGCACGCCAACGGAGGCATTGAGAAAAAGCATCCGGAGCTCAGACAGTGGGTGCTTACCGAGAGACATATAGATGTTCTGGGATCCAAAAGACAGGCGTCTGTTATTTGCGACTCGGGAAATGATGAAAATATTCTTCTGGGCGTATATGCTTACCGCAGACATCCCGGAGACGATGAAAAATGCTTTTACGAGGGTATAAATATTACGGAGCATGTCAGCGGAAATTTCCTGACCTGGGATATACCGGAGGGCGTGTGGAGAATATTCTTCTATTACAAGTCGCGCAGAGGAGGAAAGCCCGGATTTATTGACATGATAAATCCCGAGTCGGTGGATGTGCTTATAGAAGAGGTATATCAGAAGCACTATGAACATTATAAGGACGAATTCGGAAAAACCTTCGCCGGTTTCTTTTCGGATGAACCGCCTTTCGGAAATCAGAGATTCGGTCAGGTACGGGTAGATTACGGAATATACGATTCCCGGATAGGAACCCGTTCTCTGGCGCTTCCGTGGAATGAAAATGTTGAAAACATCATGAAGCAAAAACTCGGTTTTGACCCTGTGCCTCATCTCAATCTTTTGTGGTTTGAGGACGACAACGACGGCGACAGTCAGTCGGAATTGCGCTTTGCTTATATGGATACGGTTACGGAGCTTTACAGAGACTGTTTTTCCAAGAGGGTCGGAAACTGGTGCCGTGAGCACAATGTCATGTATATCGGGCATGTGATAGAGGATATGAACAGCCATGCCCATATGGGCGTCAGCGCGGGACATTATTTCCGGTCTCTTGAGGGACAGGATATGAGCGGAATGGACATCGTGCTTCATCAGGTCATTCCCGGAATGGCTGATTATACATATACTTCGAGCGCTTCGACGGGTGTGGCTGACGGGGAATTTTACCACTATATACTTGCGAAGCTGTGCTCGTCTCAGGCGCATCTTACCGGGCATATGGAAGGCAGGGCAATGTGCGAGGTGTTCGGAGCCTACGGCTGGGCTGAAGACCTTCCGATGATGAAATGGCTTATGGACTTTTTGCTTGTGCGCGGAGTCAACCATTTTGTCCCTCACGCTTTCTCTCCCGATTATCCCGACCCGGATTGCCCGCCTCACTTCGGTGCGGAGGGTAAAGACCCGAGCTTTGAGGGCTTCTGCGCTCTTATGAGATACACCAATAAGGTTTCTCACCTGCTTACGGGAACGGTTCATAAGGCAAACGCGGCGCTCCTCTATCATGCCGAGGGAGAGTGGGCAGGCAGATACCGCAATGCAATGACCATGCAGAAACCCGCAAAGGTGCTGTATGACAGCCATATTGATTTTGATATTGTGTCTATGGATATGCTTGAAACGGCGAAGGTTATTGACGGTAAACTGCACATCGCAAAGGAGAGTTTTGACTGTCTTGTGGTGCCGTATACCGACCATATGCCGAAAAGGCTTGCCGATATAATAAATAAGCATATGCGGGACGGTTTGCGTGTTTTCTTTATTGACGCAAAGCCGGAAAACGTGGATTTTGACTGTGAAATCACAGAATGCGGCAATATAGCTCAGAAGCTTACGGAATGCGGTTTTTATGACGTCCGCGCGGAAGGAGATTATCCTCATCTCAGAATCTATCATTCTGTCGGAGACGGAAGCCATATATTCATGTTCTTCAACGAGGACGGCGCTTCTGCGGCTGACACATATGTAAAACTGCCGTGCGCGGGCGAGTATGCGGTGCTTGACCTCTTGGGTGGGACAATATGTTCGGGCAGCACTTCCGACGGTCGGATAAAAATAAATCTTGTCCCGTATGAATCACGTATAGTTATTTTTACCGAGGGAACGTCACGGTTTGTCCGGTATAATGAAAATCAAAAGTATCTGTCCGTAAAACTTGAACCCGAATACTCGCTTGAGCTGGCGGAGTCGGAAAATATGAATGAATTTGTTCGCGCCGGAAATTTCGACAGTTTCTTCAATATTACCTCAAAGGATTTCAGACCGGAATTTTCGGGTAAAATGCGCTACGTCTTTAAGTTCAATGCCGATATTCCAGGCGGCAACGAAAAAGTTTTGCTCGATTTGGGAGAAGTGGGAAGCGTTGCTTCGGTAAAAATCAACGGGGAAGAAAGCGGCGTCAGGATATGTCCTCCGTACAGCTTTGATATTACAAAGCAGGTTAAAGACGGCGAAAATACAGCCGAGATTGTGGTGTCCAACACTCTTGCGTATAAGGTAAGAGACGCGTTTTCAGGCTTTCTCGCCATATCTCCCTCAGGTATTTTAGGAGATGTTACTCTTAAGTTTGTATCGAAATCCTCGGATACCTGAATTTTTCAACCCAAATAATCTGTCGGCGGCATGAAATCACTGTTTGCACACGTGTCGCCGATAAATTGAACGGAATATCTCCGCTCAGCTTTCGCCGGGAGTGAGATATTCCATTACGGAATTGAAAATGACAAACGCTATCTGTCTGCGGTATTCGCGGTTTTCAAGTTTTTCCGCCTCGGCGGGATTTGAAAGAAATCCGCATTCGACAAGAACGCTCGGAGAATCGGAGCGGTGGAGCAAATAGATGTTGCTGCCGGCTTTCTTTATTTTGCGGTTGTTTTCGGACTGAAGAATTTTCGCACCGTCCTGTATAAGCTTTGCGATTTTCTCGGATTCTTCGTTATTGGGGGAATACCATACCTGAAGCCCGTCGTATCTGGGGTCGGTAAAGGCGTTCATATGTATGCTTAAAAAAATACTGTCCGGAGTTTTTTCCGCTATGCTTAATCGGGCAGCAAGGTCGAGCATCTTTTTTCTGCCTTTAAAATCTATATTCCGGTTGTAAAGCAATCTGTCGTCGGTGCGGGTCATAACCACGTTTACGCCGTTTGCCGTAAACATGTCGTAAAGCATCATGGAAATGTCAAGATTGACGTCTTTTTCGTAAAGCCCCGCCGCGCTTGACGCTCCTCCGTCCTCACCGCCGTGACCGGCGTCGATTACTACGGTGAGCATTTTGTCGGCGGTTTTTGGGTCGTCCTCAAATACATCGGAGGTTCCGTTTTTCATTGATCCGCAGACAAAGACGCAAAAAAGAGCTGTCAAAACCGATATGATCAGAAAATAAACCGTAAATTTTATAAAGAACGTATTTTGAGTTTTCATATTTATCCTTATGTAAATTTTCAAGTGATATATTTTATTCCCGAAGATATGGGTTTATGCGGGATTAAAAAATACAACCGAAAATAATATCACTTTAGTGCAAAAAATCAATTGACTTTTTCGGCAAAAATTGATATAATAAACTAATAATCAGTTAGTTTGTATCGGAGGTTAAAATATGGCTTACAGAGATAAATTTGTCAAAGAAGGGCTTACGTTTGACGATGTGTTGCTCATTCCCGCCAAAAGTGATATTCTTCCCGCGGATATTGATCTGACAACACGGCTCACAAATAAGATTAAGCTGAATATTCCTCTTATGAGCGCCGCTATGGACACGGTGACCGAGTCGGAGCTCGCCATAGCGATAGCGCGTGAGGGCGGAGCGGGAACCATACATAAGAATATGTCTATCGAAAAGCAGGCGGATCATGTTGACAGGGTAAAGAGAAGTGAGAACGGGGTTATAACAAATCCTATTTTTCTCGGTAAGGACAACCTTGTGAGCGAAGCCGAAGCGCTTATGCACAAGTTCAAGATTTCGGGTGTCCCGATTTGCGATGAAAACGGAAAGCTTATCGGTATTATTACCAACCGTGACATGAAATTTTTGCTAAGCCATGATATGCCTATCGAAGACGTGATGACAAAGGAAAATCTCGTTACGGCTCCGGAGGGGACAACCCTTGAACAGGCTAAAGAAATTCTGTGCAGACATAAAATAGAAAAGCTGCCGATTGTCAATGAAAAGAACGAACTGAGAGGACTGATCACGATAAAGGATATCGAAAAAGTTCTCAAATATCCCAATTCGGCGAAAGACGAAAAGGGAAGACTTATCTGCGGCGCCGCGATAGGCGCGACAAGTGACGTATTGGACCGCGCGGGAGCGCTGCTTGACGCGGGCGCGGATTATCTGGTGCTTGACTCGGCTCACGGACACTCCGAAAACATACTGAAAAGCGTTGCCAAAGTTAAGGAAAAATACCCAGACTGTCAGCTTATCGCCGGCAATGTCGCTACGGGAGAGGCTGCCGAGGATTTGATTCGCGCCGGGGCGGACGCGGTAAAGGTCGGAATAGGTCCGGGGTCCATTTGCACTACGCGCATAGTCGCGGGTATCGGCGTCCCTCAGATCACGGCGATTTGCGACGCCGCCGAGGTCGCTGACAAATATAACATTCCGATTATAGCGGACGGAGGAATCAAATACAGCGGCGATATCACAAAGGCTATCGCGGCGGGCGCTTCGGTCATTATGATAGGCTCGCTTTTTGCGGGATGTAAGGAAAGTCCCGGAGAAGAGGAACTTTATCAGGGAAGAAGTTTCAAGGTATACCGCGGAATGGGTTCGATTGCCGCTATGGAAAAAGGCTCGAAAGACAGATATTTCCAGGAAAACAACAAAAAGCTTGTGCCTGAGGGTGTTGAGGGACGTGTTCCGTATAAGGGAGTGCTTGCGGATACCGTTTATCAGCTGATGGGCGGCTTGCGTTCCGGAATGGGTTATTGCGGCGCTCACAATGTCGACGCGCTTCGTATAAACGGAAAGTTTGTAAAGATTACAGGCGCGGGCTTGCGCGAGTCTCATCCTCACGATATCAATATAACAAAAGAGGCTCCCAACTATTCAACTCAGGGTTGATTGCGGAATTTTGACCGCTGTATTCCGGCTGCGCGGGGATTTTGAGTCGCTGTGTACCGGAGTATATACCGGCAAAATCCGGTAACATAAAAAGCAAGGACAATCAATAAAGCTGTCCTTGCTTTTTTATGTGTTATTTTCGGCATACAGAGTTTTTGCCGGCGCTTTGCTGTTACGTTTAGCCTGCAATCAGCATGTCCGAACTTTCGGGTTTTATCCGCGCCCGGAGTTATTATCCGAGCGCGACGTCCAATATCATCATAATTACAAAGCCTGTCATTACTCCCCAAGTTCCGTAATGCGGATATTTTAAAAGCTTGGTGTCCGGAATCAGGTCTTCCGCCACAACAAAAATCATGGCTCCCGCCGCAAGCGACAAGAACCACGGCTGCGCGGCAACGAGATTTGAAGCGAGAAAATACCCGACAACCGCGAACACAGGCTCCACCACACCGCTACCCGCACCGTACAAAAACGCTTTTTTGCGGCTGCCGGTGGCGTTTTTAATTGGAAGTGACACCGCCGTGCCCTCCGGAAAATTCTGTATCGCCATTCCGAGCGCAAGCCCAAGCGCGGAAATAAATGCCCCGTGCTCTCCCGACGCACCCGCCGCGCCGAACGCGAACCCGACGGCAAGCCCCTCGGGAATATTGTGAATCGTCACCGCGAGAAAGAGCTTCGCCGATTTTTTCAGATTACTGTGCGGTCCTTCTTCTTCATTCGTACCGCCATGAATATGCGGGACAATTTTATCGATTACCACCATAAAGATTCCGCCGACGATAAATCCGACCGCTGCGGGAACAAAACTCCAATTTCCGTACGATTCCGCTCCGTCAATGGAAGGAATGAGCAGCGACCAGACAGACGCCGCGACCATTACACCCGAGGCAAAGCCCAAAATCAGCGCGTTCAGCTTCGGGGACATTTCCTTTCTGAAAAAGAATACCAACGACGCCCCGGCGGTCGTCGCCAGAAAAATTATCGAAAAACCTATAACAGTCAACAGTGTATTGCTCAATTTCAACCCTCCTTTTTCTAACTGCTTTAATTTATTATTTCACACCATATAAATTATATCACACATATTTGTATTTTACAATAGGATTGTAAGCTTTTTGTTCCTGAAAACGTATATTGTAATAGACTGTATTTTTAATTTTATACCCGAATTAATTAAATATATCAAATTGACGAAGGCGGGATAATTTCAATCATAACCCAATAATGTTTTTGAAAAATTCTTCTCCGGAAAACCGATAAAGTTGACAAATTCTATTGACAAAATAAAGAATATATGGTATAATATCAAAATGGTACGGCTTAAATTTGTACAAGCCGTCTCTCTACCGCACAACTGTTTACCGTGCGGTCGTTTCTAAGTCCATAGGGAGGTGTAAAAATGGAAAACGCAATCAATTCTTATGAAACCTTGTTCATCACCGACATAAGCGCGGGTGAAGAGGCCGCCAAGGCAACGATTGACAAGTTTACGGCATTGATAAGCGCTAATGCCGCTGAGGTCATTGAGGTTTCCGAGTGGGGCAAAAAACGTCTCGCTTATCCTATCAATGACAAGCCGGAGGGCGCGTATACCGTTGTGACTTTCAAGGCTGCTCCTTCTTTTATTTCTGAGCTGGAACGTCTTTTCAACATTGACGAGACTGTCATGCGCTCTCTTACAATCAAGCTCGATTTTGAGCCCGTCGCTAAGAGCGCCGCTAAGATAGGAGAGGCGCTCAAAGAGGCAGAAGCAGAGGAAAATGCCGAAGCAGAGGCGGAAAATGCGGAAAGCTCTGTTGCCGCAGACGCCGGTGAAGTCGAAAATGCCGACGATGCCAAAGCGGAAGACGTCGCGCCCGCGTCCGACCCCGAATGATTTCGGTCGGGTTTCGGAGGTAGAGCATGGCAAACTTTAATTTAAATAAAGTAATACTCGGCGGCAGGCTTACCGCCGACCCTGAGCTGAAGCAGACGCAAAGCGGGATAGCGGTCGTGTCGTTTACCATTGCGGTTAACCGCAGGTACTCAAAGGATTCGGCGCAGCAAAACGAATCCGATTTCTTCAACGTAACGGCGTGGAGAGCGACCGCGGAGTTTGTTTCCCGCTATTTCAGAAAGGGTTCATCAATCTGCATTACCGGATCTATACAAAACAGAAACTGGGTGGATCAGGAAGGACAAAAGCATTACAGAACCGACATTGTGGCGGATGAGGTAATGTTTGTTGACAGCAGATCCGATTCCTCGGCGGCGTCGGATTCTTTCGGTTCTGCTCCGACGCCCTCATTTTCCTCTCCGTCAGGCTCGGCTCCTAAATTTGAGGAAATAAAAACAGACGACGATCTCCCGTTCTGAGTCTGTCGTCACGAAGATTTTAACATAACAAAGGAGGATTATACGATGGATAAGGCTGAAAACACTCGTGCGGCGCGCCCTGTTGTCCGCAAGAGAAAAAAGGTCTGCATCTTTTGCGCAGATAAAGTATCTTATATAGATTACAAGGATTCCGCAAAGCTGAAAAAGTTTATCAGCGAGCGCGGTAAAATTCTTCCCAGAAGAATTTCGGGAACCTGTGCTCTGCATCAGCGTGAGCTCAACACCGCTATCAAGCGCGCTCGTCAGGTAGCTCTGCTTCCTTACGTAACAGACTGAAAAGGTCTGAAAATTTGCAAGGAAAGATTGCTGACAAACACATTTGCAGATTTTTGCAACAGTGCGTAGCAGTATCGTCGTGTATCGGCGATAAGACTGACGCTTAAGATCTGATATGAGATCCGCCCGAAAAGGCGGGGTATTATGAAAGAAGACTGGCTCAATTTGAGTCAGTCTTCTTTCATTCAATTTATCTCAGGTCTATAGACTTATATTCTTTTTCGACCATAACGCTCTTATACTCGGGTCTGATTATTTTGCCCGCGTTGAGCAGCTCTTCAAGTCTGTGCGCGCTCCAACCCGAAATTCTCGCAATCGCAAAAAGCGGAGTATAAATCTCTTCGGGGATTCCGAGCATACTGTAAGCCAGTCCGCTGTAAAAGTCCACGTTGACGCTGACGCCCTTGTATATTTTTCTTTTTTCCATAATGCACCTTACAGCGATTTCTTCTACATTGCTGTAAAGCTCAAACTCACTGTCAAGACCTTTTTCCGCCGACAGCTGCCTTGCGTATTCTCTCATTATTTCAGCTCTTGGGTCGGACAGCGAATATACCGCGTGACCGATGCCGTATACAAGTCCGCTTCTGTCAAACGCTTCTTTATTCAGTATTTTGTTTATGTAAGCTTCAAGCTCGTTTTTGTTCTGAGTGTCCGAAACATTCTTTTTGATATCCTTGAACATTTCGACTACACGCAGATTCGCTCCGCCGTGCTTGGGACCTTTAAGCGAACACATAGCCGCCGTAATCGCCGCGTAGGTATCCGCGCCTGAGCTTGTTACCACATGCGTCGTAAACGTGCTGTTATTTCCGCCGCCGTGTTCCGCGTGGAGCATCAAAACCGCGTCAAGCACACGCGCCTCGGTCTGTGTAAATCTTTTGTCAGGGCGCAGCATATGCAGAATATTTTCGGCGGTTGAGTAATCCGGGCGCGGATGATGAAGCGTAAGGCTTTTGTTATTCCGGTAATATTCATAAGACTGATATGCGCTGACCGCCAGAACCGGCATCACGGCTATCAGCTTGAGCGATTGCCTCATAACATTTTCAAGAGATGTATCGTTTGCCTTGCTGTCATAGCTTGCAAGCGCAAGTATGCTTTTTGACATGGATGTCATTATATCGGCGCTCGGAGCTTTCATAATGACGTCTTTTATAAAATTAAGCGGCAGAACTCTTTTCTGTGAAAGTATATCGCAAAAGTCCTCCAATTCCCGGCTGTTCGGCAGCTTTCCCGTAAGCAGAAGATATGTAACCTCTTCAAACCCGAAATTGTTGCTGTGGTCATGACCGTTGACAAGGTCCTGAATGCTGTAACCTCTGTAATAAAGCTCTCCTTCACAGGGCCTTTTTTCGCCGTTGATATCCTTTTTGCCGACAACCTTGGAAATGTCCGTAAGTCCGGCTCTGACTCCGTTGCCGTTAATATCGCGCAGTCCTTTTTTGACATCGTATTCCACATAGAGACGTTCTTCTATTTTTCCGGTCTGAACGAAGGATTCGGTAAGAGCCTTTTCGTCAGATATATGATCGCCCGAGGTATACCCTTTGAATTCATACATCTCATGCGCGATGGCGATATTGTTCTCGTTGATCTCGTCGCAGTTCAAAAGAAAGTCCACAGACACCCGAAGAATTTCCGAGAGCTGGAGCAACGTCGCGATCTCGGGATAACCGCCGCCGGACTCCCATTTGCTTACCGTTTTATCGCTTACAAAAAGCTCCTGGGCAAGTTCTCCCTGGGTCATACCTTTTTCTTTTCTCAATACACTTATAAGTTTTCCGGTTTTCTTTGCGTCCATTCTCTTAAATCCTCCTTCACGTTCAGATAATTGCGGGTAAAGCAAAAGCATCGCCCGCGCGGTTTGCAAAACTGCGGTATACAGCTTACGGCTGTATACAAATATAGCGTAAGCTGTATACAAATACAGCCGATAAACGACATTTTACCGGTTTGCTTTATGCTGTATACATTATACCATGTTTTTCAGATTTTGTCTACCTACTTATCAAATTACAATCCGATGTTTTTTTGTAATTTTGGCAAATTTTTTCTACTTATCGTAGAATTTATACTATTCCATCGCGGAACGCGGTGGGAATTGCTTTTGTAATAACTTTCCGGCAATTAAATAAAGCACAGATTTTTTATATGCAAAAATCCAAGGCCTGAGTGAAGTGCTTCCGGAATTGTCTGTATTGCGGAAGCATATCAGATAAATTGACCTTGGATTTTTACAACTGATTCTTTTTTTGCGGCGGGATGTTATGGATAGTAATTTTTGCTTACATTCAATGTTTTATTCTATAATCAGCTTTTCCCAAAGAGACGTAAGGTAATCGAGCGTTTCGGTATCAAGGTTTCTGAAAGCGTACTTATTGAAGGCTTCTCCGAAATTGAAGTTTTCGGGATAGATTACAGACATTACGTCCTCGCCCATGTCCTCTTTATACTTCTCGCTGTTGTAAACTACGCTGTTTGGTGAGGCGTAATAGATATATTCCGCGATTTCGATGCCCGCTTCCTCTGAAAGAATAAAGTTGATGTACGCCTCCGCGGCATCTTTGTTGCGGCATCCTTTGGGGATACACATAGCGTCTACAAATACGTTTGTGCTTTCGGGAGAATAGAACTGAAGGTCGACATTTTCCGCCTGATTGTCTACCATTGTAAAGTAATCGCCGGCATAATACGCGCCTATCGCCGCCTCGCCCGTTTCCATCATGTTATATATTTCGTCCATAACGCGACCTTTTAGAAGAGGATTCTGGAGCACAAGCTCATTATATGCTCTGTCCCATTCCGCGCGGTCGGTCGTGTTTACGTCGATTCCCAGCTTATACATGGCGGTTCCGAAAGCGTCACGGGAGTTATTGAACTGCAAAATTCCGACGTCCTTGTATTTCTCGTTCCACATTATTTCCCAGCCGGTGACGTCCGCCGGATCTACTCTGTTGGCGTCGTATATGATGCCGACCGTGCCGTATGTATAGGGAACCGAATATTTGTTTTCCGGGTCATAGTAAAGGTTTTTGAAATCGTCGGTTATGTTTTTGTAATTGGGAATATTGTCAAAGTTAAGTTCTTCGAGCATGTCATGCTCAATAAAATAATCTATCATGTAGTCGGACGGAATTATGATGTCATAGCTGACCGCGTTTGCCTCAAGCTTTGCTCTCAGCTCCTCGTTTGAAGTATAGGTATCGTAATTTACCTTTATTTTCTGTCCGTAGGTTTCAAAATACCATTCCTCAAACGCCTTGTTGGCGTCGTATCCTCCGTCCTCGCCCAAAGGCATATATTCTCCCCAATTGTATACGTTCAATGTTATGGTATCGTCATTTCCGCAGGAAGAAAGGAAAACTCCGAGCGAGAGAACCGCGGTTATTGCGAGTGTGATGCATATGATTTTTTTCATTTGATAAAGCCTCCGTGGGATTATACTTTTCTGTTTTTAATCTGTATTTTCTCTGTCTTCTTTCTTTTTTCTTTTCGCAATCTTGGCGCGGAGTCTTTCGTCCTTAGACCCTGAAAGATTGGATATTATCAGAAGGATAAGAATCACGACAAAAATTATTGTCGCCAGCGCGTAAATTTTGGGAGTTACCCGTTTTTTCGTCATGCTGTATATGAGCAGGGGAAGCGTTTGGAAAGAGCTGCCCTTTGTAAAGTAGCTTATAACGAAATCGTCGAGCGACATTGTAAACGCCATTATGGCTCCCGTCATGATTCCCGGAAATATTTCGGGTATCTCTACCTTGAAAAATGACTGAACCGGGGTGCACCCCAAATCCAGCGCGGCTTCGGGCAGAGAATTGTCCATTTGTTTTATTTTCGGAAGCACTGAGAGAATGACATACGGCAGTGAAAAGGTTACGTGCGCGATAAGCATTGTCCAGAAGCTCAGTTTGTCGGAAAGACCGAGCATCGTACCGACAAAGACGAACATGAGCATAAGGGATATTCCGGTTATGATATCCGGATTCATCATCGGGATGTTAGTTACCGACATTACTGCGGACTTTAAGTATCGCTTTTTCATCCTGCCTATTCCGTATGCCGCCGCCGTACCCATAAGTGTCGATATTGCCGTGCTTGTCACAGCGAGAATCAGGGTGTTTTTCAGCGCGTTCAGCGTTTCGGAATCCTTTAGCACCACTCCGTACCAATACAGTGAAAATTCTTCAAATACGGCGGTGCTTTTTCCCGAGTTGAAGGAAAAAAATATGAGGACCGCCATAGGGGCAAACAGGAATATCATTATGAGTATGATATAAAGGTTTGAAATTATACCGGATTTTTTCTTCATGGCATAAATCCTCCCTCGTTTCTGTCCGAAAACCGGTCAACTATGAACATTCCCGCGAGCAGAATGACCATCAGCACAAATGAAAGCGCCGCCGCCATGTGCAGATTATTCGCGAGGAACTGAGTCTCTATCGCGTCTCCGATAAGGTAGAACTTACCTCCGCCAAGCTTCTGGGATATGTAAAATGTCGATATCGACGGGACAAAGACCATAGTTATTCCCGATATGACGCCGGGGATGCTATGCGGGATTATGACCCTGCGAAGCACTCCGAAGCCGTTGCAGCCAAGGTCGCTTGCCGCTTCTATAAGTCTGTGGTCAAGCTTTGTCATAACCGAATATATCGGCATTATCATATAGGGCAGGAAATCATATACCATACCTATTACAACCGCGCTCTCGGTGCCTATTATATGAATTGTGTCAATTCCGAGTTTTCCGAGAAAGCTGTTGATAATGCCCGTGTCCTGCAAAATTACCATCCATGCGTAGGTCCGTATCAGAAAGTTCATCCACATGGGTAGCATGATAAGCGTTATGAGAATTTTCTGCTTTTTAGGAGACGCCTTCGATATAAAATACGCGGCGGGGTAGCCTATAAGCAGACAGATAAATGTGGCGATGAGCGCGAGCTTTACCGAACGCCAGAATATGAGCAGATAGTTTTCTCCGAAGAAAGCCTTGATGTTTTCAAGAGTGAAGTTGAAATCGCGGTCGGTAAACGCGTAGTATACGACAAATATCAGCGGTATGATTATAAACAGCACGGACCAGACTATATGCGGCGCCGCGGCAAATTTCTGAAGAAGAGACCTGCCGCCCGAACGCAGAGCCTTTTCCTCAGCTTTCAGCTTTTTTTGAGCGTTCATTATTACAGGTCCTCCTCGTCGATGACGTCCGAGAGGTGTTCAAGCTCGTCCGAATATGAGGAATAATCTCCGAACATACCCGAAAATTCGGATTTCTTCATTACATGTATCGCGTCGGGCTCGATGTACAGACCGATACGCGAGTCGGGAGCCACATAGTCGGTTGTCTGTATCATCCACAAAAAGCCGCCTATGTCTATTATTATCTCATAATGGACCCCCTTAAATGTGACTGAGCTTACCACTCCCGAAAGCATTCCTTTTTCGACCGGTACCACATCCACATCCTCCGGTCTGACGACAATGTCCACTTTCTCTCCTTTTTCAAATCCCGTGTCAAGACAGTCAAAAATATGCCCGGAAAATTTTGCCTTGTAATCCGACAGCATTATTCCGTCTACAATGTTGGATTCGCCTATAAAGTCCGCGACGAAAGCGTTTACGGGCTCGTTGTAAATATCTGTGGGAGTGCCTATCTGTTGTATGCGTCCGTTTGCCATGACCACGACCGTGTCCGACATGGAGAGCGCCTCTTCCTGGTCGTGAGTTACATATATAAAAGTGATGCCTGTCTTTTTCTGAATGTTTTTCAGCTCTGTCTGCATGTCCTTGCGCAGCTTGAGGTCGAGCGCGCCGAGAGGCTCGTCGAGCAGGAGTACTTCAGGCTGATTTATCAGCGCGCGCGCGATAGCCACACGCTGCTGCTGACCTCCTGAAAGAGTGGAAATATGCCTTTTTTCAAAATTCTTCAGATTGACAAGACTCAGCATCTGAGCGACCTTTTCCGATATTTCCTTTTCGGGTCTTTTCTTTACGCGAAGTCCGAAGGCAATATTGTCATATACATTGAGATGAGGAAACAGCGCGTATCTTTGAAACACGGTGTTTACCGGACGTTTGTACGGCGGCACTTCCACCACGCTTTTTCCGTCGAACAATACATCTCCGGAATCCGGCGATTCAAAACCTCCGATTATCCTAAGCGTAGTGGTTTTGCCGCAGCCTGACGGTCCGAGAAGCGTGACGAATTCTTTGTCATGAATTTCAAGGTCGATGTTGTCAAGAACAGTCTCTCCGTCAAACGATTTTGAAACCTTTTCCAGTTTTATGATGACATCCTTTTCCATTACACATAAAAACTCCTTTAAAATTATAACTGAATTAGGAGGTCCCCCGCCTCAAAAAAGCGGGCGCCGCTTGATTTTTTCGGCGGGGAATTACAATCTCCCCGCCGAAAACATTGAATGACGGGGCTTGGACCCATATTGAATAATTCCGAAATTTTTAATGCATGTTCAGATGAGATATTCGGTTTCTCTCCGAAAGGCGTCCGGAGTCGGAAAACATATCATTTTCTGCCGTGTGCAAAAAGCCGCGAAAACAATTCGGACATTGTTTAATTTATGCGGCAAAATATAACCAAATTAAGACGTCTTGCCGCTTGACTCTTTCAATGGGAGAAACAATCTCCCGCTTAAAACGCTGAATGACGTGGCTTGACCCCTTATTGAACAGCATACATTGTAACATAAAAGTGACATGATTTCAATAGTTTTTTTTAATTTCTCGGATTTTTGTGAAATATTCCAATAAAATGCGCTCGTATGCAAATTTTTATGATTATTTTACAAAATACTTGAGTTTTCTTTGATTTTCTCTTTTATTCTCCGAATTGCTTTGACTGACAGAACAGGACAAAATGCCAAAACACCGTGATATCCTTTAAAATATCATAGTGCTCTGGCATAATGTTTTTTTTAGGTTTACAGAAGCCGACGGTAAATTGTTTTTTATTATTTCATCACAATATTTCGGAAATTTTTTTGCAGAGAATATCAACGTCTTTATCTGTATTGTCAAATCCGAAGCTTACCCGAACCGCGCCGTTGAAATCTTCCTTCCGGGTTCCGAGAGTACGGTGTCCCAGCGCCGAGCAATGATATCCTGTTCTGACGCATATGCCGTCCTCCGACAGCAGTGAGCCCACCTCGTCGGAGGTATAGCCTTTTACATTGAACAGAAAAACCGGACCGGAGTATGCGGGGGCGTATATTTTTACTTCGGGTATACGGCAAAGGCAGTCAAATGTTCTGTTCCAGAGTCGTTTTTCATGCATGGAGATATTATCTATTCCGTATTCATTGAGAAATCTTATCCCCTCGCAAAGTCCTGCAATGGCAGGAGTATTGACCGTTCCGGCTTCAAATTTTTCGGGAGCCTCGTCGTTCATTGCATATTCAAGAGAATTTACCCCGTTGCCGCCCTCTATCAGAGTTTCGGGTATTTCGGCATTCTCTCCGAGAATCATGATCCCGCATCCCTGGGGACCGTAGAGACCTTTGTGGGCGGGCATACATAGGATATCGATATTCATTTTTTTCATGTCGATAACAGTATGACCGGCCGACTGAGCCGCGTCGACAATAAAGATTATTCCTCTGTCCCGGCAGTATCGGCCGATTTCTTCTATCGGTAAGGTGTACGAGCATATATTTGACGAGTGCGAACATATGAGCATTTTTGTGTCTTTTCTCACTCTTTTGTCGATGTCGGAAAGTATTCTGTCCGTACTGTTGTCTGTGTCTGAATACGCCTCAAATACTTCCGCGTCGACAATTCCCGCGTTTTTGAGCGCGTAAACCGGTCTCAGGGTGGAGTTGTGGTCCATGTTGCCTATCAGTATATGGGAATTTGGCTTTGCCATGCCCTTGATTGCCATATTGAGCGCGTATGTGGTGTTAAGCGTAAAGCAGACATTTTCGGGCTGCGAACCGAACATGTCTCCGAGCAGAGAGCGGCACTCGTATACTTTCTCCGCGGCTTCCATCGCAACGGGATGCGCTCCGCGACCGGGATTTCCGCAGTATTGGGTCATGCAGCGGTATGTCTCTCTGCATACGCTCGGCGGTTTCGGAAATGTGGTGGCGGCATTGTCAAGATATATTATTTTTTGTTTCATGTCGTTTTGTCCTCCGATGATTGAGGTGGAATTTTAATTGTTATCGTTTAGGATATTTTCAGAGCTTTATATCAGATACATATTTAATCTATATACTGTTTTACTTTGATGTTTGCGTTTTCAAGCACAACTCTCACATTTCTCGCCTGAGCGCATGAGTAGTTCACTCCGTATACACAGCCCCTGCCGCCCTGAGAACTGACTTTTTTTACGCTTGAAGGTATAGCGGCTACGGCAAGGGTTTTCTGAGCCTTTAAGGCGTTTGTCATTGAGCCGGTAACGGCGGTGCAGACTCCGCCCGACCGGTCAGAATCGAATTTATCCGGCATTTTTGTGACCGACCTTTCTTTGTTTGATTGACATTTGATAATTATAAACATGCGGTTTATGAAGTAAAATCGCGCGGCGCGGAGTTTTTCATCGTCTATGACCGATGCGTTTCCTTTGACCGGGCGGATTTTACCCCGTTAACATTATATGCCTCGGATTTTTTTGTGACAAAGCATAATGTTTTGCGACACCGTAAAAGATGAGCATATAATTGGGACCCGAATGTAAAATTTAATAAAAGCACTTGATTTTTCCGCGTACTTAAGTTATAATATTCATAATAATAATATTTTGTCGACGGCGAGGAAAGCAGCGTGAAAAATATATTGCATCGCGTCGGAATGTATCTGATTCACGTATAAATTTTCCGAAAAGCTTAACGCTTTTGGTTTCGCTCTGAAACCGAAAATTTTTAAAATTCTGTTTGAGCCGCCTATGGAGGCAGGGAGGATTAATATGGAAAGAGTGTCGAAAGAAAATTACTACCTTGATATAGCTCAGACGGTCGCGGAGAGAAGCACGTGCATGAGACGGCATTTCGGAGCAATAATAGTAAAGGATGACGTCATAGTATCTACAGGATATAACGGCGCTCCGAGAGGACGTAAAAACTGTAACGAGATCGCGTACTGTATTCGTGACAGGTTAAACATACCGAGAGGCGAGAGATACGAGCTTTGCCGTTCGGTTCACGCCGAGGCAAACGCCATAATCGCGGCTCCGAGAGACAGGATGCTCGGGGCGGTGCTGTACATGGTTTGTATAAACCCGAAGGACGGCAGTATTTATCCGGGAACATCCTCGTGTATGATGTGCAAAAGACAGATAATCAACGCGGGAATAGAAAAAGTAATCATAAGAGATACGAAGGATGAATACCGCGTAATCAACACTTCGGAATGGATCGAAAACGACGATTCGCTTTCGGGTGTGTTCGGATATTGAAAAGGAGAGGAAAAAGTTTAATGAGATTTTTTAAAGTGTTTATATGTATTTTTGCGTCGATAACCTTTGCTTTGGCGGCAGGGTCATGCGCTTCGGACGATCCCGGAACCGTTTTTGTCGACGGCGCGTACCAGAACACGTCCACCGGCATAAGATATGTCGCGTGCCCTATGTGCTATCAGGCGGTTGAGAGGGGAGAGGCATATTCCGAGGTAGATGTGGGAAAGGGAAACATATACACGCTTTATGAGATAGTCGGACTTTCTCCCGAGTCATGGCTTGTCAGTGAGGACGGAACTGTCTTTCGCAGTGAGGATATATCTCTTAAGGATCTTTCTGTGCTTACCGTGACAAGCATTGTCCTGTCGCATGACTCTTCATCCCCTGTCGTTTTCAATACGATAAGCGACGCCGCTGTAATAGCGGAAATACTCGGGGAATACCTTGACTCGGAGACGGTGGAATATCAAGCGGGAGCATATGAGAAAAAGGTCAATGTTCAGATGATTTCAGACGAACTTCCGGGGATATATTATACCGTTTCATATCTGGAATATGCCGAGGATATAATTACCTACGAGCCTGTGGAACGTATGGATGTTACCCGGTCTCAGAATGATTTGTATGAAAAAGAGCTTGAGATCGATAAAAATCTGGAGTCAAGACTTCAATCGGGAGAGTTTGACAAATACGGAAAAGACAGCGCGAGTATTGATAAATTTATTTTCAATCAGACCTACACGGAGGATGATGAGGGAATGTATTTTGAAAAGGACGGGGAATACGTGCTTGCACAGGACGAGACCGAAATTCCGCCGTCCTCACAGAGATATTCGCTTGAATCTTACAGCGTTGAATGGAGCGTAAAGTACAATCTCGGAAAATACTTTTATTACAATAATGTTGACGGCAGATTTGTTCCCGCCGGAGACTATCTGCATTCCGTATCGTGACAGTGCGAAAGGATGAGTTAAAATGGATGACATAAAATTTGAAAGAGAGAAAAACGGAAGTAAAAAAAGAATATATCCGGAAATAATGTGCGACGAACACATACCCGGTGTGGCGGTGCTTGAGAAACTGTGTTTTTCGTCTCCTTGGAGTGAGGAGAGTCTGAAGCTGTTGACAAAAGACGGAATAGGAGTCGGAATGGTCTGCGTAAGCGGAGGGGAAATATGCGCTTACGGCGGTATGCTTTGCGCGGTGGACGAGGGGCAGATAACCAATATCGCCACTCATCCCGATATGCGCAGACGCGGATATGGCAGAGCGGTGGTGCAGTCGCTTAAAAAATACGCTTTGGATAACGGTATAAATTCGGTTTCCCTTGAAGTGAGGGAGTCAAACTTCGCCGCGATTTCCCTTTATGAGTCGCTCGGTTTCAAAACCGTGGGCAAGCGCAGGGATTTTTACACAAAGCCTGCCGAGGCCGGGCTTGTCATGGTGTGTAAACTGAGATGATTTTTCTGTATTATCCGGAGGTTGAATAAATAAAATGTATATTCTCGGCATTGAAAGCTCATGCGACGAAACATCCGCGTCTGTAGTGGAGTGCTCTGACGGCTTTTTTGAAATAAAATCAAATATAATAGCCTCTCAGATAGAGACTCACAGGCTTTACGGAGGGGTCGTCCCGGAGATCGCGAGCCGGGCGCACACCGAGGTTATATCCAAAATAACGTATGAGGCGCTTGAGACGGCGTCCGTCGGCTTGAGAGATATCGGTTGCGTGGCGGTGACGACGCATCCCGGTCTTATCGGCGCGTTGCTTGTGGGGGTAAATTTCGCGAAATCGCTTGCGTTTGCAAATGGTATCCCATGCGTATCGGTGAATCACATTCACGGTCATGTCGCCGCGGCCTATCTTTCGGAGCCCGGACTCAAACCGCCGTTTTTGGCGGTCGTGGTGTCCGGAGGACATACGTCAATTTTTTCGGCGGATACATATTGTGACTTTGCCGAGATAGGAACAACGCGCGACGACGCCGCCGGAGAGGCGTTCGACAAGATAGGCAGAGTAATAGGTCTGCCATATCCCGGCGGCGCGGCGATGGACAAACTCGCGTATGAGGGTGATCCGAAAGCATTCGCTCTTCCGAATCCCGCTTTGAGCGGCGGGCTGGATTTTTCTTTCAGCGGCATCAAGACGGCGGCGCTGAATCTCATAAATTCGTCAAAGCAAAAAAATGAGGAGATTAACAGAGGCGATCTTGCCGCCTCGTTTACTTTCGCCGTGGTAAACGGCATTTGTGAGCAGACTGAAAAAGCCGTACTTAAAACCGGCATGAAAACTTTGGTGCTGGCGGGCGGAGTTGCCGCCAATTCTCATTTGCGCAGAGAATTGGGCAAGCTGTGTGAAAGGCTGAAGGTGCGGCTTGTCTGTCCCCCGATATCTCTTTGCGGTGACAACGGCGCGATGATTGCCGCCGCGGGTTATTTTGAGTTTAAGGCGGGTAAATTCTCCGATACTTCTCTTAATGCCCGCGCGTGCGACTGAATTTTTGTTGACGTCATTTGATACAAATCTTCATTATCTGATGTTCGGCTTTGTTTTACGCGAAAAAACAAGGTTTTTGCCCGCTTGCCGGCAGATAATATGATTTCCACACGATTTTTCAACAGTCTGTGGAAAAAATAAAATCTGACAGCGCATATCGGGTCTGAAACTACAAATTTTTGGAATAATTTAGGAAGTTTTAAAGGAATGCACATGCAAAACCCATTTTGGGACAAGGTATCCTGTGGATAAGTATGTTGAAACTGTGGAAAACTTTTTTCTCGCTGAAGCTTGTGGAAAATCTTTTTCGAATCAAAATATTGTTGCAGAGGTAAAACTTTACATTTTGTGCAGTTTGACGTTCTGCGCACTTTGGTTAATTTAGTTATATTCTGTTTGCGCCGCCTGCGGCGGCATGGGAGATTGGAATGGATTACAACGATGATTATTTAAACGAAAATTTTACCGAAGGCGATTTGAAGTCTGAGGATTATGATAATTTCGGAAAACCGTCTCAAAACGAGCGGACCGAGCAGACAAAGCACAATATATCTCAGGCGGTGATAAGGCGACTTCCCAGATATTACCGATATCTGCGCGAGCTGATTACACAGGGAAAGACCCGTATAAGCTCGGGGGAGCTTGCGGAGCTTATGAATGTAACCGCGTCGCAGATAAGGCAGGATCTGAACTGCTTCGGCGGATTCGGTCAGCAGGGATACGGATACAATGTAAACTATCTGTATACAAGAATAAGTGAAATTCTCGGAGTGGGCGCCGGAATCAACGCCGTCATAATAGGCGCCGGAGACCTTGGCCGCGCGCTTGTTCACCTGTCAATGTTTGAAAAACGAGGGGTGGACATTGTCGGCATGTTTGATTCGGGTGAGGGAATGGTCGGTCGTGAGGTCGCCGGAGTAAATGTGTACAGTCTTGACTGTCTGGAGAGCTTTTGTCAGAATAACAAAGTTGATATTGCCGTGCTGACACTTCCTAAGGATCAGGTAAAGTCCGTAGCCGACAGATTGGTAAATTGCGGTGTAAGAGGGCTGTGGAACTTCATGGGCGTCGAGCTTGACTACGACAGGAACTCGGTGGCGGTTGAAAATGTACATCTGGGCGATTCGCTTATGATACTGAATTATAAAATCAGCAGTATGGAATTTGACAGGGGCGAAGATGAGTTCTGAAGGTCGCCTTGGGTTTTAAGGAAATATTCTGAACATAAAAAAGTTAAGGAAACATATGAAATACAAAATCAATTACGGATACGGAGTATCTGTCTTTCCGTCGGACGCATTGAAGATACTTGACAGGGCAAAAGAATCTGACCTTAAGGTTTTGCTCTGCGTGTGCGCCGCCGGGGGAATTTTTGAAATAAAAGATATTGCCGTCCGGATCGGCTGCGGCGAGGATGATGTGAACGCTTCTCTTGCTTTTTGGAGAGGAGCGGGGATATTTGAGATTGGCGCGGAGGAGCCCTCCGTTTCTCAGACCGCTTTTGAGGTGAAAAATCCCGATGATAAAAGAAAATTTACGGAATCGGCTGACCGCGGTACAAATGTGAACGGCAAACCAAAGGAGAAACAAGCCGAAAATATCGGCAACGGATTTCAAGAGTCCAAAAAGCTCGCCAAAAGCGACGCTTTGCCGAATTATACTTCGGATGAGCTGTCCGAAATTCTTGAAACACGTGCCGACGCCGCTATGCTTATAAACGAGTGCCAGAAGATCATGGGTAAAATTTTCAATGTGCACGAGATAAATAAAATTATAGGTCTTTCGGACTACCTTGCGCTTGACAGCGAATACATACTGCTGCTTGTGAAATACTGCGCCGAGTCAGGCAGAAAAACCCTGCATTATGTTGAAAAGACGGCATTTTCGCTGTATGACATCGGAATAACCGGTGTGGATGAGCTTTCCGAGGAACTGCACCGCAGGGACGCTCTGAAAAGCGCGGAGGGCAGGATAAGAAGTATTTTCGGAATCGGTTCGCGCGCGCTGACCGCTCGGGAAAACAAAGAGATTTCAAGTTGGGTGAATGATTTCCGGTATGATTTCGACATTATACAGAAAGCTTATGAGGTTACGGTTGACGCCACCGGAAAAAGTACGGTGCATTACGCGAATTCTGTGCTTGAAAGATGGTACAGCGAGGGATACAGGACGCTTGAGCAGATAAACGAATCTTATAAGGATAAGGGCAAAAAGGAGAGCGCCGCCAAAGGCAGCTTTGACACGGACGAATTTTTTGAGGCGGCGGTTAAAAGAAGCTTTGAAGGACAATAAGCAATTCCCGATATGCTTTAATCGGCAAATTGAAGGGCGGTGATATTTTGGGCTTTAACAGAGAGAATTACAAGCGTATTAAAGAAGAATATGAAGGAAAATATCTTCGCGCGCGTGAGGCGGCAGAGATGCGGAAAGAGGAAGTTCACGCGGCGGTCGAGGAAATAGGTCGGATAGACGCCGAATTGTCTGCCGTGGGACTGCGGATAATGGAATGTGCCATGAAAAATGACCTGAATATGCTTGAGTCGGTAAAAAAACGGAACCGGGAGCTTCTTGATATAAGAAAAGAGCTGCTTGTCAGGGCGGGTTATCCGGAGGACTATACCGAAGTCAGATACGAGTGCCCTCTGTGCGGAGATACCGGAGAAGTTGACAACCGTATGTGTGTGTGCATGAAGAAAAAGCTTATAGAGGCGGGATTTGAGACCTCCGGAATGTCCAATCTCATAGAAAAGCAGAGGTTTGACAATTTTTCGCTTGAATATTATGCCAAAAGTTCTGAAAGCTTTAAGCGCATGACAATTATCTACAAGACTCTTTTTAAATACGCGAATGAATTTGACCCGAAGACCTCAAAGAACATCGCGATGTTCGGACCTACCGGTCTTGGCAAAACGCATCTGTCCAGCGCGGTGGCGAGAGTTGTGATCGAAAAGGGATACGACGTATATTATTCCGGAGCGTTGGATATGCTCTCGGATTTTGAATACAGCAGATTTAAAAGCGGGGCAGGGGCGCCGGGCGGCGGAAATACGGACAGATATTATGACTGTGATCTTTTGATTGTGGACGATCTCGGGACCGAGGTGTCGAATCAGTTCACAACTTCATGCCTTTATAATATAATCAATACCAGACTTAATAAAGGCAGACAGACTATAATCAGTACCAATCTTACTCAGGAAGAGTTCAGGAAACGCTATTGGGACAGAATCACCAGTCGGGTTCTGGGAGAGTTTATGATACTTCCGTTTATCGGACAGGATATCCGTTCTCAGAAGCTGATGAAAAATAATTGATTTTCGGTTAAGTGGGGAGGGAATTTTATGATATTCGGTACGGCATCCAAAAACGAAAGACCGGTCAGACTGTCGGAAAGCACAAGACAGTTTGCTTACGAGTCTCTTCACGGGAAATACGGCGACGAGGCGGTTTCACACGGCGCGGTAACACTTGATGATGTCGAGGATTTTGACATGCTCGACGATTACGGAAAATATGACATTGCCGTCAGGCGCATTGCAGAGCAGGCTCCGCTCAGGATAACCGAGAGCGAGAGGGTGTGCGGAGCGGCGACCTTGGGACTCGCCATCCGCCATGTCGTGCCCGCGACCAGAAACGGGAACGCGGTATACGGAAGCATGAGCCATCTTACCTGCGGGTTTGACCGCGCGGTCAATGAGGGAATTGATGAATACGAAAAGAGAATTGACCTCAGACTGTCGGATACGGAGAATCTCGACCAAAGGCAGATAAGATTTCTTCAGAGTCTCAGGAATACCGTTGCTTCTATGAGAATATGGCATAAAAGATATCTCGACGCGACCAAGGACAGCAGACCCGACCTCTATGAAAATCTGAAGGTAGTTCCTTTTTCAAAGCCCCGTAATTTTCATCAGGCGGTTCAGTCTCTGTGGTTTTGCTTTGCTTTTACAAGGCTTTGCGGAAATTGGCCGGGCTTGGGCAGAATAGATGAATATCTCGGTGAATATCTCAAGCGCGATTTGCGGGACGGTAAGATCACTACAGACGAGGCAAGAGAAATTCTGGCGTCCATGTTCATCAAGGGGTGTGAGTGGATAGAGTCGGATACCGCTCCGGGCTCCGGAGACGCTCAGCACTATCAAAATATAGTACTCGGGGGACTCGGACCCGATGGTATTGATATCACAAACGAGGTGACTTACCTTGTGCTTGACATTGTCGAAGAGCTTCCGATAGGGGATTTTCCCATTACGGTAAGGTTGAGCAAAAACTCGCCCGAAAAGCTTTACCGCAGAGTCTGCGAGGTGCAAAGGCACGGAGGCGGTGTGGTCGCTGTGTACAATGAAGAACTTATACTCAAGGCTATGACCGATGCCGGATATCGGTATTCCGAGGCGCTTCGTTTCGCTAACGACGGATGCTGGGAGGTTCAGGTTCCCGGTAAAACTTATTTTACGTATATTCCTTTCGATTCGCTGTCAATACTGCAGCGCAGAGTGCTGAAAAAGGACGGGAAAGACATTGAGTATGAAAGCTTTGACTCCCTTTACGCCTGTTTCAAGGATGAACTCGGAAAGACGGTTTTTGATTTGTGTTCCGGCGTGCAGAACGCGTGGGTAAAGGACGGCAAATGGCTGCCGAAATTTCCGATGTCCGTGGTCGCGCTGTTTGAGGACGGTTGCATAGAAAATGCAAGGGATTACGGGGAGGGCGGACCCGTGTACAACGTGGTTTCTCCTCACATCGGAGGAGCGCCCGATGTGGGAAACAGTCTTTATGTCATAGATAAGCTCTGTTTTAAGGAAAAACGCCTGACGCTCAAAGAGCTTTATCAGGCTTTGTCGGATAACTGGCAGGGATATGAGGCGCTCAGGCAGTACGTGACAAATAAACTTACTTATTACGGAAACGACTGCGACGAGTCTGACAGCTATACGGTAAGGGTTATTGACGACTTCGCGGAAATTACTCATTCATATCATTCGGATGAAATTAACTTTGTTCCGGGAGTCAGTACGTTCGGCAGACAGATAGAATGGGCTCCCGTGCGCGAGGCGGTTCCGTTCGGATTCAAAAAGGGCGATATATTGTCGGGCAATCTTTCTCCCACGCCCGGAACCGACGCCGCCGGGGCGACCGCCATTATCAAATCGTACTGTAAGTCTAACCTTGTGCGCCAGACTACAGGCGCCGCGCTTGATATAAAGCTCTTTCCTTCCTCGGTAGAGGGGGAGAACGGGCTTGAGGCGATGATTGCTCTTATAAAGGGATTTATAGCTTTGGGGGGATTTTTCATGCAGACCGATGTTGTGGACGCGGAGACACTGCGCGCCGCTCAAGAAAATCCGAAGGAATATAAAACCCTTTCGGTGAGAGTATCGGGTTGGAACGCCCGCTTTGTAACTCTGAATAAAGAGTGGCAGCAGATGATAATAGAGCGTACCGAGCAGGGAATATGAATATGATTTTCGCAAAGCCGCCTCTTTGTCGATGCTTTCCGGGAAAGGTTTGATTTTATTATGGAAAAACTTCTTGTCACCGCGATACAGCGATTTTCTACCCATGACGGACCGGGTGTGCGCACTACCGTTTTTCTGAAGGGATGTCCGCTGAATTGTTTCTGGTGTCACAATCCCGAAACAAAAGATCTCAAAAACGAGGTGCTGTTCACTCCCGCCGACTGTATCGGATGTATGGCGTGCGCCTCGGTGTGTCCTTCGGGAGCGCATGAATTTGAAAATGAAACCCACATTCTCAGAAGAGATTTATGTATGTCGTGCATGAGTTGCGTCTCGGTATGTCCTTCGTCGGCGTGCGAGGCTGCCGCCGCCGAAATGACAGTTGACGAAATATTGCGTGAGGTAATCAAAGACAAGGTGTTTTTCGGAGATAACGGGGGAATCACTCTGTCCGGCGGGGAGCCGCTTATCCGTAAAGAAGCCGTTGAATTGCTGAAAGCCGCAAAGGATATGGGACTCAACACTACGGTGGAAACCTGCGGGCAAGTGCCGAGGGAAATATTGATTGACGCTTTGAAGTATACGGATTTTTTCTATTGGGATATCAAAGATACTGACAGCGCCAGGCATAAGCTGAATACCGGCGCCGGAAATGAAAAGATAATATCAAATCTTATTCTCGCGGATTCCATGGGAGCCTTAACCGCGGTGCGGTGCATTATGGTCAAGGGCGTAAATACGGATGATAAAAATATCCGCGGAATCGCGAAAATACTTTCCGATCTGAAAAACTGCAAAGCGGTCGAGTTCATGCCTTATCATGCGTTCGGAGGTTCAAAAGCCACATTGCTGGGACTTGAAGACAACGGAGATAAATCGCTTATACCTTCGGATGAGGAAATGGCTTTGGTAAAAGCCCGTCTGGCTGAGTTGTTGAAGCTTTATGGCGTAAGCAATATTTCGGTCTTATAAGTGATGATATTCAATGAAAGAGAAATGCGGAAATATTACCTAAAGATTTGCCGGTATCGGTCGGATTTAAGAGGGCTACTTCATTTGTTGAGTTTTTGATGTCGAAAAAAATATGGTTGGCTCAGTTTAATGAGCCAACCCGAAAAATTACAATTCGGTCAACAAAATTCCGAGGATGCTTTATGCAATCCCATGCGGTCAGATGTGACTTTTCATTGTTTCGATGTTTTTCTCTTCAAATTTGATTATTTCTCTCGCGAGCGCCAGAGCGTCCTCGGATACACCTGTATTTTCGTATTCACGGAGAATTTTCAAGGTGTCGGTAACGCCCATCGTAGAGCCTTCCACCACCATCTGCGCCAGATGGCTGTCAGAGGAGTCTGTGAGTGTGTTCATGGTCATTCCGATGCTTGCCCACATTTTCGTCATGACGTTTTCGTCTTTAGCCTCGCAGCCGGCGTCATGAAGCAGCTTTCTTGCCTGTGACGCGAATTTTTCATATCCGTTGAGCTGTTCGGTGAGATCGGTCTTGAATTTGCCGTCGGTTGCCTTGGGCATGAGCTTTATGATCGAATCCGATCCCATTTTGACGTTTTTATAAAGCTGTTCAATCATTTCGCTGTTTTTTGTCTTTGTCTGTTCCATATATTTTACGATACCTTTCTGAACATTTGAGTCTGTCAGTATATTTCAAATATAAATCTTGCTGTTTGAAAAACAGTCGGATTTTTGAGTTTAAATTTAAATGCACTTATAGTATGTGTTATTTTAATTGCTTTATGCAAAAACATGTAATAAATTTTGTGTTTATTTAATTTTATGATATATAATAAAGGTAAGGGTAAGGATATGAGTAAAGTAAACGCTGTTGTATATACTTCAAACACGGGACATACATATGAATACGCCAAGATGGTTGCCGAGTATACGGGACTGCCGGTATACAGTCTCAAAGAAAAAAATAAACTTCAAAAGAACTCGTCTGTCATTTATATGGGGTGGCTTTTTGCGGGTACAGTCAAAGGATACCGCAAGGCGATAAAAAGATTTAAAGTTGCCGCGGTGATCGGAGTTGGTCTCTGCGGTACGGGTGAACTCACCGAAAAGGTGCGGATTTCAAATTTGATTCCTGAAAATGTCGCGCTTTTTACGGTGCAGGGAGGCATGAATCACGGTAAGCTCAAGGGTATTAATAAGCTTATGATAAACGCGCTTATGAAAAGTATGTCAGGTAAAAGCGACATGTCAAAAGAGGAAGCGGAACGTCTTGCTTTGCTACGGCAGGGCGGGTATTTTGTAAGCCGTGATAATCTTGCGGACTTTTTTAAGTGGTATAATACTAATAATATTTAGAAAATAAAGTTTTGATTCCGTTATTTTACATCAGACA
>CALWJX010000009.1 GCA_944381085.1 uncultured Clostridia bacterium
TCCGGGTCAAGACTGGCGTCATTGCAGAGAGCCGCTGCATAAACCAATTCTTTATATACCGCAGGATGCTGTTTGGCGGCACTTTCAATCGGAGTGGTTATACCGTTTTCAAAATCTCCGTTAACGGCAATATGTATAACCGTCATTTTATTGAGAGTGAGAGTGCCGGTTTTATCGGAGCAAATGACGGTGGCGCTGCCAAGGGTTTCTACTGCGGGCAATTTGCGAATCAATGCGTTTTTCTTTGCCATCCGCTGAACACCCAAAGCCATTACAATGGTGGCAGTAGCGGGCAACCCCTCCGGAATAATAGAGATTGCCAGTGAAATTGCGACCAAAAACTGCGGAATAAGAGGGCGCTGATATAAAGCGCCGATGGTGAAGATCAAAGCACAGACGAGGAGACCAACAACGGTCAGAGTCTTTCCGACTGCGTTTAGCTTTCGCTTTAAAGGTGTATCAGTATCGTTCTGATTGTCCAGCATACCCGCTATGTTACCTACCTCTGTATTCATACCGGTGGCTACTACAACACCGGTTGCCCGTCCGTATGTGACAATGGCTGAAGCATACGCCATATTGCGGCGGTCACCTAAGGGACAGTCTTCCGACAGCAAATCTTCCGCTTCCTTTTCGGAAGGTAGAGATTCGCCCGTCAAAGAGGCCTCCTGAACTTTTAAGTTGGCGGAGCAAATCAGGCGCAGATCCGCCGGAATCATATCTCCATCGCCAAGTATCACTATGTCGCCCACTACCAACTCGCCTGCGGGTATAATACGTTCTTCCCCCTGACGCAGTACACGGGCCGTCGGAGCGCTCATGTTGCGTAGCGCTTCCAGAGAGGATTGAGCTTTCTTTTCCTGTACAATGCCTATGATGGCATTGACAATAACGATAGTAAAAATTACCGCCGCTTCCGTCCATTCCTGCAAAATCGCGGAAAAAGAAGCCGCGCCTATGAGAATAAGTACCATAGGGTCAATGATTTGAGCTTTCAGCATCTGCAGTGTGGTTTTGGGCGGTTTCGAGCGCAGTTCATTGCGTCCATTCTTTTTTAGCCTTTCGGCAGCCTCGGCATCACTTAATCCTTCCCCGGAAGTATGTAAAGTCTGATAGACCTCCGTAAGTTTCAGTGTGTGCCAAGGCGTCTGTTTGTGCCGATCCATAATGGATCCAATCACTCCTTTCTTTGATATAAATTATATTCTGACCGCTTTTCAGCGGTGGTCAGCAAAAAACAAAAAGACATAGCCTGCTATCTGACAATAAGATGCAGGTTATGCCTATATATATAAATATTCAGTTTATGATAAGTGTTACTTCGGTCAGCGTCGCTACTGTCGGCGTCGTCCATAACAGGTCTTACAATTCCTTTCTTGAGTAATTTGAGGCTAATAGTAAAATACACAGTAAGTTTTGGTTTACAACCTTGTGGACAAACCCTAAAACCGATATCGAGACTTAGCAACAAACAACGGTTGAAATCGATTTCGGTAAACCTACTGTGAAATAAAGCCCTCCGGGAAAGATATTCAATATGGTGCGAGAAACGGGACTTGAACCCGTACGGTGTAAACCACACGCCCCTCAAACGTGCGCGTCTGCCAGTTCCGCCACTCTCGCATTTTTAATTTCTTAACAGCCCGATAATTAGCAAGCACACATGATTATACACTATAAAAAACCATTTGTCAAGATGTTTTAAAAAATTTTAAGAAAAAAATTGAATTTTCTTTTGTTATCCGTTCTGCCGTTTTGCCATTATGCCGTATTCTGTGTATCTTTTTCCTGATTGTATAGAACACCTGTAAGTATACAACCTCTAAATATTATTTTTTGAGCCCTTCATGTTGTATGCAAATACAGCCAAGTTAAAGAATATTTTATTGATTACTTTACGCTGTATACAATCATCTTACATGTTTGTACTTGACAAATCAATGATTATTATAGTATAATGTAATGTAGTAACTGAGTTGTATTTATAATGTGGAATGCTTTGCGACTGTATTGTATTATGTAAAATAATGTAAGAATCAAAAGCTGTATGGTCGGCGAATCCACGGTAAGGATAGAGTTTATTTATGAGAAAATACAGAACCGTTCCCGAAAATCTTATATCCGAGCAGCGGGAATTTGCGAAAAAAGTAAAGGACATAAATTGCAGGTCGGCAAAAGAGGGAAATGTCAGATATGCCTATGTTCTGACTTTCGGATGTCAGCAAAATGAGGCTGACAGCGAAAGGATTGCCGGCATGTGTGAGAGTATGGGGTATACACTGTGCAAAGAACCGGATATCGCTGACCTTATAATCGTGAACACGTGTGCTATACGTGAACACGCGGAGAAAAAAGCGCTTTCCATAATCGGTCAGTTCAAACATCTTAAGGAGTCGAAGCCCGACATGCTTATAGGTGTATGCGGGTGTATGGTGACGCAGGAGCACAGAAAAAATCAGATAAAACACAGTTATCCTTATGTGGATTTTGTGTTCGGCACTTCTTCGATTTACAGACTGCCGGGAATTGTATTTGACAAGCTGTCAAAAAACAAGAGAATATTCTGTCCCGAGGAAGCCGAATATCTGGTAGCGGAGGGTATGCCTGTCGCTCGAGAGTCCGACTTCCGGGCGTGGGTCTCGGTTATGTACGGGTGCAATAATTTCTGTACGTACTGTATTGTCCCGTATGTCAGAGGACGTGAAAGAAGCAGGTCCTCCGAGGATATAGTCGCGGAGGTCGGTGAGCTTGTCGGAAAAGGGTACAAGGATATTACGCTTTTGGGACAGAATGTGAATTCATACGGAAAGGACGCGCCGGACGAGCACGGAAACACATTTGATTTTGCCGACCTGCTTGAACGGCTCGACAAAATTGACGGAGACTATTACCTGCGATTTATGACGAGTCACCCGAAGGACGCCTCAAGTAAGCTGATTGACGTAATGTCAAGGTCAAAGCATATAGCGCGTCAGTTTCACCTGCCGGTACAGTCGGGAAGCGACCGTGTACTTACGCGCATGAACCGTCATTACGATACCTCAAAGTATCTTGGGATTGTCGATTATATGCGAAAGAAAATCCCCGACGTAACGCTTACCACCGATATAATCGTCGGTTTTCCGGGTGAGACCGAGGAGGATTTTAACGCTACGCTTGACATAATCGAAAAAGTAAGGTTTGACATGATATATTCATTTATTTATTCACCACGCAAGGGAACTTTGGCGGCTGAAATGGAAGACCGGATACCCGATGAGGTGAAAAAAGCGCGATTTGAAAGGCTGCTTGAGTTGCAGAATTCAATAGCCCTTGAAAAAAATCTGCCGCTTGTGGGCAAGGTCTTAAAAGTGCTGTGCGATGGGGAAAGCAAAAACAACCCGGAGGTATTTTCGGGGCGCACTGAGGGAAATAAAATAGTAATGTTTGATAAAGATATAGCCCGAAAGGGAGATTTTGTCAATCTTAAAATTGTCAGGGCCGAAACTTTCGCGCTTTACGGCGAAGCGGCGGATTGATAAACTCAAAATGATTTTTGACATAAAAAAGTTTTCCGAGTAATTTTTGTTCTGATGAAGATAATAATATAAACGGTTGATTTTCGAGGATTAATCACTGAAAATCAAAAGCCGTTCCGTTGATTATAAATATGATTTTAAAAGAGAGGGATAAAAATAAATGAGCATATTCACACTTGCGACCGAACTTGGCAAGGCTATAAGAGATGATGAGCGGATGAAGCGGATGGAAGCCGCTAAAAAGGCATACGAATCAGACCCTGAGATTCTGGCGCTGCTCACGGAGTACAATGTACAGCAGCAGGCGCTGACTTCAATAGGAGACAGCGGAAGCGAGATAGATACCGATACCGTTACAAGAATACAGGACAGAATTGACGAGATATATGCGAATATCACTACAAATCCTTTGTTTGTTGAGCTTGATGAAGCGCAGACCGAGGTAAACGAGCTGATGGAAAGGGTCAATACCACAATAAAATACAACGCGACCGGAGAGATGCCGTGCACTCACGACTGCTCTTCCTGCGGGGGATGCCACTGACGTCCGCGGGATGCCATATGCGAAGGCGACGCGATGGGGATTCACCGCAAAACGCCAAAAAAGGCTTTGATTCAGTGTAAACGGAGGATATGTCTATGACTCCGATGATGGAGCAATATTTTGAAATAAAAAATCAGTATAAGGATTATTTACTTTTCTACAGAGTCGGTGATTTTTACGAGATGTTTTACGACGACGCGATAACCGCGTCGCGCGAAATTGATCTGACGCTTACGGGAAAGGATTGCGGAGAGCCGGAACGGGCGCCGATGGCGGGGGTGCCGTTTCACGCGGTTGACGTTTATATAGGAAAGCTCATAGAAAAGGGCTTTAAAATCGCGATATGCGAGCAGACCGAGGACCCGGCGCTTGCAAAGGGACTTGTGAAGCGTGAGGTAATTCGTGTAGTCACGCCGGGGACTTTGATAGAGTCAAATCTGCTTTCCGAAAAGAAAAACAATTATCTTTGCGCACTTTATCTCGGAGAGGTTGAGTGCGGTATCTGCTTTTGCGATGTTTCCACGGCTGAAGTCTATGCCACGTCGTTTTCAGGCGTGAATATGCAGACTTCGCTTATAAATGAAATCGGAGCTTATGCTCCGGTCGAGGTGGTATGCAATCTCGGCGTTTCAAGGTTCAGGGAAGTCGCTGATTTTATCAGGGGCAGAGTCCACGCGTCCCTGCTTGACAATCAGCCCTCAAGGTTTGAATATAAAAATTGTCTTGAAAAGGTTCAAAAGCAGTTTTCGGAGACGGCGAAGGACGGCTGCTTTGAGGACAGGGCGGTCGTCTGCTCGGTGGGCGCGCTTCTGGATTACATAGTTGATATGCAGAAGAGCGATATTTCGTATATCAGTACGCTGAATGTTTATTCGGACGGTCAGTATCTTGACCTTGACGTCAACACGAGAAGAAATCTTGAGCTTACCGAATCGATGAGAACAAAGGAAAAAAAGGGAACGCTTCTCTGGGTGCTCGACAGCACGCGGAGCGCGATGGGCGGCAGACTTTTGAGAAAATGGATTGAGCGTCCGCTGCTTTCCTGTCAGGCGATAAGAATCAGGCAGGGGGCGGTGGAGGAGTTTTTTGACAATTTTATGCTGCGCGAGCAGGTCGCCGACCTGCTTGACAATGTGCTTGACCTTGAGCGCCTGATAACCAGAATTGTTTACGGCTCGGCTAACGGAAAGGACCTCAGGGCGGTGGCAAATACGCTCGCCATTCTTCCCGAGCTTAATTCCTGTCTTGAGTCCTGTAAGTCGGAGGAGCTTTTGCGGATATGGCGGGAGATGGATATGCTTGCCGACGTAAGCGGGCTTATAAACCGCGCCATAAAGGAGGACGCTCCGTTTTCGGTCCGGGAGGGCGGCATAATCGCGGATGGGTATAACGCGCAGGTCGATGAGTTCAGAATGGTTCTGAATCACGGCGATGAATGGCGCGAAAGCATAGCCCAAAAGGAAAGAGAAGCCACGGGAATCAAAAATCTCAAGGTCGGATACAACAAGGTGTTCGGTTATTACATAGAGGTTACGAGATCCCAGCTTTCTCAGGTGCCGGAAAGATATATAAGAAAGCAGACCCTTTCAAACTGCGAGCGTTACATAACCGAAGAGCTTAAGGATATGGAGGCGAGAATTCTCGGAGCTACGGACAAGCTTTGCTCGCTTGAATATGACCTGTTTTGTGAGGTGAGGTCTTATGTCGCCGAGAACAGCGAAAGGATACAGAAGACGGCGGGGCTTATCGCCCAGGTCGACGCGTATCTGAGTCTGGCTAACGCGGCGGCAAAAAACAGATATGTAAAGCCGGAGGTCGATTCATCGGATGAGATAATCATAAAGGACGGCAGACATCCGGTAGTGGAGCAGTTTGTGAAAGACAGTTATTTTGTGCCCAATGATACCAGACTCAATCTGACCGACACCAGGCTGATGATAATTACGGGACCGAATATGGCGGGAAAATCGACATATATGCGTCAGGTCGCGCTTATAGTGCTTATGGCGCAGATGGGCTCATTTGTCCCGGCGGCCGAGGCAAGCATAGGTGTGGTTGACAAAATATTCACCCGGGTGGGGGCGTCCGATGATCTTGCGTCGGGACAGTCTACGTTCATGCTTGAAATGAACGAGGTGGCGTACATATTGAAAAACGCCACGAAAAAGAGCCTTATTATATATGACGAGGTGGGCAGAGGCACTTCCACATTTGACGGCATGAGCATCGCGCGGGCTATAGTCGAGTATACCGCCGGAAGAAAAATAGGCGCGAAGACTCTGTTCGCGACGCATTACCATGAGCTTACTTCTATGGAGAAAGAGTTCGGCGGCATTGTAAATTACAACATAGCCGCAAAAAAACGCGGGGATGACATTACTTTTCTGCGCAAGATCGTGAAAGGGTCGACCGACGACAGCTACGGTATTGAGGTCGCGAAGCTGGCGGGGCTTCCGGGTGAAGTCATAAAAAGGGCGAAGGAAATTCTTGTCAATGTCGAGGAGAGCGCGAAAAACATTTCGTTTGCGCAAAACGAAGAGACAAATATAAAGGATGAAAATTTAATCACATTTGAGGACTGTATTTCGGAACAGGTGATTGAGGAGATAAAGAACACGGATATAAATACTCTTTCTCCTTACGAGTGTATGAATCTGCTTTTCGATTGGAAAAAGAGGCTTATTTGATTTGTACGGAAGCATACGTATTATTATTAACTCCGATAATACGGAAATATCGGCGTTTACTTTGTGATTTCTGAAAAATTATTGTCGGAGGTAATTTTACGAAAAGGAGATTTTGTTGTAATAATGGGAAAAATAAATCAGCTTTCCTTTGAGGTCGCGAACCTTATTGCCGCAGGAGAGGTGGTGGACAGACCCGCGTCGGCGATAAAAGAACTTATGGAAAACTCAATTGACGCGGGAGCGAGACATGTGACGGTAGAGATAAAAAACGGCGGCATAACTTTTATGCGTGTATCCGACGACGGGTGCGGAATGGAGCCTGAAGATCTGCCTATGGCGGTTCGCAGACATGCGACAAGCAAGATCTCTACCGCCTCCGATCTCGACGGCATATGCACTCTGGGCTTCAGGGGAGAGGCGCTTGCCGCCATAGCGTCGGTGTCAAAGCTGAGGATTATATCAAAGCCCGCCGACGCGGTGTTGGGCGCTGCGCTCGACGTTGACCGCGGCAAAGTCGAGGGGCTGACCGAGCGGGGATGTTCGGACGGAACCACAATTATTGCCGAGGAGCTTTTCGCCAATGTTCCCGCAAGGCGTAAGTTTTTGAAGCGCGACATTACCGAGACCACGGCTGTTTGCGCGAATGTGGAGAAAATCGCGCTCTCACACCCCGAGATAGCTTTCCGTCTGATAACCGACGGGCAGGTAAAGCTTGAGACCGCCGGCGACGGGCAATTGAAAAACACGATATATTCTGTCTTCGGAAAGGATTTTGCCTCAAAGCTCATTGAAGTCGACGGGGACTTTGAGGGAATTTCGGTCAAAGGATATGTCGGAAGGTCGGACAATGTTAAGGGAAACAGGAATTACCAGAATTTTTATATAAACAAAAGGTTTGTCAAAAGCAAGACTGTTTCCGCGGCGCTTGAGCAGGCGTATATTTCATATCTCCCGGCGGAGAGATTTCCGGTATGCGTGCTTTTCATTTGTCTGAATCCCGAGCGTGTTGACGTCAACGTGCATCCGGCGAAGCTTGAGGTCAAGTTTTCAAACGAAAAGATAGTTTTTGAGGCGGTATATTATTCTGTCAAACAGGCGCTTGAACAGAACACAGAAAGACCTCAGATCGAAGTCGGAAAAAACCGGCATATCGGTGATATGAAGCTTTCGGGCGCGTTCGCGCCGGTTGAGAAACCCTCGGTAAAGCCCGAACAGATGAGTATAGGAACCGAGGTTAATATCGCGGGAAAATCTCATGCGGCTTCAGGTCCAAAGGGAGATGAGACGTTTGAACGGATTACCGCAAGGGAATATGTTGAAAAATATGTAGGGTTGAAATCCGAAAAAAAACCGGAGACTGGCGGCGTAAAAAGCGAAAAAAACAGTGATGATTTTCAAGGAACACCGAATTTTTCTCAAAAAAAGCTTCCGGATGAGAACGAGAAGACGACATTTCCGGAACCGCCTCGGTCGGACAATCACAATTCTTATAAAAACATTGAAAAGGATTTTATTGACGTAGCTACAAATATCCCCTATGCCGGGCATAATGACGGGGAGACTGATACAGACGATATACCCGCCGCGGTTTTTTTAAACTCCGATAAACACAGTGAAATGACTAAATCCGGTGAGCAGGGAGAAGGTCCCGTAAACAAAAATCAGGAACAGATCGTCGGGCAGGCAGAGCCTGAGGAGGAGACTTCGCGGGAAAATACAGAGTACAGACTTATAGGGGAGGCTTTCAACTCTTACCTGATTGTCGAGTTAAAGGATAAGCTGCTTATTATAGATAAGCACGCGGCGCATGAGAGGATTATTTTTGAACGGCTTAAGTCAAATATGTATAATTCTCAGTCATATTCTCAGCTGCTTATGATTCCGACGGAGGTCATGCTGATGACCGATGAGGTGAGCGCGCTTGAGGAATACAGAGAAGAGCTTGAAAAGGTCGGGTTCGGTTTTACGACCGCGAGAAATACGGTATCGGTCAATGAAATTCCCGCGGGAATTGAACAGGCGGCTGTCGCGGATATGCTCGCGGTTATCGCGGACAGAATCAAAAACGGCACCGGTAATGTAAATATCACGAGGAATATAATATTTGAAAAGGCGCTGTATCAGGCGTCCTGCAAGGCGGCGATAAAGGCGGGAATTGAATATCCTGAGGAAGACGGCAAATGGATAGTTCAAAAGCTTATGGAAATTCCCGACATTACTTTTTGCCCGCACGGAAGACCGGTCGCGATGGAAATGTCCAAAAAAAATATGGACAGACAGTTTGAAAGAACATAAATTTTTTATGCCGGAAATTTATTTCTTTTTGCATTTTTGTATTTAAAAAATTTGAATATATTTTACACAAACGCCGCACACTGTTATTGTGCGTGCCAAAGGAGCAGAGTTATGTTTGAACTTTTGTCAAAAGAGGGCAGGGCAAGGAGAGGCGTGCTTCACACTGTACACGGAGACATCCAGACCCCTGTGTTTATGAACGTAGGCACCTGCGCCGCCATAAAGGGCGGCGTCTCCACCGTGGAGCTTGAGGAGATAGACTGTCAGGTAGAACTGTCAAATACATATCATTTGCATATACGTCCCACCGACCGGCTGATATATGAAATGGGCGGACTGCATAAGTTTATGAACTGGAAAAGACCTATACTTACCGATTCGGGAGGATTTCAGGTCTTCTCGCTTGCCAAGCTTCGCAAAATTACCGAGGAGGGAGTCCGCTTTCAGTCGCATGTGGACGGCAAAAGGATTTTTATGGGTCCTGAGGAAAGTATGCAGATACAGTCCAATCTGGCGTCAACTATCGCTATGGCGTTTGACGAATGTATCGAAAATCCCGCGCCATATGATTATGTCAGAAATTCCGCCGAGAGAACATACCGGTGGCTCATACGCTGCAAGGCGGAGCTTGCAAGGCTGAATCGGCTTGAAGAGACCATAAACCGTTCTCAGCTGCTTTTCGGTATAAATCAGGGAGGAACATATGAAGACATAAGGGTTGATCATATGCAAAAGATCGCGGAATTGGACTGTGACGGATATGCTATCGGAGGTCTTGCCGTAGGCGAACCAACTGAGGAAATGTATCGCGTCATTGACGCTGTCGAGCCGTGGATGCCGGCGGATAAACCGAGATATCTTATGGGAGTGGGCACTCCCTGCAATATATTGGAGGCGGTTCATTTGGGGGTTGACTTTTTTGACTGTGTGATGCCGTCCCGAAACGCAAGACACGGAAATCTTTTTACCTGGGAGGGAAAAATCAATCTACTCAATGAAAAGTACGCCAAAGACCCAAGACCGATTTCCGGGTCATGCGGCTGCCCGGCGTGTCGGAATTACAGCCGCGCTTATATCAGACATCTGATAAAAGCGAAGGAATCGCTCGGCATGAGGCTTGCCGTGGTGCACAATCTCTATTTTTACAATAATCTGACCCGCAAAATCAGAGAGGCGCTGGACTGCGGCTGCTTTGAAAGCTTTTATAATAAGTACCATATTTTTTTGGGAGAAAGAAATCCGGATTGAAGAGGAAAAGGAATGATAAAATACGCTATCTTTGACATGGACGGAACGCTGCTCGATACAGAAAGAATATTTAAAGAATCGTGGATAATTACAAGCGACAGATGGGGACTTGACGGATCGGAGGATATTTATGTGAATATTGTCGGCAGGAGCAGGGAAACCATCCGCGTTCTGTTTGAGGAAAAATACGGGACTGAATATAATTTTGACAAATTTTTTGATGAAAGAATGCGCTGCTTTACCGAACTTGTAAAGGATTCCGTTCCCGTAAAGGAGGGATGCATGGAATTGCTTGACTTTATGAAAGCGCAGGGAATTCCGTGCGCGCTTGCCACCTCTACTCCGATGTATATAACCGGGAGAAACCTTGCGCTGACCGGAATAGATAAATATATGTCGGCTGTTGTAACTTCGGAAATGGTGAAAAAGGGCAAGCCTGCCCCCGATATTTTTATAGAAGCGGCAAAAAGGCTCGGAGCGCGGGCTGAGTATTGCATGGTTGTCGAGGATTCATACAACGGTCTGCGCGCGGCGCACAAGGCGGGAATGCTTCCTGTCATGGTGATAGACAGTCAGGCGCCGAATGAGGAGACAGAGAAGCTTACTTTGGCGACTTGTAATTCTTTGCTTGACGTGATTGACGTTGTAAAGCGGGAAAATAACCTCGGCGCATAAACCGAAAAGGCGCGAATATATATTAGATAAATATATAAAGTGAAAATTTATCATCTATTTGGGCAGCAAAAGAGCTGCATGGGGGGATTAAAATGATAACACAATTCATATCCGAAAAGGTTCTTTCCGCCGCCATGTCTACCGGCGCGGACTTTGCGGAGATTTACGCGGAAAAGACCAGAAACAACAGTGTGCTGTTTTTGGACGGTAAGATTGACTCTGTGACCGACAACGTGCTTTCGGGAGTGGGCATACGCGCTTTTTTGGGTACAAGAACGGTATATGCGACCACGACCGATTTCTCAGAGGACGGATTGATAAAGTGCGCTCTTTCGGTCGCGCAGGCAATCGGGGAACACCGCGCGGAACGAAAAATTCATCTTACCGAACGAATATTTCCCAATATTCATCCCGTAAAGATACTTCCGGGCAGCGCTTTGATGAAGACGAGAACAGACCTTTTGAAGGAAGCCTGCTTTGCGGCTAAGGAATTTGACGAAAAAATAAGACAGGTCACCGGAAGACTGATGTCGGTTGACCACACCATACTTTTAGCGAATACCGAGGGACTTTACACTACGGACCGCCATGTGAGGACCAGAATGGCAGTGAGCGCAGTGGCGTCGGACGGGGGAGAAAACCAGTCGGGCTTTGAAGGACCCGGAAGGGGAATGGGACTTGAAATGTTTGATGAAATAAAGCCCGCGGATATAGGAAGAAGAGCCGCGAGCGAGGCTATGGTAAACCTGAGGGCGGAATACTGTCCCGCGGGACAGATGACCGTAGCCATCGAAAACGGATTCGGCGGAGTCATATTCCATGAGGCGTGCGGGCATTCGCTTGAAGCGACGGCGGTCGGCACCGGAACGTCGCAGATGGCGGGAAAGCTCGGTCAGAGGATTGCCAACGAAAAGGTAACGGCGGTTGACGACGGAACGGTTCCGGGAGCGTGGGGCTCGGTCAATATAGACGACGAGGGAAACCCCACTCAGAAAAATATACTCATTGAAAACGGTATTCTTAAAAACTACATGATAGACCGTCTCGGTTCAAGGAGAATGAACATGCCGGTTACCGGAAACTCCCGCAGAGAAAGTTATCTTTACGAGCCCACGTCGAGGATGACCAACACTTATATCGCGAACGGACCCGACAAAAACGAGGATATTATTTCTTCTATCGAGTACGGACTTTATGCCAGAAAAATGGGCGGCGGCTCGGTAAATCCCCTGACCGGAGCTTTCAATTTCGCGGTAAGCGAGGGCTATATTGTGAGAAACGGTAAGATATGCGAGCCGGTAAGAGGGGCTTCGCTTATAGGAACCGGCTCTCAGATACTCATGGATATAGATATGGTAGGTCAGAACATGGCAACCGGTCAGGGAATGTGCGGGTCTTCAAGCGGAAGCGTTCCGACCGACGTCGGTCAGCCGCTTATAAGGGTATCCAAAATAACGGTCGGCGGCAGATAATGAGTCTGATTTTTTTCCGGGAATATACTGATAAGGAGATTTTGGTATGGATTATAAAAGAATAAAGGAAATCATGTCTGCCGCGGCAAAGGATGCGGGAATAGATGAGTACGAGATTTATTGTTCTCAAAATGAGAACATGAGCGCGGAAACTCTTAAAAGAGAGTTGAGCGGCTTCAGCTCGGGGATGAGCGGCGGGGTCAGCTTTCGGTGTATTGTAAACGGTCATATGGGATACGCCTCGGGCAGTCTTATTGAGGAGAGCGAGCTTTGCGCGCTTGTGCGCAGGGCGGCGGAAAACGCGGCGGCTATTGAGAACGACGATGAAGTATTTATTTTCAAAGGTTCGGAATCATATTCCGAAAGTTTTCCGTCTTTGGGAGATACGGGCGTTGATCCCGCAAAGATAAAGGCTTGCGCGCTTGACTTGCAGAACCGTGTGTATGAAACCGACCCGAGCGTGACTGAGGGGACCCAATCGGCGGCTGTATATATTACGTCGGAGGTATATCTTTACAATTCCTACGGACTTGAGCTGTCAAATCGGGTGGGAATGACCGGATGCTATACTTATCCGGTTGTAAATAAAAACGGCGAGGCGCAGTCGCATTTTGAATTCGCGCTCGGCCTTGAAGGCAAGGAGGTTGAGGAGCTTCCGGCTCTCGCGGTAAAGAGAACTATGGAGAAGCTGGGAGCTGTCGAGATAGAATCCGGAAAGTACAACGTGATTATAGACGGGCGTCAGATGAGCTCTATTCTTTCCGCTTTTTCACCCGTGTTTTCCGCTAAACAGGCGCTTTTGGGACTTTCGCTTCTGGCGGATAAAGAAGGAGAGATTGTCGCGGCTCCGTGCGTCACGGTTACGGACGACCCGATGAGAGAGGAAGCGCCGCTTAAAGCGCCTTTTGACGGAGAGGGCGTAGCCACATATAAGAAAACCGTTATTGAAAACGGAGTGCTTAAAACTTTGCTGTACGACCTGACAAACGCCAAAAAGGCGGGTAAAACAACGACGGGAAACGGTCAGAGAAGCGGGTATGCAGGGCAGGTAACCATTTCTCCCTATAATTTCAGCATATGCGCCGGCGACAACAGCACGGAAGATTTGTTCGCGATGGCGAAGGACGGTATTTATGTAACCGAGGTCAAGGGACTTCACGCGGGAGCCGACCCGGTTACGGGAGATTTTTCAATAGAGAGCGCCGGATTCAGGATAAGGGACGGAAAGAGGTGCGAGGCGGTAAAGTCATTTACAATAGCCGGTAATTTTTATGATCTGCTGAAAAATATTGATTCTCTCTCCGATACAGTAAAGTGGCAGATACCTGATGACTTTTGCGTTTTCGGCTCGCCCGACGTTTTTCTCAGAGATATCAGCGTTGCCGGAAAATAATTCCGCAGGCTGCTTTTGTCCATACACATATTACACGGCGCGTATGTATCCGGTCTCTTGAGCGACGGATTTGTATCGATTTTCAGCGTCGGTTTGCCGTCCCGCCGAATGGTATGAGCTATTCTCCTTCACGCTTGTTGCAAGTGTTCTAATGAATTTTCGTAAGTAAGCTTCTGCATTTCTTGTTTAACTTTAAATGATGAATAAAATTTAAAAAAATATAAAAAAAACGGGTGTTTATACAATGGAAGTAAAAAAACTATTGACAAACGCCCGCTTTTTTTGTATAATAAGATATGTATCGCGATATCCGTAAATGTGCGGAATCGCGGTACGGTTATTTATTTTTACATAATAAATTAATATAAAGGAGGTGTAATAAGGTGCTATGGAACCGATATATGTTATATTTCTGAGCATAGGTATTGGTATAGTCTGCCTTGCTTTGGGCGCTTTTATTGGTTTTCTGATAAGAAAGAAAGTCGGCGAAGCCGAAATAGGGTCGGCAGAAGAAGAGGCGGCGAGAATTCTTGAAGAAGGCAAAAAAGAAGCGGAATCCGCGAAAAAAGAAGCCTTGATAGAAGCCAAAGAAGGCATTATGGCTCAGCGCAATGATTTTGAGCGTGAAATGAAGGAACGCCGTGCCGAGGTAAACAGACTTGAAAACAGAATCGCGAAAAAAGAAGAAAATCTTGATAAGAAAACAGATGCACTGGATAAGAAAAACGAGCAGCTTGACCGCCGGATAAAGGAGAACGAGGTCTTAAAAGAACGAATTGAGGAAGTGCTTGAGCTTCACGAAAAACGTCTTGAGGAAATTTCGGGTATTACGGCGGAAGAAGCGAAAGAAGAGCTGATAAGCAGAGTGGAATCCGAGGTAAAGCACGAGCTTGCTCACCGTCTTGACGAGCTTGAAACACAGTTTAAGGAGGAAGCTGACGAAAAAGCAAAAAATATTCTGTCTTTGGCGATTCAAAGATACGCATCCGACCATGTATCCGAAGCTACGGTTTCCTCGGTAGCGCTACCGAGCGAGGAAATGAAAGGACGTATTATAGGACGCGAAGGAAGAAATATACAAAAGCTTGAGACTCTGACGGGAGTCGAGCTTATTATTGACGACACTCCGGAGTCGATAACTCTTTCCGGTTTTGACCCTGTCCGCCGTGAAGTAGCGAGAATCGCGCTTGAAAAACTGATTGCGGACGGAAGAATACATCCCGCGAGAATTGAGGAAATGGTTGAAAAAGCTCAGAAAGAAGTGGAGCTGTCCATTAAGCAGGCGGGAGAACGGGCTACATTTGAGGTAGGCGTTCACGGTATCAATCCCGAACTTGTCAAGCTGCTCGGACGTCTGAAATACAGAACGAGCTACGGACAGAACGTACTTAAACATTCCATAGAGGTTGCTTTCCTTGCGGGAATGATGGCGGATGAATTGGGTGTGGACAGCACGGTGGCAAAGAGAGCGGGACTTTTGCACGATATCGGCAAGGCTTTCCCTCACGATGTTGAAGGTTCGCATGTCGAAATCGGAGTAAATGCCGCAAAGAAGTATAAAGAAAGCCGTGAGGTAATACACGCTATCGAGGCGCATCACAATGATGTTGAACCAAAGACCATTATAGCCGTGCTTGTTCAGGCTGCCGACGCTATCAGCGCCGCGAGACCCGGAGCAAGAAGAGAAGACATGGAAAATTACATTAAACGCCTTGAAAAGCTTGAAGAAATAGCAAAGAGCTTTGACGGTATTGACAAAGCGTTCGCGATACAGGCTGGCAGAGAAATCAGGGTAATGGTTAAGCCGGAGGAAATCAACGACGAGGGAATGAAGCTTGTTGCCAGAGAGATGGCGGCGAAAATCCAGTCGGAGGTCAAATATCCGGGGCAGATCAAAATTAATCTTATCAGGGAAAGCAGAGCGGTTGATTATGCGAAATAATATTCAAATAATTAGTCCGGCGGCTGTATATAATCAAATATTATTTTAAAGATTACTGTAATTTTTGTTCCGTAAGGATTTATTATACATTGATATAAAGCCAATAAGACAATAGTTACGGCGTTCGCCGGAAAATATATATTTGATATTTTTGAAGAACGACCTTTATAAGAAACTCCCATACCGAGTATACAAAAAATCGGGTATGGGAGTTTTTCTGTCTTTATCAAGAACAGTCTTTTTATATAGGTTATATAGGACGCAGATTAAATATCAGATGTTTTTCTCTATTTCCTCGTATATGCTTTTAATCGCGTTCTCGGCTTCGTCCGATCTCAGCTTGTCGGCGGCGTAGGCTTTGCGGAGCAGTGACGACGGGATATAGCTGTCGTATTTTTCAAAAACCGGAATTTCACCGCTTTGAACGAGCGAGTCGCAATTTATGCCGTATCTTTCAATATCGGACATCAACGAGTGGATATACTCCGCGTCGGACTGTTTTTCCATTTTAAAGGTGATGTAATAACAACCCTCGAATTCAATGCCTGATATATTGTTCTTTTGGGCGCTTTGTTTTATATATTTTCTGAGAGTGCGGAATGAACGTGTACCGAGCCACGGAAACAGACACCATGAGTATCCGCCGAGATGTACGAGAGAATGCTCCAGCATATTTGTGTTCTGAGCGGTCTTGCGCGCCTGTTCAAGGCGCCTTACGGCGTTTTCCTTTAAGTAAGGATAAATTGTGTCTTCCTCAAGTATCCGCTTCATTCTTCTTAGGATTTTTGTGTGGATTTCTCCGAAGTCGCCCGGCCAGGATATTTCCATCTTTCCGTCAACTTTCCTGACATAGATCAGCTTTCGCGCGATGTCGAGCTCCTCGACCTCCCATACTCTTCCCGCAAGCGCGAATCTGTCTCCCACGGGCGGCGGGGTAGTAATGGTTCCTATTTCATCCGAGCCGCATCTTACGGTAAAGTCCTCGCTGTCCTTGAATACGGCATAGAATTTGAAGCTGCGGAGAAGTCTTTCGCCGGCAAGCCCGATAATGAGATTTTTTTCTTCCGTCATTTCAAGGAAATCATTGTTTAACATTGAGATTAAAAGTTCTTTGTAGTCTTCCCGACTCACGCATTCAAACGGGGGCAGGGAAAGAACCCTGAAGGCGAGATTTTTTGAACTCAGTTCTCCGCTTGAGGCGAGAACGCTCAGGGTCTGGTGAAAAAGCAGACTGAACGGAAGCTTTTTGCGTGAAGGAGGTTCAATGAATCTTTCCTCGATGTAAAGCTGTATTATGGCGATTCCTCTCAAAAGCTCCCACGGAATGAGCTGGGGCAGAGGAGTATTCGGAAGCGCTTCCTCCTCTCTGAAAACCATAATCATCTCCGGAGTATTTGAACGCCGACCCGAGCGCCCGAGCCTTTGCAGAAAATTTGAAACGGTATTCGGAGCCTCAATTTGTATTACCCGCTCAAGCTTTCCGATATCGATTCCGAGTTCCATCGTAACCGTGGCGCACGATACTATTGATTCTTCGTCGTTGCGCATTTTCATTTCGGCTTCCTCGCGCAAAGAGGCGGAAAGATTGCCGTGATGGATAAGTATGCGTCCGTCGTTTTCATGCCTTAACACTGCAATCTGACGCAGCGTCGCGCAGATATATTCGGTTTCTTCGCGTGAGTTTGAAAATACGATTGCCTTTTTGTTTCTCACGCAGTCATATACGAATTCATAGCCCGGGTCTATCATTGCGGGCATAGCCGAATGCTCATTCGGAATTTTGGCATGACCGCCGGTATTTGAGTTTTCGGCTTTATTATTGTCGTCAGTGATTTCGGAATCGGAGTTTTTGCCGTCCGAATAATCGGAATTTGCGGGATTTTGTATATAGAAGTGTTCCAAGGCGAGCCGCCAGTGAATTTTATTTTCCGTAAAACGCGGTATATCAATCTCTCTTCCGGTGTCGGCGTTCAGCCATTCGGCTGCAAGCTCGGGGTCTCCGACGGTCGCGGAAAGCCCGATGCGGCGCGGATGATGCCCGATAAGCCGTGCGATTCTTGACAGCTGACAAATTATCTGATTCCCTCTGTCGGTTCCGGTCAGGGTGTGTATCTCGTCGATTACTATAAACCGCAGATCCCCGAACAGCCTCGGAATGTCGTTTGATCTGTTTATAAGCATTGCCTCAAGGGACTCGGGGGTGATTTGCAAAATGCCCTTCGGATTTGCAAGCAGCCTTTTTTTATGTGAAGCGGCGACGTCGCCGTGCCAGTGAGTCACTTCGGTTCCGGTCATGTCGAGAAGTTCGCGCATTCTTTCAAACTGGTCGTTTATCAGACTTTTAAGAGGAGCTATATAGATGACCCCGACAGAACGCGGAGGGTCCTCGTGCAGAAGTGAAAGAATGGGAAAAAACGCCGCTTCGGTTTTCCCGCTCGCCGTGGATGAGGTCAACAGCAGGTTGTTGTCGCCGTAAAATATGCTTTTTGCCGCGGCGACCTGGACTGCCCTCAGTGATTCCCATGAGTGTGAGTAGATGTATTCCCGTATAAAGTCGGGGAAACGTTCAAAAATTCTGTCCGCCTCGGTCATTTTGCTCGGCTCCTTTCTTTTATTGTATGAAGGAATTTATAAATATAAATAAAATACAGATCAGAAATCTATGTCGTTTGCGGTATATTTACGGTCGTGCTGTGAATCCTCATGGGTATTCTGTACCTGCGGCTCCGGGAAAATATCGTCGTCGGTGTTCTTGGAGTGCTCGAGCGTCAGATTCTTGCCCACAACATCGTCAAAAGACGCTTCGGGGTTTTGCATCAGTATATTGAGCACGGTCATGTAATCCCTCAGCATCTCGCGGGGGGTTATCATGCTGTCGGCTCCCGCGCGTGAAGTACAGATGTTGAGAAAATCTATACGGTTTTGGTCTGTAACCGGGCAGTCCCAATTGTAGTATTGCGAATAGAGCAGGGTTACGCGCCAGATCAAAGCGTATAACTCGTCGTCGGACAGCCGGCGCAGACGGATAACGGGACCTATCAGGTTTTTGAATCCGTCAAGCGCGAAACGGCTGTCGCAAAGCCTCGAACGCAGGGCTTCATAGCTGAACAGTCCTCTCCTTGTATCCTCAAGAAACTGAGGGGTGCCTCCGAAAACTATATCAAGCCCCGGAGCCCTGCCCTGAAGTGTATCGTTGAACATAGAAAGGATTTTTTCGTAGTTGTTCTCACGGCTGACTCTGTGAGGTATTTTATATAGATTTACACATTCATCTATAAAGACCACAAGTCCTCTGTATCCCATTTTATGCGCGAGCGCCGCCCATAGCTTGAGAAAATCATACCAGTTCTCATCGTTTATAATCACCGATACCGAAAAACCGAGCGCGTTTTTCGCCTCTGTTTTTGTGGCATATTCACCTCTCAGCCAGCGCAGGCAGGCGCTCATCTTTTCGTTTGCGTCATCGTTTTCCGATATGCTCGCTTTGTAATATTGTGTGATAACACAGGTGAAATCAAAGCCTCCGACCAAAAACTCAAGCTCCGAAAGCTCGGAGGACACCTTTTTGCTCAGTTCCTGTGAAAATTCCGGGGAATCGGGCTTGAACCCCGACTCAAGCAGAGATGACCTGAGTTTGCCTATCCAGCGTGAGATTATTTTGGAAAGCGCGCCTCCGTCGGGAGAGGATTTTGACGCCAAGTTTTTCATAAGCTCACGGTAGGTTGCCACGCCGCTGCCGCCGGTGCCGTAGAGTCTGCGTTCGGGAGACAGGTCACAGTCTGCAGTCAGGAAATCTCTCTCAAGCGCGTACCCGCGTATCAGCTGAATCAGAAAGCTTTTGCCGCTGCCGTATCTGCCTATGAGAAAACGCATGGCGCCTCCGCCCTGGTCTACGTCTTCGAGGTCGGAGAGAAACGCGGCTATCTCGTCCTGACGTCCTATCGCAATGTACGGAGCGCCGCTTCTCGGCACAACTCCGGCTGATATGCTGGAGAGCAGGGAAGAAAGTATTCTTCTGGGCACTGTCGGCACGTTGCCGTCCTTAATATTGGCGTTTTCGTTGTTCATTTTTTGATCTCCTTTCTTTTCAGTCTTTTATTATCGACAAATAATCACTTATGATACCGTATCCGCCGGAGTCTTCCTCCAGAATTATATCTCCCAATATGTTTGCGGCGTTTTCGTTTATAATATCGGCAATCTCGTCGCAGCTCAGTCCATGCTTTGACGCGAATTGCCGTTGTTCTCGGAAGCTCCGGCTTTTGCACAGGGTAATAAACCCGGCAAGATCGCCAAGCGCGTTTAGCAGAACGTCATATTCGTTTTTCTCTCCGGCTTTTGTTTTTTCTGATTTTTCGGGATTTGAAACGGATATGGCTTGATAGGACTCGGGCGTATCGTTTTTGTCGTCCTCATTTTTTTGAATATCTTTGCATTTGTCCGGGATCTCTGCATCCGGGTCGGCGTTCTGTACGCCGCCGAATGTTTCGATGAGAATTTTTGTGGTATTCCACGAGTTTTTCTCGATTTGCGACGCGTTTTCAATTGACAGGGTGGTTTTGGGCAAATCGTAAAATCTGTCGTATTCGGTCTGCGGTGACTTTTTTGACTCTCTGAGTTTGGCGTCTTGGGCTTTTTTCGGCAATGCTTTGTCAAAGTATGCGTCTATAACGCATTTTATGCTTTTATCAAGTGAAAGAATGCTCAGCTTACTGCGCACACCCAAGTGGTCGCGTATTTTGTTTTCGGCGTATCTTATTGTGTCCGTAACCGTGCCCTGAATACATGAAATCGGGTAAGCTACGGTTTGTATTTTTGCGTCTTTTGATACCAACTCTCTTTGTCCGTCAAATACTTTTCTCTCGGTAACGACAGTAGAATACGCCCCTGTGGCTTTTGAACGGACAAACTCATAGCATTCGTCGTTTTGAAAAACTTCTTTTACCGCGTTGAAGATATGTTTATCGAAAAGCTCTCTGTTTTCACCGACGGCAAATTTGCTTTTTCTGTAGTTATATACCGAGATATATTTTATCGCGATTTGAGGGTATATGTCTCTGTTTGCTTTTGAGGGTCCCAGGTAAAACTCATCGTTTACATGATGAAAAATCAGATTATGCATGTAAGGAGCAAGCAGATTTGAAGGAGAACTCAGCCTGTGCAGCATACAGAAGTCAGATATTAATTTTCCGAGATACATGAATCCGAGAACCGAATCGTGATTGTTGATATATAACTTGCAAAGCCTGTCAAGACAGCCGTCTATATCCTCGCTTTCGTCCGCGGTCAAAAGTTCCATTATATACAGCTTTATATACGAGTAATCGGTTTGTATATAGTTGCCGTTTCTCATGTTTTCGCGCCACCACAGATACCATGAAAGCTGAGACTTTGTAAGCTGTGAATACCGCGGAGAAAAAGAGAAATAGCCTGCCGGTTCGCACGGTTCACCCTTCGCGTTCAAAAGCGACTCTCTTTCCCGGGAAAAAAGTATGTTGCGGTTTATGACTGTCCCGTCGGCAGACGGGAAAATGCGTATCTGCTTTATCAGCGCATTGTCCGGTGTATACTCTATGATTGGCAAAATGTTGTTTTTGCCTGACGGCTTATGAGGGGGAATATATTTTTTTATTATATGCTCCGAGCCAGAATCTTCTCTGTCATGATTTTTTGAAAACGCGGTACCGGGGGAATGTACATCTGAGAAAATTTCTTCCGGCATATTTTTATCGTCGGATTTTCCGGATGAATTTCTTTCGGTGTTAAACGTTCCGGGTTTATCTGACGCGGAGTCTGTTTTGTCTGCGTACACCGTAATAATGCCTTCGGACTCGGAAATTGCATTTTTGGGATTTGCACGGGGACTTACCGACGAGTCGTCAGTATTTTTTTTGCTTTTCGTGTCGAATGTAAACTTACTGTCTTTATATTCATCGGTTTTATTTGAATCCGAATATTGAATAGATATATCCAGATCCACGGCGGTTATCGGAGGGCGGGCTTTATCTTTGCCGTAAGCCTCTTTGTTTTTTTTGCTTATGCCGTATCCTGAGAGGTCCCAGAAGTCGTCGTTTTCGGAAGGAATATTGTTTTCTTTGCTGTTTTGAGAAGACATATCTTTTATCTCCTTGCAAACTTGTTAATATATTATTATAGCATGTATCGGTTTGTTTGTCAATAAAAAATTGCCCGAATACCGACGACATCGATTTTAAAGATTTTAAGCCGCAACCGGATGCCGGTTTAAAACAGATAAAAATAAATGCTTTTCCACATGGTTTTTTTTGAAAAACACATATTATTTTCTGTAACTTTTTGATTTTTTATTGACAAAATATTAGCTATAGTGTATAATTGAAAAAAGTCTTTATCGCAAATTACGTGCTTGCGGATATTTTGCATAAAGACATAACCGGAAATTTGCGGCTTTTTTCCGCGGATATCCAGCGAAAGGAATTTACTGAAATGAGAAAACCAGGCAAACTTAAATTCAGTCTTGTCGCGTTGCTGTTGGCGGCGCTGACTTGTTTCTCCGCCTGTACCGGAGGCGGAACCGAAGATGAGTCCGATTCAGGGCACAGTACGACCGGTACGGGAGAATCGGATACCGGCGACCGGGAGCAGACTTCAGGCACGGAACAGGAAAGCGGTACGGGTGACGGCGAGGGAAACATAAAGGAGGAATTTGTAGTGGCGTCCAAGAAAATTGTTGATTTTAAAACAACCGCACAGGCAAATGTAAGCGGAAGCACCGCTCAGGTAACCACGGCTGAGGGCTTGAAGTATACTGCCGAAAACTTCAGCGAATTTGCCGACGGACGCTTTGCGTTTGACGATACTCTTACGGTGACATTTGAGAACGGGCAGTTTGACGGTGAGTTCAACCGGTTTATACTCTGCTATGTTTCGGATTCACCCCTTAAATGCGTTATGACCTATACTCAGGACGGAAAAGAAAAAACCGACAGCTTCTTTATTGAAGCCGGGACACAGAACTTTAACTGTCTTATTACCGATTATCTTAAAAACAAAAAAGCGGTTAATATTGACAGTATCACATTTGAGACCTATGGAGAAAAGGCAAGCTTTATTTTATGCAATCTGATTTCCGAGGTATATGAATTATATACCGACGATACGTATTATATCGAGAATGATAAATTCAAGGTGGGAATCCGTCTTACCTGGGGCGGCGGAATTTCATATATTGAAGACAAAGAAAATACGATATCCGGACTTACCAACCTTGTAAACCAGGCGGATACCGGAAGACTTATACAGCAGTCATATTACGGAACAGGCGAGACCGATGAATATAAACCGGGGAATTTCAATAATTCAAAATGGTCGTACAACCCTGTGCAGGGCGGCGACCAATATCAGAATCACAGCCGTATAATTGACGTGGTGGTTGAAAATTACTCGGTCTACATAAAGGCCCAGCCGCAGGACTGGTCGCTTGACAATCAGATAACCCCCAGCTATATGGAGAATTGCTATACGATTTACGAGGACTACATCCGCGTCGATAACAGATTTGTCGATTTTTCGGGGTGGACGCATCCTTTCTCGTCTCAGGAAGTTCCGGCTTTCTATACTGTAAGTTATCTTGACAAATTTACTCTCTACAACGGTTCCGATTCATGGACGGACGACGAACTGTTTTCACGCGACGACCTCAATTTCTGGGGAGATCCTCAGTATGCCGCCGACTGTACATTTTATGTGAGGAACAGCAACACCGAAACCTGGTGCTCGTGGACAAGTTCAAAGGATGACTACGGTATAGGTCTTTATGTTCCGAATGTAGACAGCTATTCCGCCGGCAGACATATGTACAACGGGTCAAAGGACCCCAAGAACGGTGCGTGCAATTATGTGGCTCCGGTAAATATAAAGCAGATGGTATCGTTTGAACCTATTGAGTACAGCTATCTCATAACTACCGGCTCTGTGGACGAGATAAGGGAAATATTTAAGACAAACAGGGATTTTGCGGGCAATGAAGACTTGCACGAAAATTATATTTCCAGGCGTGTTCCCGACGCCGACATAGATATGAGCAATATTGACCTTACAAAGGAAGAAAACGTCCAGGCGGTATCTCCGGCTAACAATACCTCTATGGAATTTGATTCGTCCGAGGGAGCGCTGAAAGTCATTGCGGATGTCGGAAGCGATGTGCAGCTTAATATCAATTATTCGGCGATGACCGAAAAACTGAAAGCCGAGGATTTTTCCAAGATAACGATTGAATATATGATCCCATCGTCAAATTCAGGTAATTCCTATACCTGTGAACTGTTTCTGTGTACCGGAGACGTCACCGGAGCCACGGCGGGAATGTCGGTAAGAGGAAATTATCAGGCGGACGGGCAATATCATACACTTGAGATATCGCTTGATAATCTTGAGTTCTGGAGCGGAGATATTAACCAGATACGTTATGATTATTTTGACGCATGTTCCGACGGGGATGTAATATATCTAAAATCGATTGTACTTTCATGACAGCGAGGTGTCGGAGTGAAAAGTCAGAAGTGGATGGTTACGACCGAGGACAACGATACACATACGGTAGAATACAGCTACTCGTTTTTTACCGGCAAGTATGTGCTTAAGGTTGACGGCGATTCTTTTGCCGTTCAGGGTCTGCCTTTTAAGATAAAGATTGCCCGACGGGAGATTATTCTTGTGGGCGGTATGCAGGCTGTACTTGAGGTGGACAAAAAAGGAAAAGCCGCGCTGACATTAAAGGACGCGGAAGTAGTAACAGTGTAATTATTAAAATACGGGCTGAGCCGGGTGTTCGCCGTCAATCTATAAAAAATCACCGCATTTTCTTTAACGGAAATGCGGTGATTTTTTCGTATTTTTTCAGTGGGCAAAACGATCTCCCGCTGAAAAACCGAATGACGGGCTTTGCGCCTTAATGAAATTAAACTGCGTTGGGACTATGTTTCACTGCAGTGTAGAATCTCAGTCGGCAAGCCTGAAACCTGCCGCGGCGGATACCGGAAGAGAAAATACCATTGGATGTGCTCCCGACTCGTCCGAGTAAGCGGAAATCGCTTTCATAATTTCGTTTTTGATTTCTTTTTTTGCCACAATATATAAGATTTCTTTTTCGTCGGAAATAGTCATGCCGAAAAACACGTCGGTATCTGCCGACAGAGTTCCTTTGGCATGAATTATTGTGCCTCCGGTAGCGCCCGCTTCTCTTGCGAGCTTCATTATATTGTCGGTATTTCCTTTGCAGTAAATAGATATGATAAGTTCCATTTCCGGATTCCTTTCATTTGAGTTTTTTTCGTCGGATTTACCTTGTCCGATATCTTCCGGGGAAGCCGCGTTTTGCCCCTCGAATATATAGTCAAGCATTTTTCTTGAAGCGAAGCTTGAGAGTGGGACCGCGACAGAGATGCCTCTGTCGGGCAGGTCTATATTCATCCGGTGGGTAAGCGCGTCTGTCAGCTCATCCATTTTTTGTTTGGTAACTATATTCTGTATAAGAAATTTTTCGTTTTGCTCTATGCCTAATAAGTTGAGAGTCTCAGAGTTTGTGGTGCCGTTGCAAAAAGTGCAATAAATCGGAAAAGCCTTGCGTTCAAGAAAGAAATTGACAAATTCCTTGGAATCGCTTCTTTTTGTAATAGTCAGCATCAGATATACAGGTTGCATAATAATCAACAATCCTTTCTTTGAGATCCGCGCCGCGGGCGCGGATCATACGAGAAAAACATGTTTTAAAACAGTATATTATAAGTTATATCAAGTTCTTTAATGCCGAATATAACGGATAATAATTACAGGTCTGTTTTGTCGTTGTCAAATTCAATGATTTCCGTGTCATATTCTTCGTCGGGCTTACCGTTGGTTTCATCAAGCTCGACTATATCGGAAATGGGTTCTTGGACGGTTTCGGCGGTCGACAGACTGCGGCGCAGCTTGATTTTGTATATCCAACCCACTATCTGTATGGAAATTGCGGGCGTCATAGCCACAAGCGCTATTACTCCGAAGGCGTCTGTCATTACGTTTCCGCCGCTTGCCTCACATACTCCGACGGCGAGCGGAAGCAAGAATGTCGCGGTCATTGTTCCTGAGGCGACTCCGCCGGCGTCAAAAGCTATTGAGGTGAATATGCTCGGAACAATAAATGAAAGACCGACCGCTATCGCGTATCCCGCCACGATAAAGGGAAGCATAGAAATTCCGGTAAGGGCTCTTATCATCGCGATGCCGGTGGAGACAGCGACGCCGATTGCCATGGTGTTTGAAAGCAGCTTTGGGGGAATCATACCCGAGGTGGCAACTTCCGCCTGCTTTTCAAGCACCTGTACCGCAGGCTCGGCGCTTGTGATAAAATATCCCAGAATAATTCCTACCGGTACAATAAGCCACGGCCAGTCGCTTGACGCCATGGTTTTTCCTATATAACTTCCGACCGACATAAAGCCGACGTTGACACCGGTAAGAAACAAAACTATACCGATAAATGTGTAGAGCGCGCCTATGGAGATTTTTATAAGCTCGTTTTTCCCGAGCTTGCCCATGATAAGCTGAAACAGAAAGAAAAACAACAGTATTGGAACAAGACCCATTCCCACGTCAGCCATGTATTCGGGAAGCGAGGAAAGATATATTTGTCCCATTTCCTGAGAGTTTGTAAAGCTTTCGGCGATCTCGGGAACATATGTCGTATTGTCTATTCCCATAATGAGCCCGATTATCATAACGACGATAACGGGACCCATTGAACAGACCGACATAAGTCCGAAGCTGTTGTTGTTGCCGGATTTCTGCGACGATATGGCGGCAATACCGGCGCCGATGGACATTATGAACGGCACGGACATTGCGCCAGTGGTTACGCCTCCGGCGTCAAACGCGACGGGCAGGAATGCCGGGTCCACAAAGAAAGCCATAATTAATATTATCCCGTATCCGACAAGCAAAATGTATTTTAATTTGATGTTGAAGATGATCTGAATGATCGCCACGGCGAGAAACAGACCCACGCCCAGCGAAACGGCTATCACAAACAGAGTTGTGTCGATAGGAGTATAGCCCGCAAGTACCTGAAGATCGGGCTCGGAAGCGGTAATAAGAATACCCACCATTACGGCGATCAGTATGATAAGCGGTATTTTTCTTGACGATGTAAGCTTTGTGCCGATATATGTTCCCATCTGAGTCATTGACGTATCGGCGCCCAGTGAAAACAGACCTATTCCGACGGTCATGAGTATTGCGCCGATAAAAAACGAGATAAATATATCGTTTGGCAGCGGACATATGGTGAACGACAGCAAAAGCACTATCAGGGTAATCGGCATAATTGACAGCAAAGCTTCCTTTACTTTGTCAATTAAATTGGTGTTTCTTATTAATTTCATATATTAAATCAACTTCATACTTTTTTTATTTTGTTTTGAAATATATTTTGGAAATCTCAGACAGTGGGTATCCATGTCATAAATTCTCCGTCCGGAACCTGTTTGCCGGAGGACATATAGTCGGTGAATATCACTTTTTTTCCGCCTATTGTCGCTTCGGCTATGAAAAAGCGACCGTCCGGTTTTGTGATTTTGAAATCTTCGGGAAGTTTTTTATCCAAAGGATATACCAATTGTGAAAGCGCGTCATCCTGAGAAAGCAAAATTGCTCCGTATGTATATGCCTCAAAATTGTCTCCTTTTCTGTTGGAACCCAACGGTGCGTCATGGCGCACTACGGGGATTGAAAATCTGACCTTCAGCACGCTTTCGCTGTGGCTTTTGCACGGTATATTTGCATATTGCCCGGGAGTGCCGTGTATTTCTCGGTCAGGCAATTGAACCGAAAATTCCGTTGTCCATCCGGGAACCCGCAGAGAAAGGACGATATTCCGGTCGCTTTTGTTGAGCAGATTTACCACGGCTTTTCCTTCTGCCGGGTAATCGCTTATCACTTCTATTCTTACGGAGTCGTCTTCGTATTTCAGGCTTTCGTAAAAGTTGAGCGCGTAGCCCTCCTCACCCGACATCAAAGCCGTCTGTGTAAACATGGCAAGCCCGGTAGGACCGTTCGCGGTACAGCATGACAGATCGAATCCGTTTATATTAAAGGAATAATTTACTTTGGAGTTTCGTTTCCCGTTAAAGCGCGGAAAATACTCAAAAAATCCGCCGTCCGGTCTGATTGCCCCGAGTATGGCGTTGTAAAGACTGCACTCTATGGCGTCCGCGTATTTGGGGTCGCCCGTCGCTTTGAGAAGATTGAAAGAAAGCCTCATCCAATAGACGGTGACGCAGGTTTCCATCATCAAATCTATGTCGGGGTTTGTCTGCTCTTTTGCGGTGAGATTCCACTGTTCTCCGGTTCCGGGTCCCAGGTTGTACGGCGCGTCCGCTCCTCCGGAGCCCAGCAGGGTTATTTCCTCTTCCTTTACTTTATCCCAGAAAGCAACAGCGGTTCTGAGCGCGTCGGCGTCCCCTGTGGCGCGGTAATATTCCACAAGTCCCTCGAAGCACGACATCATTTCGTATGCTTTGGCTATGCTTTCCTTGGGATTTCCGTTATTGCCTATCATATACGGAGATTTACCGTTTTTAATAGCTTCAAAAATATTTTCACGTGAGCAGGCGCCGCTTTCGATTATATATTTGCCGAAATCGAGCAATTCTTTGTCCTTTGTGTACATATAGGTGCGCATAATCACTTCAAGGATTGATGAGGATTCGATTCCGCAAAATGCCCACCCGGTCTGTGTAATCGGCGTCTTCGGAGGCAGACCGACCTGTGACGCGGTGTAAAGAGCGAGTTTTCGCGCGGCGTTCAGGGCGGCTGCGGAGCCGGTCGCTTCATAATACGCCAACAGTCCCATCAAAGCGTATTTGCGCTCCCAAAGGTCGGAGCCGCACGACCCGTTGGGCTGTTTTTCTTTCGGGACGGTTGAAAGGTCTCCGTCCTCTTTTTGGATCGAGATCATATCGTTTGCCGCGTCGTCGATTATTTTGCGCAGCCCGGCGTCCTGAGTGTAACTGTATATCATGCAGGATGCTCGCATGATTTTTCCCCAGAATTCCCCTGTCGCAAACATGTCGGCTTTGTTTCTGAAGTAATCCGCAAGCGCGCGCATGTCAATAACCTTCAGTATGTTTTCCGAAATCAGTTTGATTTGGCTGTCGAATATTCCGTCGGTTTTGAGAAGTTTGGCGTCTATCACATTCAGTTTATTCTGTGCTTTCATTTTGTTTGCCATCCTTTCGGCTTATTTTATCCCGGTTGCCGTTGCACGAGATATTTATGGTTATTTATTTTATTATACTATAAAAGAATTTGTTTGTAAAGCATTTTAAAAAAATAATTTTTATAAACTTTTAATTTAAAATAAAACAAAAAGTTGTAAATCCGTATTGCGTTGCACCTCTTGACAACTTCGTATAAATATGTTATAATATGACAGGTTTAAAACGTGTTTCTGAATATGGTTTATTTGTGATTTTTACAGACGATTAACGGAAAGGTTCGGTCAACTTTTTATGAAAAATTCGGAAAAAACAATGGATAAAATCGTTGCCCTGTGCAAGACGAGGGGCTTTATTTTTCCCGGCTCCGAAATATACGGGGGGCTTGCCAATTCATGGGATTACGGCCCGCTTGGCGTTGAATTCAAAAACAATGTAAAAAAAGCCTGGTGGGAAAAGTTTGTAAGGCAGTGTAAATACAATGTGGGGCTTGACAGCGCCATTATAATGAATCCGCAGACATGGGTGGCGTCGGGTCACTTGGGCGGATTTTCCGACCCGCTTATGGACTGCAAGGTTTGTCATGCGCGGCACCGGGCGGACAAGCTCATTGAAGATTATGCTTATCAGAATAATCTCGACGTCAATCCGGCGGGCTGGAGCGACGATGAAATGTACGGTTATATCAAAGACAACCATATAGCCTGCCCTGACTGCGGAAGCTGTGACTTTACCGGGATCAGAAAATTCAACCTTATGTTTAAAACTTTCATAGGTGTTACGGAGGACTCGTCAAATACGGTATATCTGCGTCCTGAAACCGCCCAGGGAATATTTGTGCAGTTCAAGAATGTGGCAAGAACGACGAGAAAAAAACTGCCTTTCGGCGTGGGTCAGATAGGAAAGTCTTTCAGAAATGAAATAACCCCCGGAAACTTTGTGTTCAGAACCAGAGAATTTGAGCAGATGGAGCTGGAGTTTTTCTGCAAGCCCGGAACCGATATGGAATGGTTCAAATACTGGAGAGGCTACTGCGAGAAATTTTTGCTTGACCTGGGCATGACAAAGGAAAATATAAGACTCAGAGACCACAGCCCGGAGGAGCTTTGCTTCTATTCAAAGGGAACTACCGATATAGAATTTCTTTTCCCGTTCGGCTGGGGAGAGCTGTGGGGAATAGCCGACCGCACGGATTATGACCTCAAACAGCATCAGACTACAAGCGGAGAGTCTATGGAGTATTTTGACCCGGAGACTAATGAGAAGTATATACCTTACGTGATTGAGCCGTCGTTGGGCGCCGACCGTGTGGCGCTCGCGTTCCTGTGCGACGCTTACGATGAGGAAGTTATAGACAGTGAAAAGAACGACGTGCGTACCGTGCTTCATTTGCATCCCGCGCTTGCTCCTGTGAAAGCGGCGGTTTTGCCTCTTTCCAAAAAGCTTTCCGAAAACGCCGAGAAAATATATCTTGAACTTTCCAAATATTACAATGTGGAATTTGACGAAACGGGGTCTATCGGAAAGAGATACCGCCGTCAGGACGAGATAGGCACTCCCGTGTGCATAACCTATGACTTTGAGTCCGAGAACGACGGCTGTGTTACTGTCCGCGACAGAGACAGCATGAAGCAGGAGAGAATTCCGGTCGGCGAACTGAAAGCTTATATTGATAAGCTGATTGATTTTTGATGTGGCTTTGCTCTTTGATTGATGTTTATTGGAAGGCGTAAGAGTCTGATAGCGTGGTTCCTTGTAGGTCAAGCCATTGAGTTGATGCGCGGTTAAAGTTTTGGTCAGACTTTTTTAAAAGCTTGTGGGGTCAAGGGCGAATAGCCCTTGTCTCTTTTTTTGGACAAATTCACTGTAAAGTGTAAAAAACTCTTGACATTTTGCCTTGAATGTATTACAATAATTATATATGCCCAAAATATAAACATAGCCGAGGAATTTATTTGAATGTTTAAAAGTATGACGGCTTTCGGAAGATTTAAGGACGTGGTGGGGAACAGGGAAATTACGGTAGAGATAAAGTCAGTCAACAGCCGTTATTTTGAGTGCCAGACCAGACTTCCGAGAGCGTATTCTCATCTGGAGCAAAGAATAAAGCCGTATTTTATATCCAGAGGAGTTTCAAGAGGAAAAACAGAGGTAAATGTCACGGTAAACGGCGAGTGTGCCGACCGGGAGGATATAGAGCTTAACCGTACATTTGCCGAAAAATATATTTCCGTACTCAGACAGCTGAAAAATGAGTTTAGTCTTTCGGGAGAGATCAGCGTTTCCGACGTCGCGAAGAATCAGGATGTTTTTTTGTTTGTAAAGCCCGAACCCGATGAGGAAAATGACTGGAATGACCTGCTTTCTGTTCTGTCGGTTGCCGTGGACAAATTTTTAGACAGCAGAAAACAGGAGGGGGAGCGGATAGAACTTGATATTTCCGAAAAGCTGAAAAATCTCAGGCAAATCGAAAACAATATAAAATCTCTTTCATACTCGGAGATTGAAGGCTACAGAAAGACCTTGGAGGATAAGATTAAGGCGGTGCTCGCCGACAACAGTATAACTGTCGATGAAAGCCGGATACTTACCGAATGCGCAATATTTGCAGACAGGGTGTCTGTTGACGAGGAACTTGTAAGGCTTGAGTCTCATTTCTGCGCTTTTGAGGATTTTTTGCTTTCAGGCGAGCCTGTCGGAAGAAGCCTCGACTTTTTGCTTCAGGAAATTAACCGTGAGATCAATACAATAGGCTCAAAGTGTTCAAACGCGGAAATTTCCCATCTTGTTGTGGAATTCAAAACCGAGACCGAGAAAATAAGAGAGCAGATACAGAATATTGAGTAAGTCTTCTGCGTCATATGAGAGGATTAATATATGAAATTTATTAATATAGGGTACGGAAACATGGTGGCGGCGGAGCGCATAGTGGCGCTTGTCAGTCCGGATTCCGCGCCGATTAAAAGAATCATACAGGATGCCAAGGATGCCGGAAGAGTAATAGACGTAACCTGCGGGAGAAAGACCAGGGCGGTTATTATTACCGATTCTGATCATGTAATACTTTCCGCGCTTCAGTGCGAGACGGTGGCAAACAGACTTTACGATGACAGTATAGCGGATGACGATGAGGAAGACGCCGAAAACTGAGGGCGATGACAGGATTAACGATTAAATATTATTATCATTAATTATCCAATTTGCCCAGACAAAAAAACAAAACGCATAAGGGAGGTTAATTATGCTTTATCCAACAATAGATGAGTTGACAAGAGGAAAATTCAATCGCTACGAGCTCTCTCTGGCGACCGCAAAGTGCGCGAGAATTATTACAAACGAGTATGTAAGACAAAGAGAAGAAGCGGAAAGAGCCGTGACGGGAAACAAGGAGACAGACAGACCTATCAATACTATGATTGACAGAGAATTGAGGGATGACAAGGCTGTTAAAATAGCCATTCGTAAAATATACGAGGGAGAATATATCATAGTAAGAAGACCGGACGGGTATTATGACCAATTAAGCGCCGAAGATGAAAACGCGGCTGCTGAGGGCGACGCCGTGTCGGAAATATCTGATGCAACGGATTTTTCCAACGAAACTGAAAACGAAGACGATGTAAAGGATGTAAATGATTCCGAAGACGACGGAGACGCGGAGAGGGAAGAGTAAGTCGGATAATCATAGAAACGCGGCGGACTATAAATAAGTTTACGGTGAGGGTGGTTTTATGTCTGATAACGAGTATAGGTCATATGAATACGCATCGGTATATTTGCTTGACAATCCTTACGGCATAGATACCACATACGACTATTTTATCCCGTTCGAACTTCGCGCGGACGTTTGCAGAGGCGCCTTTGTGACTGTTCCGTTCGGCCGAGGAAACCGCAAGCATATGGCTTTGGTAGACAGACTGTGCAGAGCTCCGTCTGTGCAAAACGTAAAGCCTGTTGTTGCGGTCTGCAAAGACAGGGCGGCGCTCTCCGAGGAAATTATACGGCTTTGCCTGTACATGAAAGAGCAGATTTTGTGTACCGTGGGAGACGCGGTAAGATGCGCCGTCCCTTCGGCAATACTCGGAAAGCTGTCAGAATATTATTATCCGGCGCCGGGCAGGCAGCCGGACGGCTCCGCGGGCTTTTCTCCGGCGGATTTATTTGTTTATAATTATATAGAATCCAGACCGTATGTGGGAATAGATACGCTTAAGAGTAAATTCGGCGCGTCAGCCGCGCTTTCGTCGATAAAAAAGCTTGTTGAAAAAGGTTATGTCTGCAAGGAGCTTAAAGCCGGTGAAGCCTGTGCCGGAGCATATGAATTTTATTACAGAGCGGTATGTGACGCGGATAAATTCAGGCGGATAATTGACAAATCGGCGGATGTAAAGATATCCTCGGAGAAGCAGAAAGAGGTTCTGGGTTTATTGGTTGAAAGCTCAAAGGAAATGAGCGCCAAAGAAATTATGCAGTTGACCGGAGCTACCGCGGCTCAGATAAAGGCTCTTGTGGACAAAGGGCTTGTGAGCAAAAACGCAAAGAGAAAATTCAGAGAGTCCTTTTACGGAATACCCGACGAAAAAATAAGCATAACGCTTAATTCGGAGCAGGAGACGGCGTTTGAGGAGATAAAAAAGAGTATACATGCGGGAAAAGCCGAGGCGGCGCTGCTTTTCGGCGTCACCGGGAGCGGAAAGACCAATGTGATGATGAAAGCGATAGAGGAATGCGTGAATAACGGTCGCGGCGTTATATTACTTTTGCCCGAAATCGCGCTAACGCCTCAGACTGTAGGAAAATTTTATGCATATTTCGGAGACAGGGTGGCGCTGGTGCATTCCGGACTGTCTGCCGGTGAGAGGCAGGACGCATACGAAAGGATAGCTTCCGGTGAGGCCGATATAGTGATAGGAACAAGGTCCGCGGTGTTTTCCCCTGTAAAAAATCCCGGTCTGTTTATAATAGACGAAGAGCACGAGTCTACATATAAGTCCGAGACCTCTCCGAAATATCATGCAAGGGACATAGTGCGTTGGAGATGCGCTTATAACGGCGCGGTAATGCTTTTGTCTTCCGCGACTCCTTCCGTTGAGAGCTACACAAAAGCCGTTGAGGGAAAGTACAAGCTGCTGCGTCTTAAGAGCCGATACGGCAACGCGACGTTGCCTGAGGTAGTGATAAACGATATGAGAAATGAGGACGCCCTGAGACGTTCGCCTCTTAGCGCCCGCCTTGTCAGCGAGCTCAAGCGCGTGACGGACGAGGGAGATCAGGCTATCCTGTTTCTTAACCGCCGCGGATACAATACTGTCGTAAGCTGCAAAAGCTGCGGGGAGGTAATTACATGCCCTCACTGTTCGATATCTCTGAATTATCATACGGTGTCCGGAAGATATGACCGGGGATTTCTTTTTTGTCATTGGTGCGGGTATAAAGCGCAGTTGCCCGAAAAATGTCCCAATTGCTCATCGGAGCATCTTGTCAAGGTCGGATTCGGAACCCAGAAAATAGAGCAGGAGCTTTCGGAACTTTTGCCCGGAAAAAAGATTTTGCGTATGGACGCCGACAGCACGGGGAAAAAACAGTCATATGAGAAGATGCTGTCCCAATTCAAAAACCGTGAGGCGGATGTACTTATCGGGACACAGATGGTTACAAAGGGGCATGATTTCCCGGGAGTTACTCTTGTGGGCGTGTTGCTGGCGGACATGTCTTTGTATCTTGACGATTATCACGCCAACGAGCGTACGTTTGCAATGCTTACCCAAGTCATCGGGCGCGCGGGGAGATCCGAAAAAAAGGGAATGGCGATTATTCAGACCAACAATCCGGATAACGATGTGATAAAATTGGCGTGCCGTCAGGACTATGAGTCGTTTTATGACAGCGAAATAAGACTCAGAAAATTGCTTGTTTTTCCTCCGTATTGCGATATCGCGCTTTTGAACATAATTTCACCCGACGAAAAACAGACCGCGTTGACTTCCAAAAGACTGAGAGAGGAAATAGATATTATGCTGAAAACAAATTTTTCGGACGTCAGCATGATAGTGTTCGGACCCTTTGAGGCGCCGGTGTACAAGGTAGAAGAGAAGTACAGAATGAGAATAGTTATCAAATGCCGTCTCAATAAACGCAGCCGCGAAATGTTCTCGCAGTTGCTTATTAAATTCGGCAGGGAGGGCGCGGGCAGATCCGCTGTCAGCGTGGATTTTAATCCTACGGGATTATAAATAGCGCGCATGTCTCCGTTACCCGGTCGGCAGAGATATCGCTTTTGTCCGCTTGTCGAAAGCGTTCACAAAAATGCTCGTAAGCTCTGCTTTAAAAGTCAGGGTGAATTTTACATATAATACCGATATCTGTAATATTATATATTGAATTTTTATACGGCATAATAAATAGGTAGAAAGGATTTGTTTTATGGCAAAATTAAAAATACTTAAGGTCGGGGATGAGACGCTCAGAAAAAAAAGCCGACCGGTAGATAAAATAACGCCGAGAATACTTACTTTGATCGACGATATGGCGCAGACCATGCGCGCTGCAAACGGATGCGGGCTTGCGGCGCCTCAGGTGGGTGTGCTTCGCAGAATCGTGGTTATTGAAGCCGAGCCGGGAAAGCTTATCGAACTTATAAATCCCGAAATAACAGAGGCTTCGGGAGAGCGTGAATGTATCGAGGGCTGCCTTTCGGTACCGGGAAAATACGGTCTTACGAAAAGACCCGAGAGAGTGGTTGTGCGGGCGCTTGACAGAAACGGCAATACAGTCGAGTATGTGGGCACCGAGCTTTTGGCGCAGGCATTCTGCCACGAAATAGACCATCTGGACGGAAAGCTTTATATAGATATCGTGGAACGTATGCTCCGGGAGGATGAGCTTGAGTAAAGTGTATTTTTCGGGCTCCGCATTCTCTCAAAAAGAGTAATTGAATGGAGGAAAGCGTATAAATGAAAATATTGTTTATGGGAACTCCGGATTTTGCAAGAGAGTCGCTTAAAGCGCTTTATGAGTCGGGAGAGGAAATAGTCGCGGCGGTCACGCAGCCCGACAAGCCTAAGGGCAGAGGATACAAGCTTTGTCCGTGCGCTGTGAAAATATACGCGGAAGAAAAAAAAATACCGGTTTATCAGCCGGACACTCTTAAGGGAGAAGAATTTTCGTCCCTGCTGAAATCTCTGTCTCCCGATCTTATTGTTGTGGTCTCTTACGGAAAGCTGCTGCCCGAAAACGTACTTGAGTTTCCGAAATACGGATGTATCAATGTTCACGGTTCGCTTTTGCCGAAGTACAGAGGCGCGGCGCCGATTCAAAGGGCGATTATTAACGGAGAATCAATGACCGGCATCACTACCATGTATATGGAAAAGGGACTTGATACCGGGGATATGCTGCAAAAAACCGAAGTGGAGATTTCGGATAACGATAATTTTGAAACCCTGCACGATAAACTTGCTTTATGCGGCGCGCAGACTTTACTGAGTACAATAAAGAGCTTAAAGGCGGGTACACTGTCGCCGTCAAAGCAGAATGACAATGAGGCGACATATGCCGCGAAAATCGAGAAAAATGATTGTCTGATTGATTTTTCAAAGACGGCGAGGGAGATTTTCAATCTGGTAAGAGGACTTTCACCGCTACCGTTGGCTTTTACTCATACTCCGGACGGTAATATTTTAAAGGTTGTTTCCTGTGAGTGCGAAAAGACCGACAATATGCAGGTTGGCGTTGCTCCCGGAACCGTTATTTCGCTTGACGGAGGTATCTGCGTAGCGTGTGAGGGTGGCAGCGTAAAGATTCTGGAGGTTATTCCGCAGGGAAAGGGAAGGATGAACGCGCAGGATTTTGTGAGAGGCAGAAAAATTTTTGTCGGTGATATTTTCAAGTGAGGTTTTAATTACAATATTTAGTTTAAATAGATTTAAAAATAAACAGCTATAATAAAATAAAGAAGTTGATTATTCAGCGTCGAAAAATTTTTTGAAAGCCCTTTTGGGGGGATGAGGTGATTATATGTTTTTCGGACTGTTCTGGGGAGACTGGACACTGCTTTTACTGGTGCCCGCCATGATTTTCGCGCTGGTCGCGCAGATAAAGGTGCAGTCGTCTTTTGCCAAGTACAATAAGGTGCAGAATTCGTCCGGTCTGTCAGGCGCGGACGCGGCACGGGCGATACTTGACCGAAACGGACTTTCACATGTAAGAGTCGAAAGGGTAAGCGGTCATCTGACCGATCATTATGACCCGAGAACCAATGTTATAAGACTTTCCGAGTCTACCTATGACAGCAGAAGCGTTGCCGCCGTTGGAGTGGCGGCGCATGAGGCGGGACATGCCGTTCAGCACGCCACCGGTTATCTGCCGATAAAGATCCGATCCGCTATCATTCCGGTAACTCAGATAGGCTCTGCTTTGTCCATGCCTCTGTTTCTGATAGGTCTTATATTGGCGGGAGTGACTTATTCATATTCGTATTTCTCGTTTTTAGGCGAGCTGTTGATGTTTCTCGGAATTATATTTTTTGCCACAAGTACTCTTTTTCAGCTTGTCACCTTGCCTACGGAATTCAATGCGTCAGGAAGAGCGCTTAAGATTCTTGAGGAAAGCGGAATGATGTACGGAAGCGATCTGGAAGGCGCGAAAAAGGTGCTCAGCGCCGCCGCCATGACATATGTCGCCGCGCTTGCAACCTCGCTTGCCAACCTTTTCCGGTTTATTCTGATAGCCGCCGGGGCGTCAAAACGCCGATAATTCGAAATTACAATTATTTATAAACTCCGCTTCAAGTGTTGAGGGTGTATAATCGGAGGAATTAATGCCGAGAAAGCTTGCGTATGAAATTTTAAAAAAGATTGAGAATAACGGTCAGTATTCCAATATTGCCATTGACAGCGCCCTTAAGGGCAGCGGACTTGAAAAGTACGACAGGGCGCTTGCGAGTACTATTGTTCTTGGGGTAATTGAACGCAGAATAACTCTGGATTATATTATAAAAAAAATTCTGAAAAATTTTGATAAAACCGATAAAAACATTCTGATAATTTTGAGAATCGGGTTGTATCAGATGATGTTTCTTGACAGAATACCGACATATGCCGCCGTAAACGAGACTGTCAGATTGGCTCCCAAAAAATTCGCGGGGCTGGTAAACGCGGTTCTGCGGACTTATGAAAGGCAAAAGGATAAAATTGATTATCCTAATGAAAATACCGATATTTACGGGTATCTGTCGGTGAAATATTCTTTTCCGGAGGAAATATGTCATAAATTTACGGACATATACGGAACCGTGAGAACCAAAAATATATTTGAAATATTCAACAGACCCTCAAAGACGGCATTGCGCATAAATACGCTTAAGGTCGGTGTGGATGAGTATATACGGGAACTCGGCGCCCGGAATATTGATTATGAACCGAGCGGATATCTGCCGTATATTGTCATGGTAAACGGCTGTGACGTGGAATCCTTGCCGGGTTTTGAGGAGGGCGAATTTTTTGTTCAGGACACGGCGTCCGCACTGTGCGTGGAGGCTTTGGGAGCGGAAGAATCTGACTTTTTGATTGACTCCTGCGCCTGCCCGGGTTCCAAATCGTTTGGAAGTGCCATCCTTATGAACAACAAAGGGCTTATTTATTCGTGCGACCTGCATCAAAGCAAGCTTGGGCTGATCGACGCCGGGGCAGACAGGCTGGGTATCGGAATAATAGAGACTATGAGGAAGGACGGCGGTGTTTTCGATATTTCACTTGAAGGAAAAGCGGATAAAGTGTTGTGTGATGTTCCGTGTTCCGGATTCGGAGTTATCGGAAAAAAGCCTGAGATAAGGTATAAAAAACTAAGTGATACCGAGAAACTTCCCGACATACAGTACAGAATACTTGAAAACTGCTCGCGCTATGTGAAAAACGGAGGAACTCTTGTTTATTCGACATGTACCGTTATCCCCGAGGAAAATCTGCTGAATATTGAAAGATTTCTTGCTTCGCATAAGGATTTTGCGCTGTGTGATTTTAACGCGGGAGGTCTTGCGTCGAAGGGCGGTATTCTGGAGCTTGCTCCCGATATAAACGACACGGACGGTTTTTTTATCTGTAAAATGAAAAAGATAAATTAAGGCGTTTCACGTGAATTCGGCGCGCGGGGCCGCTCGGCTTTTTATTCGGAAAGACCGTGTCAACGCGGAAAGGGTCAGGAAAAATCGGCGCGGTTTGCCTGAATATTCAAATAAAACAAGTGTTGGCGACGTGTTGCGGCAATGCTTTGCTTCAAGTTTACAGTAAGGACATGTGACATATGTCAAATATACTCTCATTGACTCCCGATGAACTGAGGGAGATTATGAATCAAATAGACGAACCGGGGTACAGGTCCAAACAGATATTTACACAGCTTCATAAAGGTATTGAGCTTAGAGAAATGACAAACGTGGGAAACAAGACCAAAGAAAAGCTGTTGTCCCTTATGGACTGCGCCTTTCCGGGAATAAAGAAGAAGCTTGTTTCTCAAATCGACGGAACGGTAAAATATCTCTTTGAGCTTTCGGATAAAAACTGCATTGAGTCTGTGGTTATGAAATATGAGCACGGATATACTATATGCGTTTCATCACAGGTGGGTTGCAGAATGGGCTGCAGATTCTGCGCCTCAACTCTTATGGGACGGGTCAGAAATCTTGAAGCCGGCGAGATTCTGGGACAGATAATCGCCGCTGAGAAAGATCTGAATATACGTATTTCCAATGTGGTAATGATGGGTATAGGAGAGCCGCTCGACAACTTTGAGAATGTCGTTAAGTTTTTAAGGCTTGTCAATGAACCCGACGGGCTGAACATAGGCTACAGGCATATATCGCTTTCAAGCTGCGGCATTGTGGATAAAATTTACGAGCTTTCAAAACTTAATCTGCCGATTACGCTTTCGATTTCTCTTCACGCGGCGGACGACGCGACGCGTTGTGAAATTATGCCGGTTAATAAAAAGTGGAACATTGAAAGCCTTATGGACGCCTGCCGCTCTTATTATGAAGTCACCGGCAGAAGAATTTCCTTTGAATATACTTTGATAGCCGGAAAGAACGACACGGCGGGTGACGCGCGCCGCTTGGGTGAGCTGCTGAACCGCAGACTCAGGGGCAAAAAAGCGCATATGCCGATACATGTAAACCTCATTCCCGTAAACGAGGTAAAGGAGACAAGCTTCAAAAGCAGCGGAGCCAAAGCCGTCAGGGAATTTGTGAATGAGCTTGAAAAACTCGGTATACGGGCTACCGTGCGCAGACGTTTGGGAGCCGATATAAACGCATCCTGCGGACAGCTCAGACGCGCGGACGCTGAGAGTATCCCCTAAGACAGCTCTGACTGACGGATTTTATTTATACATATACTTTTATATTTTTTCGGATTTTAATTTTGCGTGCTTTGATGATTGTATTTCCCGAATTATGATACATAAAAAATAAACCGGATTGCGGGAGGAAGTACAAAATGAGGCAAAAAGCGAAGTCCGACAAAAAAACAGGAAAATATATAAAAGTCGCGATATTTTCGGTTATGATGTTTTTGGCTGTTTCGGCCTGTCTTTTTGCAAGCCTGTTTTATTCGGATGACGTAAAACGCAAGGTCGTGATTGTGCCTGATACCGAAGGACTTAAAATAGATGAAATTTTTGCGCTTGATGACTTTGAGTTTGAGGAGAATTACGTAAATTCCGACGATTCCCAAAAGGGTGTAATTTTATCTCAATATCCTTTGCCCGGCTCAAAAAAGAAAACCGAAGAGGGGAAAAAGCTCAAAATAAAAATAAACATAGGAGCCGGGAGAGAAGAATACAAAATTCCCGAATTTGAGGGCAGCGATTACAGAGAAGCGGCTGTTATACTGAGGCAGAACGGTTGCGCGGTAAAAATAGTCAGCATATTTTCAGATACCGGAGTGTCGGACGCTGTTCAGTCAAGCAATCCCCGGTCAGGTCAGACGGTGCATGTGGGAGATACCGTTGTATTGTATGTCACGCGGCTCAGAACCGCGGGATCCGTAAAGGTTGCGGATCTGAGAGGAAAGTATATTGACGAAGCCATAGAAATATTACTTAAGTCAGGACTTGTTTTGGGAGAAATAACCGAAGAGTATTCATCCGATGAGGCGAATAACGCGGTGATAAATCAAAGTCTTATTCCGGGATCTTATGTCAAAAACGGAACCGTCATAGATATTGTGGTCTGCGTCAATTCCGAAGATGAAGAATACGAGAGCTTCGGCGCGGACATTACAGACGGATCGCATGTCGGAGCTGAGGATTATACGCAGGATATGTCCGGGAAGGATCCGGGAGAGATTTTTATACCATGGAACAATTATCCCGGAATTTACGATGAAGGTGAGGAAAACACGGCTTGACAAATACGGTGTTTGAGGGTAAAATCATAAAAAATACCGGTGGGCTTTATACAGTAAGGGAAAAATGCGGTATGGGCTCAAAGGAAATAAACTGTCGCGCAAGAGGGGTGTTCAGACATAACAATGTTACCCCACTTGTGGGCGACAATGTTGACGTGGCGTTGAGCGACGGTCAGAGCGGGGCGGTTATATGCGGTATAAAGGAGAGAAAAAATTCACTGATCCGTCCGCCTATCTCCAATGTAGATTGTATTTTTGTTACGGTCGCGGCGTCTGCTCCCTCTCCCATGCTTGATATGATCGACAAGCTTGTATCTATTCTTGAATTTAAGTCGATAGAGCCTGTGATTGTCATCGGCAAAACCGAGCTTGACAGAGATATGAGCGGGTTTATCGCCGATATATACAGAAAAGTCGGGTTTTCAGTTTTTCGGGTTTCATGCGTCACCGGAGAGGGGATAGCGGATTTACATAGTTATATTGAATCTGTTATTGATAATAAGACTGTTGCGTTTGCGGGAGCTTCGGGCGTGGGTAAATCCACACTTATAAACAGGTTGTTCGACGGTTTGACGCTTGAGACCGGAGAGGTGAGCAGAAAAACAAACAGAGGCAGACATACGACCAGAAGCGTTACGCTTTTGCCGGTTTTGGACGGAAGAGGATATATCGCGGATACTCCGGGATTTTCAATGCTTGATTTTGAAAAATTTGACTTTTTTGAAACAGATGACCTTGCCCTGACTTTCAGGGAGTTTACTCCTTTTCTCGGCAAATGCAGATACACAAAGTGTACGCATACAAAAGAAGAGGGCTGCGCGGTTCTTGAAGCGGTCGGAAAGGGCGATATACCGAAGAGCCGGCATGAAAGCTATGTAATGCTTTATGAAGTGCTCAAGAACAAGCATAAGTGGGATAAAAAGTGATCCGAACAAATAAAAATAAATTATTTAAGGAGTATGGACTATGAGAGCGTTTGTATATGCGGGCGGAGAGATATTTCCGGAGAAGATAGATGAGCGTCCCGATAACGGAGATATCAAGATAGCGGCGGATTCGGGATATAACAATGCCAAGCTTTTTGGGATAACACCGGATATTCTGATAGGAGACTTTGACTCGCTCAAAAGTCTGCCGCAGGATGTGCCTGAAATATTGCAGGTCGCTCCGGAAAAAGACTGCACCGACACGCAGCTTGCGGTTGAAAAAGCGGTTCAGCGCGGCGCGGAGGAAATTACGATTATTTGCGGAACCGGGGGCAGAATTGACCATGCTTTGTCCGTGATGGCTATACTTGAAAGCTTATATGAGAGACATATACGAGGTGTCATTGTGAACGGTCAGAACCGTATACGCTATCTGAAAAACAACAGCTTTATACTTTTGCGCAGCGGATATAAATATTTTTCGCTGATTTCGGCGGATGAGAAGGTCAAGGGTGTTTCAATAGAGGGCTGTAAGTACCCGCTTAAAAATAAAACTCTGGAGCGCAAGCTTCAGTATGCGGTTTCCAATGAGGTAAGCGGAAACTGCGCTTTGATTTCGGTAAAAAAAGGCGGGATTTATATAATCGAATCACGCGATATGTAAACTGAGCCCGAAAAAACGCATATAATATTGGTAAATAATATCCGAAAGGAGATTTGCCATGAAGATAATTCTTGTGCGTTCGCCGGGATTTTTGGCACCCGTGCTTAGAAAAATGTTCGGCATTAAAAAAGAAAAGAAACGCCGTTGACAAAGTTTAAACAGTAAAAAACAACAGGAAATATAATAAAATGGAAATAAACAAAACATTTCTCCCGATAAGCAGGAAAGACATGGAATACAGGGGGTGGGACGCGCCCGATTTTGTGTATGTCAGCGGAGACGCCTATGTGGATCATCCTTCTTTCGGGGCGGCGATTATCAGCCGGGTACTTGAGGATAAGGGCTACAGGGTGGCGTTTCTGGCTCAGCCGGATTATAAGTCATGCGAGGATTTCAAACGCTTTGGCAGACCCAGACTCGGATTTTTAGTAAGCGCGGGAAATATTGACTCAATGGTGGCGCATTATACCGCGGCGAAAAAGAAACGTACATATGATTATTATTCGCCGGGCGGGAAGGCGGGGCTCCGCCCCGACCGCGCGCTCATTGTTTATTCAAACCGGATACGTGAGGCTTACGGAGACGTCCCGATAATTCTGGGAGGGCTTGAGGCGTCGCTGAGGCGGTTTGCTCACTATGATTATTGGGACAACAAAGTGCGTCGCTCGGTGCTTGTGGACAGCCGCGCCGATATACTTACATACGGTATGGGAGAAAATATACTTATCCGTATAGCGCAGCTGCTTGACAGAGGCGTCCCGGTAAAAAAGATAAGAGACGTCAGAGGGACTGTTTATTTGTGCTCTCCGGATGATAAGGTAAACTTTGATATCGCGGGTTCATTTGACTATAATTTGCTTAAAACAGATAAACAGGCATACGCTAAGGCTTTCGGGGTGCAGTATAAAAATCAGGATTCTGTAAACGGAAAAGCAATTTGCGAGATGTATGACAATAAAATGCTTGTTCAGAACCCGCCTATGCCGCCGCTTGAAAGGGAAGAGCTTGACCATGTGTATTCCTTGCCATATGCCCGTACATATCATCCGGTTTATGAAAAGGACGGCGGAGTTCCCGCGATTGAAGAAGTAAAGTTTTCAATTACTCATAACAGAGGATGCTTCGGAGCCTGCAATTTCTGCGCGCTCGCGTTTCATCAGGGGCGCACTGTGCGTTCGAGAAGCATTGAAAGCGTTGTGAGTGAGGCAAAGCTGATTTCAGAGATGCCGGATTTCAAGGGGTATATTCACGACGTCGGAGGACCGACGGCCAATTTCAGATATCCGGCGTGTGACAAACAGCTTACCGACGGCGTATGCCCCGGAAAGAAGTGCCTGGCGCCTACTCCGTGCAAAAATCTGAAGGTGGATCACAGCGAATACATAAAACTTATTGAGGAAATTGAAAAAATACCGGGGATAAAAAAGGTCTTTATACGTTCGGGCATAAGGTTTGATTATCTTATGCTGGATAAGGACGACACGTTCTTTAAAAAGCTTGTAAGGGACAATGTCTCGGGGCAGCTTAAGGTGGCGCCCGAACACTGCTCTTCGCATGTCCTGAGGTGTATGGGCAAGCCGGATTTTGAAGTGTATGAAAGATTCCGTGAGAAATTTTTCAGAATTACAAAAGAATGCTCCAAAGAGCAGTATCTTGTCCCGTATCTGATGTCAAGCCATCCCGGCTCGACTCTCAATGACGCGATAGAGCTTGCGCTCTGCCTTAAGCGTGACAATTACGCCCCGGAACAGGTTCAGGACTATTATCCCACTCCCGGCACCGCTTCTACGGTCATGTATTATACCGGTATAAATCCGCTTGATATGAAGCCGGTGTATGTGGCGTCGGATTATCATGAAAAACAGCTGCAGAGGGCATTGCTTCAATACAACAGACCTCAGAACGCGGAGCTTGTAAGAGAGGCTTTGACCCTTGCGGGGAGAGAAGACCTCATCGGATACTCGTCCGACTGCCTTGTAAGACCCGCAAACGGAGCCGTTACGAAAAAGAGAGCCGACGTCGGCTCAAAGACGGCAAATAAAAAATTTCCGGACGGCAGAGAGGGCGGCAAGTCAACTTCCGTGAGAAATAAATCGGTACAAAGTTTTGGTTCAAAGAAGTATTCGGACAAGATAAATAATAAGCCGAAGGGCAACGGTAAATCTCGTTTTGACGTAAGAAAAAAGAAAATCCGATGAATTTACTGACACTGTTTGCTCAGAATAATCAAAACGGGCTGTCTCAGGCTTGGAGTTTGTTTCCGTATAAACGCATCCTATACATAAACACTTGCTTACTCACAGCGGTATGCAAGTGTTTTTTGTTTTTTACAAAGGAATTTTCCGAAAAATCGATCTGAGACAGCCCGTTTTTTTTAATCTATGACTTATATATTTATTCGCTTTGGTTTATGTTTTGCCCTATAATATATATTTGTTATAATTGTTGAATTGTTTTTAACAATTGATTTTTTAACTAAAAACAAAGATATAAATATGTATATAGTGCTGAATTTATCGACTTTTCAACAAAATAACTTAAAAAGCATTGACAAATATAATTTTGTAATATACAATTAATAATGTTTAAGAATGTTTTCAATTTTTTAATAAAAATTTTGTCGGCTGTTTGTGCGTTTCTCAGCGCTGATAAAAATTTCGAAAATTTATCTGCAATTAACCGAGGAGGTGGACTATGAAAAAATTTGTTTGTCTTAAGTTGTCTTTTATTATGCTGCTCTCCTGCATGACCTGGTTCGCGGGATTTTCGCTTACGGCGGACGCCGAGGAAAACTCCGGAGTGGAGACTATAAGCTTTTCCAAGGGCGGGGCGGGAGGAAATCCGTATATGAGCGGACTCAACAATCCTGTCGGGTATGCTTTTACGCTCGATTCGGAGAAAAAGCTGTTGAGTATTACCATAAATGATTTCGCGACATACAGCAACAATGTCAACAAGGGTACCTTCAGGCTGTACGAGTGGAAAGGCAACCGCGCGGATACCGTGTCGGCACAGCCTTTGTACGCGACTGAAATTGTAAACCATCAGGACCACAGCGACCTTGTCATGAATATACCTTCCGAGTTGAAACTTACGGGGAAGCTTTATTTCGAGGTTATCTGCACCGAGGGGACCTCATATACCCCTTGGCCGGCGGCAAACGGAGCCGCGGACCCTATACCGGGCAAGGTGACCGATATGCAGGCTTATCTTGACGGAAACCCGTCGGGAGCTTTCGTCTGCGAGATAACCATAGCGGACATGAAAGACAAATCCGCCGGCGCTCACGCCACTTTTGTTTATGATTTTTCGGTTGAGACCGACGATATTATATCAAAGTTCAATATCACACAGCAAAATGATATCTCCATATCCGACTCTGCAAACGGATATGTAACCTTTACCGCCACGGGAAGCGATCCTTACTTCAAATTCTCGGACGCTGCCTCTCCCGATGTTTCCGCGGATAAGCTTGCTTACGCGGTGATTAAGTACAGGACATCCTCGGACATCTCAATGGGCGAGTTTTATACCAACCGTTCGGGAGGAGCGCAGTGGGGCGCGGAGGGCACACATGTGCTGTGGAACTATCAAAACGACGGAGAATGGCATACCGTAGTGGCAGACGCTCATAACGTATGGGGAAATGCTCCAGACGAGACTTTATACGCTTTCAGGTTTGACCCGCTCGCGTCGGGGTGCGAGGCGGGAGACTCCATTGATGTCGAATATATAAAATTTTTTGGTGAAGCCGTTTACGCCAATTCATATTCGGCAAGCGAAAATTTAAAGCTTGAGGAGCAGAGACGGCAGGAATTGATCGAGGGGTCATATATTGCGGACTTCGGAACCGGAAAGACGCCTGCCGGTTTGTCGGCGCAGAGTGATAAAGTTACGGTATTCAGGGAAGCGGATTTCCACAGATTTCTCGTGATGTCGGACAATTCTATGGCAGAAACTGAAATCAATGATATTGATAAGTCGTCAGATTTCAGATATGTGAAGATTGCCTACAGAGGGCAGACCGGGGCGGAAAAGCTCGTTGTTTCAGCAAAGGGCACGGGAAATTTCGCAAGCGTTGATATCGATATAAATGCCGACGGATACTGGCACGAGGTAATCGCGCAGCTGCCGGTTGCCGACGGTTCGTCCATTGACAGCCTGAGTTTTTATCTTGCCGGGAGCGGTATCAAATCCGATGATTGGATAGATATTACATATATCGGTCTGTTTTCGGAAATGAAATATGCCGAAAGGTTTGATTACGGAACGCGGTTCAATACGCATCGCTATGCGCTCAGCACCGTTAACGTGCCTGTGCTGAATGTCACGGGTGACGAGCAGGGAGACCCTTTCTGCGGAGGCGGAGAATCTTACGGTCAGAAATTCAAAGCGGAGAGTCCGGTAACGGGAATTACGGTATATTATCACGCTACATGGGGCGCGGCGACAAACGAGGGATACTTCAGACTTTGGGAATGGAACGGGACTTACGCGCAAACCACCTCCCAAACTCCTTTGGTTGAGCAAAAGCTCAAAGACCTGTCCGACGGAGAAGACCTTACCGTGACCTTCGATGAATTGCCGGCGGGAGAATACTGCTTTGAAGTGAAGATGACTTCACCCTCGGATAAGGCTTATACCGGTTTTACAAGCAAAAACGGGACCGAGCGCGAGGGAGTGATCTCTTTCCGCAACGGAAAAGAAAACAGCGCGGCTCTGGTGGCGGCATATCTTACAAAAGGAGTGGGGCTTGAGGATATGGGACCGGAATATGACACTGCGTGTACGTTTGAATATGACTTTACCGGACTTTGTGAAAGCGCCTTTGAAACCTTCGGAATTTCATGCCACTCCGGCGCCTCGATAAAGGATTTGTGCGATAAGGGATACCTTTCGGCTTCGGCGTCAGACGAAAATTCGTATATTACTTTCGGAATATTGCCCGACGTCAATTCGTCATTTGCTGACAACATTGTAATAAAATACAGAACAAATTCTTCCTTACGGAGCGGTCTGTCCGTAGAGCGCTCGGACGGAGTTATGTGGAAAGAGGACGGGTATACGCCAGATGTCCCGATAAATTGGGAAAATGACGGAGAATGGCATATCGTGGTTGTTGACGCGACTGAGGCGTGGGGAAACACAGACGACGTAAAGCTTGAGAATATTCGACTCGATTTGTTTGCGGACGCGCAGACAGACGCTGAAATTGACATAGCATATATAAAGTTTTTTGCCAATCCGGCGGCGGCAAAGGCGTTCGCGCAGACCGAGACTTATATTAAAGACGGCAAGGAATACGCGGTCGCGCCCACATTGCCGCTTGACCCGGAAAGCATAACGCCGGTTATTCTTATAGACGGTGAAAAACTCAATATAAGCGACGGGGTACAGTGTGAGAACACAAGCTACAGCTATGAGGACGGTTATATCAGTTTGACAGCGACAGGTTCGGACCCTTATTATTATCTGTTTAAAGAGCAAACCGCCGTGGCGCCGTATATGGCGGTAAAATACCGCACTGCTGTGCCGAATGTTATGGGAGAGCTGTATGCGGGTTCGGTTCAGTCAACGGCGTACGGAGGCGGAGACTATGCAAAGATAGACTATATAGCCGACGGAAACTGGCATGTTGCCGTGATTGATCTGTCCGGAATTTCGGATTATAACCGGGACACTAATAAGATAAATTATCTGAGGTATGACTTTATAGCGCCACAAAAAAACGCGCTTCCGACAGGAGCCGGTATTGATATCGAATACATAGCTTTCTTCGATACGGCGGATGAGGCGAAGCAGTATGAGCATGAACTTCCGAAAATAAGAGAAACATACGAGATTACATTTATGGTTTTCGGAAGAGAGGTTTATAAGGTAACTTACACGGAAGGAGACAGGTCGATTGACGAACCGGTAGTCCCCATAATTCCGGGAATGGAAGGTGTCTGGGAGCCTTATGAAATCAACGATACGAATTTTACCGTCAACGCGGTATATACCTCAACCGTAGTTGAAACAGATCCTGCCCCGGCGCCCGATAAAGAAGAGGAAAGCACAATAGTCGGCGACGAAACGGTATCCGAGGAGCCGACGGACGATCGGTCGGAAAGCGAAGACAATAACGCCGAAAACAAGGGATGTAAATCGGCATACACTGTAAACGCCGCTCTGCTTGTTCTCGCGGTACTGTCAGGCAGCGCGACGGTCATAAAGAAGAAGCGCGGCGATTCATAAGCTGTTTATATCTGTCGCAACAGTCCACATGAAAGGAGTCTGAGATGAAAAATAAAACGCAAATCGATAATAAGTTTAATCGTATAGCCTTAAAATATATTTTTCGGGTCTGCGCCTTTTCGGTTATGCTTTTACTTGCGGTATTGGCGTCATGCAATAAACACCCAGAAGGGGAAAACGATACGGAGACCTCAACTTCTGTTTTAAACGGAGAAGAAACGGACGGAATAATTTCGTCGGATGTACCAAAGACAGAGGAATATATAACTTTTTCGGATTTGACTCTCCCGGTTTACACATTTACGTCGGACGATCCCGATAACAACGGCATTATCCCTTCCACACGCGATGTCTGGCAGGACACCTGGACCGCGACAGACGGAGCTGACCGTTCGATGCCCTCATCCTCGGAGACCAAAACCCCGACAGACCGACAGGTCGGAATATTCTATTTTCTGTGGCGGGATCAGGACCAAAGCACATTAAACCCGATTTCGGTTACAGACCACAACGCCGCGTACCTTGAGGGAGGTACGGAAAAGCTCTGGGAAGTGATGCAGGAGGGCGGAGAAGGACATCCGCATTATTGGGCGGAGCCCTATTTCGGCTATTATTCCTCAAATGACGAGTGGGTGCTTCGCCGCCACGCATATATGTTTGCAGACGCCGGAATTGATTTTGTGTTTTTTGATACTTCAAACAATAATCTGCATACCGTAAGTCACATGGCGCTCCTCAAGGTATGGGAGGAAGTCAGGCAGGAGGGATACGACGTACCGAAAATATGTTTTTTGGTAGGCAGCTTTGACGAGGAATTCAACGAATTGTATGAAAGCATTTACGCCAAGGGACTGTACGAGGATCTATGGTTTTATTGGAACGGCAAGCCGCTTGTGATGCTGACGGGGGATGTCAATATGACAAACGAGCAAAAAGACTTCTTTACCGTGCGGTATTCATGGGCGGTAGGAGCCACAAACTGGTACCAGGAGCGAAAGGGCGCGGCGTGCTGGCCGTGGTCGGATGACTATCCTCAGGCGCTCGGATATGCGGAGGACGGAAAAACCGTGGAGCAAATGGTGGTGATGTGCGGTTCGGGCGCGATGACGGGACGCAGTACCGTGCCGAGGCAGCACATTCAGTATGAGGGAAATTGGAACTTCGGATATGCGCTTATGAATACCACGACGCCGCTCGGACTGATGTTTTCAAATCACTTTGAGCGCGCGCTCAGAGAGGATCCTCCGCTTTTGATGATAACCGGCTGGAACGAATGGATTGCCGGACGCTGGTCGGGGGCGGGAGCCGGAGCGGGAGGCGTCGGTATGACCGTTGCCGGGGAGTATGTTGTCTCCTCTGACCCCGAAGATAAAGAGTCTTCTTACTTTATTGACCAATTCAATCCCGAATACTCTCGTGATATTGAACCCATGAAAGGCGGCTTCGGCGACAATTACTATTATCAGATGGCGGAATATATCCGTACATATAAGGGCAGCCGGGAAATCGAGTCCGCGTTCGGACAGTGGGCAATCGATATAAACGGCTCGGTAGGTCAGTGGTACGCCGTGGGACCGGAATACCGGGACTATGAGGGAGATACCACGGACAGACTTTCGCCCGGGCACGTGGGCGGCAACGAGTACGGAATGTATGTTAATTTCAGCGGAAGAAACGATATTGTGCTTGCCAAAGTCTCAACCGACAGCAACTATCTGTATTTCTATGTCGAGTGCGCGGAGGATATTACAGACCCTGAGGGGACGAATTGGATGAACCTTTTCATAAACGCTGACTGCGATGACAATACCGGCTGGTACGGCTACGATTATCTTATCAACCGTTCGCAGGACGGAAATACGGTTTCCGTGGACAGATTCGTCGGCAAAGACACCTGGCAGCTTGAGTCGGCGGGAAGGGCTGAGTATGTAAGGAACGGAAAGATATTGCAGATAAAGCTTGAAAAATCCCTGATAGGTTTTGAGGATACCATGGATTTCAAATGGGCGGATAATTCAATACCCACTAAGGACATAATGGAATTTCTTGATCAGGGCGACGCCGCTCCTAACGGAAGGTATAATTACAGATTTACCTTGAAGGAAACCGAAAGCAAAATTCCCGATGTGCTGAGCGAGGATATGGTGGTATTTAAATCGCGCTCTTACAACGCTTTTGTAAACGGTAAATCCGTGCGCATAGTGGACGATAACACGAACGGAGTTCTGTTGGCTTCCGATCACGATATCTGGCTTCCGGTTTCGTTTCTTGAAGATTATTTGAATATATCATGCGACGGAGCGAACAAAACCAATCATTACGGAATTGAGTATGTAAAGGCAAATTCGCTTATTGAGGATGCGGGAAAGAAAATAACCGTATGCTCCGACGGGCTTGTGGTAATCGCGGACAGTATAATTGAGGACGAAACCGTACTGAGAACACTGTATAACTCATTAATGTGACGGAATTTTAAAGGAAATAATAAATAAAAAAGCGTCTGTTTTCGGTTGTACCGAGAGACAGACGTTTTTTATAATTAAAATAAATATTCGGTTTTACAAAAGGTCGGATTTATGATTCGGACGGATTTTTGTCATCTTCATCTATTATGCATCCGAGAGGCGAGCCGCAGGCGGGACAAACAAGGGATTCCGCGTTTACCGACTCGTCAAAGCAAACTGTTTCTCCGCAGGACGGGCAAACGATTTCATAATAGTCTTCACCGTCGTCGCAGTCCGCAAAACAACTGTCGCAATTTCCGTCGCATTCGTCCTCTTCGTCGCCGTCGTCATTGTCAAACAGGATTTCCTCAATGTCTCCGAGGTCTTCGTCTATTTCCTCGATATAGCTGCCGAGGTCGTCCATATCCTCCTGCATTTCGGATATCTGTTCCGCCATATCCGAGCACAATGCCAGAAGCTCTTTTATAAGCCTTGCCTCCGCGGAGGTCTCGTCAAGAGCCAATCCTTCCGCGAGTCCTTTGATGTACGCCGCTTTTTCGGTGAGTTCCATTGTATTTACCTTTCCTTTCCGCATAAGGTGTTTTTATCATAGCCGAGATATCAGAAGACTGAATATAAGGCGGATAAAAATACTGTTGAACCTGTAATTTTAAAATATACGGAAAACCCGCCGACGCGAATTTTCCGCACTTTTGTTGTTTGTTAAGCGCGGGAGAGATATTCTCCTGTGCGCGTGTCTATTTTCAAAACGTCTCCCACATTTATGAACAGCGGAACTTTGATAACCGCTCCGGTCTCAAGTGTGGCGGGCTTAAGTGTGTTTGTAGCGGTGTTTCCCGCAAATCCGGGGTCTGTTTCTGTGACCGCAAGCTCAACGAAGATAGGGGGCTCTACGCCGAATACGTTGCCCTTGTATGAAATGATCTTGCACATCATCTCTTCCTTTACGAATTTGAACGCGTCGCCGAGCTTGTCCCGGTTGAGAGGAAGCATGTCGAATGTTTCCATATCCATGAAATAGTAAAGGTCGCCGTCATTGTATGAATATTGCATATCTTTTCTTTCAATGTAAGCGTTTTCAAACTTATCAGTAGGGCTGAATGTTTTTTCCACAACGGCTCCCGAAATTACGTTCTTAAGCTTTGTGCGCACAAATGCCGCTCCCTTGCCGGGCTTTACATGCTGGAATTCGATGACCTGATACACGCTACCATCCATTTCAAAAGTTACACCGTTCTTGAAATCGCCGGCTACTACCATACAGAAAATACCTCCAAAAAATCGAATCGCGTACCCATTTTACAATGAGACGAGTTATATATTGATTACATAAATTACATTTTATTATATACTGTTTGAGGACACAATTCAATAAATATTAAAATCCAAAGTGTAAACTTTTTGTTATGATATTAATGACGATTTGTTATCTGTCCGATACGTTGAATTTCATAAGCACATTGGAGTCAAAATCCTTGACCTTAAATTCACCGGAATCGTAAATCATATACGTTTTGGGGTTATTTTCCTTAGGCAAGGATACCGAACCGGGGTTTACGCAGACTGTTTTTCCCCTTATTTCTTTTTTAAAAACATGAGTATGACCGTATAAAAATACGGTGTTGCCGGTCAGAGGAGGGAGCGTGTCGGGATTGTATATGTGCCCGTGTGACATAAACAGATTCAGATTGCAGTCGCCGTCGTATACCTGAGAGTATACCGAAAGAATCGGAAATTCAAGCACCATGGCGTCCACCTCGGTGTCGCAGTTTCCTCTTACGCAAATAAGTGAATCTTTGTTGGAATTGAGCAACGAAATCACCTGCTTGGGATTGTAGTTTTCCGGAAGGGGATTGCGCGGTCCGTGGTAAAGAATGTCTCCCAGAATGAGAATTTTATCGACATTTTCTTTTTCGGCGGAGGACAGCATTGCCTCGCAGCATTTGCCGTCCCCGTGTATGTCGGATGCTATCAGCAGTCTCATCTTATCTGTCCTTCCCCGGTAATGAGATATTTTTGAGTGGTAAGAGCATCGACTCCCATGGGACCTCTCGCGTGAAGCTTTTGGGTAGAGATACCTATTTCGGCTCCGAAGCCGAATTCCCCGCCGTCGGTAAATCTTGTTGACGCATTTACGTATACCGCCGCGGAATCTACCATGCTGCGGAATTTCTGCGCGTCTTTCGCGGAATTGGTAATGATTGCCTCACTGTGCCCCGTGCTGTATTTGTTGATATGTTCAATAGCCTCGTCGGTGGAATCTACTATTTTTACCGCGAGAATCATGTCGTCGTACTCGGTCTTATAGTCCTCCTCGGTCGCCTCTTTTATACCGGGGAGTATAGCAAGAGTTCTTTCGCAGCCCCTCAGCTCAAGACCGTATTTTGACTCGGTCGCGGCTTTGAAATTCTTTAAAAATTTATCGGCGACGTCCGAATGAACAAGCAGAGTTTCAATGGCGTTGCAGACCGCGGGACGCGAGCATTTTGCGTTTATGGCGACTGACAGCGCCATATCAAGGTCGGCGGAACTGTCCACGTACAGGTGACAGTTTCCCGCTCCGGTCTCGATTGTGGGCACCTTGGAGTTTTTTACCACAGCTTCGATGAGCCGCTTGCTCCCCCTGGGGATGAGTACATCAACGCAGTCTTTCATGGACATGAGCGCGTTTGCGCTTTCATGACCCTGTCCGGGTTCAATAAAGCCTAAGACGTCCGGAGATATATTGCATTCGGATAAAGCTTCTTTCATCGCGCATACCAAGGCAAGGTTGGTGAATATCGCCTCTTTTCCTCCCCTGAGCACTACGGCGTTCCCGGTTTTTATGCAGAGCGCCGCCGCGTCCACCGTTACGTTGGGACGGGCTTCATATATCATAGCCACAACGCCGAGCGGTACTTTTTCGCAGCATATCTCAAGACCGCAGGCGGTCGTGGTCACACTTCCCGAGCCGATAGGGTCGGGAAGCTTTATAAGCGAAACTAACGAGTCGCGGATTCCGTCAATTCTTTCCTTATTGAGCATAAGACGGTCAAGCATCGGCGCGGGAATGCCGTTTTTCTTGGCGTTGATTAGGTCTTTTTTGTTTTCCGAAATTATTTCGTCGCATTTGATTTTTAGCTTTTCGGCTATTTTTTCAAGTACTTGATTTTTGCTTTTCGTGTTTAAGATGGCAAGGTTTTTTGACGCCGCTTTTGCCGCGCGGCATATAGCTTCTGTTTTTTCGTAGGTCGTCATTTTTTATCAGCTTTCCTTTATCAAAACTTTCTCAATTTGTGAAACATAAAATCTGTGAAAATCATTATTTGCGTAGTTGGACAGGGGAGAGATATCGGTGAAGGCGTCTTTTTTCAGATCGTCGGCGTAAAGCTTTTTGCATACGATAACTATTTCCGACTGTTCAATGCAGGGTACGTTGTCGTATTGGAAGACCGTAAGCCCCGCGTTTTTCAGTTTATCCTCATTTTTCCCGGAATGCGAACCGCAGTAATTCAAAGCAGACCTGTATTTTTCTCCCGGAAAACACAGGGAATATCTGTCGTTTTCTTCAATAAGCCCGAAAGTATATCTTTGAGGTCGGATAAATACGGTGCAGACGGGCTTGCCCCAGAGTATTCCGGCGCATCCCCAGCTGGCGGTCATGGCGTTGGCGCCGCTTTGACTGTTTTTGTCAGGGAGAGTTATCAGCATCCAGCTTTTGCCTATAAGCTCAAAAAGGTTTCTGTCAAGCGCTTCGGGCAGAATTTCTTTGAATTTTTCCATAATTGCTGGTATAATTAAATCACCCCCCAGCAAGTGATTCAATTACACAAAATCCTTTCATAAAATTAAAGAATGTGATATA
>CALWJX010000010.1 GCA_944381085.1 uncultured Clostridia bacterium
GCGAGTGATTGCCATGTTCCGTCGTAGCGCTTGCACCACCTTTTCACGCTTGACAGACTGACTCCGTACATTCTGCTCGCAAAACTTTTGCCTTTTCTTAAAGAAAGTTTCACTACTGCTTGACGCTTACGGGCTTCTTGTGTTATAATATTCATGGGAAGTTCCTCTCTGATACGGTTTTGTTTGTTGTGGTGACTACATTATACCATATCTTTGAGGATCTTCCTTTCCTTTTTGGTTCATATCATTTTAGCACATACACAAATCCTGTTTTTTTTATAAAAAAACTCTTGACAAGCTTTCCTTAAAGTGGTATAATTAATTTACCTCTGTAAACAAGGCTTTTTTTGTTATGTCCGGCGCGCATACGGACATCCTGTCAGAGGGAGGTACACGGACAGTTCGGCTGTCAAATAAATTTTAAACGGGAGGTGCCGAAATCATGGCTAATGACGTAAGAGTCAAAATTACTCTTGCCTGCACCGAATGCAAGCAGAGAAATTATGACACAAAGAAAAACAAGAAGAATGATCCGGACAGATTGGAACTTAAAAAATACTGCAAGTTCTGCCGCAAGCACACTCTTCACAAAGAAACAAAGTGAAGCGGAGGGTGGTTAAAATGACTGTCAGAAACAGCAGAAGTCTGGTCGCCCTGTTCTTGTCTGTAATTTTAATGCTCTCTTTTTTTACAGTTAACGCTTTCGCCGCCGAAGAAGACTCAGTGTCCGAACAGCAGAGCGAAGGGGTAACCGAAAACGGCTCCGAAGGCTCAACCACGGCGGCAACCGAGGACGAGTCGGAAACCGCAACCGAGACCGCCTCGGGCGCGGAAACCACTACGGGAACCGGAGAAGAAGGCGAAAGCAACATCACCGAGCTTGTGGTAAACCTTGTCATCGGCGGCGTAATTATCGTAATAGCCGTTGTACTGATAATCAAAAACAGAGTTAAGCTCGGAGCGTTCCTCCGTTCCGTAAAGAACGAGCTGCACAAAATCATATGGTCGCCGAAGGAACAGACACGCAAGAATTTTCTTGTCGTTATCGTGATTTGCGCCGCGGTAGCTATACTTGTAGGTTTGCTTGATTTCGCTTTCAGCAAGGGAATTATAGGTCTTGCATCACTTTTCAGCAGATAATTTTGAAATTGTGTAAATTAACGGAGTTACTGTAATATGAGTGATATTGATGAGATGAACGTAGGCCTGAAATGGTATGTTGCGCACACATATTCGGGTTACGAAAACAAGGTAAAAACAAGCCTTGAGAAAATCGTCGAGAACCGCGGTCTGGGAAATCTTATTTACGATATAAAAATTCCCGTGGAAACGGTTATCGAAAAAGACGGAGACAAGGAAAAAACCGAAGAGATAAAGATTTTTCCGAGTTATGTCTTTATCAAAATGATCATGACGGATGAAAGTTGGCACGCCGTAAGAAACATTACGGGAGTTACGGGCTTTGTCGGTCCCGGCTCGCGTCCCACGCCTCTTTCGGACAAAGAAGTCATAGATATGAACATTGAAGACGTCAAGGTTCAGCTTTCATTTAAAGTCGGGGACGAGGTCGAGGTTATAAGCGGATTGTTTGAAGGGTATGACGGCACGGTGCAGTCTATCTCGGACGACCTCAAAACCGTTACCGTGCTTGTGAAGCGCGGAAGAAGAGATATGCCGGTCGAGCTCAACGCCTCAATGCTGAAGCTCAAATCCCGCAACTAAAAGCAAAATTTTTTTAAGTTTCTTTTTTAAACGCTTGCATGTTGAGAATATCGGAATTTATAAAGCGTTTAACGTGCGTTTGCACATAAAGTGGGAGGGAAAAATTTTTCAATTCCCGTAGAAATACCACTATTGGAGGTGTAATTATTATGGCTAAAAAGATTATGGGTTACATTAAATTGCAGCTGCCCGCAGGCAAAGCTACTCCTCAGCCCCCTGTAGGTCCGGCGCTCGGTCAGTACGGCGTTGCAATTCCTGTATTTACGAAAGAATTCAACGAAAGAACCAAAAACGATATAGGTCTCGTAATTCCTGTCGTAATCACGGTATACGCGGACAGGTCCTTTACATTTATCACAAAAACGCCGCCCGCTCCCGTGCTTATAAAGAAAGCGGCGGGCATTGAATCGGGTTCCGACAAGCCCAACAAGACCAAGGTTGCCAAGCTCACAAAAGAGCAGGTTAGAAAAATCGCAGAGACAAAAATGCCCGACCTTAACGCCGGCTCAATTGAAGCCGCAATGAGCATGATTGCCGGCACGGCACGCTCGATGGGCGTTGTGGTCGAAGACTGAGGAGGTATGTGAAAATGGCTAAAATGGGTAAAAAATACGCAGAAAGCGTAAAATTGATTGAAAAAAATAAACTTTACGATCCCTCCGAGGCTTTGGCTCTTGTTTGTCAGACTTCAAAGGCGAAATTCGACGAGACCATTGAGGTCCATGTTCGCCTGGGCGTTGACTCCCGTCACGCAGACCAGCAGGTAAGAGGAGCGGTTGTGCTCCCCAACGGAACAGGTAAGTCGGTAAAGGTGCTTGTATTCGCCAAAGGCGACAATGTTCAGGCGGCTCTTGACGCGGGCGCGGATTACGCCGGCGGCGCGGAATATGCCGAAAAGATTCAGAACGAAAACTGGTTTGACTTTGATGTGGTTATCGCTTCTCCGGATATGATGGGCGTTATCGGTCGTCTGGGTAAGGTGCTCGGACCGAAAGGACTTATGCCTTCTCCCAAGGCAGGTACCGTTACTCCCGACGTTGTCCGCGCGGTAAACGAGGCAAAGGCAGGTAAGATAGAGTACCGTCTTGACAAGACAAACATTATTCACTGCCCCATCGGAAAAGCATCGTTCGGAGCGGAAAAGCTTCAGCAGAATTTTGACACGCTTCTCGGAGCCATAGTCAAAGCAAGACCGGCTGCCGCTAAGGGTCAGTATATAAAGAGCTGCGTCATCGCTTCCACTATGGGACCCGGTATTAAGATAAATCAGGGTAAGCTCAGCTGATTTGACGGTCGCTGCCACAAATAAATATCAAAACAACTTACGTTAAACGTAGGATAATCAGATTTAATTCAGCCCATGCGGAAACAGCTTATAAAGTTATTTCCGTGTGGGTCTTTTTTAAATTTTCAAAAATACAGAGCAGTAAAAATTAAATATTTTTCGTATTCCCGGCTATTTCTGTTTTTTTCAAAAAACTATTGTAAATAGAGTTGGTTTATGGTATAATGTATTTAGAATTTCGCGTTCGCAAAATTGTATGTTGTTCGGTTTTAATACATAGTTTAAATTTTAATTACTCAACGGCGTTTTTGTCTCCGTACATTGATTACATAGCTAAAAGGCTGCCGGTGTTAAGTCGGGTTTTCCGAAGAAATTGTATAGCAAAATATTTATGGGGCTTATTGCTTTTCCGACATGCATTTGCCCTTATTAATTATGCGACGCCATAACCGCATGTTTCCTTACGCCGGAGCCGGATTATTTATAAAAATTTGAATATTGATGCTGTTAATACGGGAAATAAGCTATTAAAACCCCCGAAAAACAGTTGTCGGGAGGATATAGTTTTGAAAAATACAATGAAACTGCGGTCTGGCGCGACTATACCGCAGATAACCAGAGAAGAAGCGGAAAAGTGTAAATATCTTACCAGAAGCGTCCTGATGCAGATGCACCTTATGCCCAAGGGAGACCCGGCGGCGTTTGATAAAGCCGCGGACGGAAGTATCATATATTACTTTGACCCTTCCCGTGTCGTCGAGGCTCCGCCGGAGCAGTGGTATTTTCCGAAGTCCAAAAGGGAAAGCATGACGCTTGACAGCGGAACCGTGATAGAGAGAATGAGCATAAGAAACGCCGCGGCGTGCTCTTATTACACAAAAGAAAGACTTGAACAGATGCACTATGAGGCAATCGAGGAACCCGTCGCTTTTACGGTTAAAGCCGACGGAAGCATTCTTTACTTTTACGACAAAAAGACCGCGCTAAGACTTCCGCTTATGTGCGTCAAATGCGGCAAAAACATCAGATACAGAAAAAAACTCTGCAGGGAATGCTATGAAGAAGATTTAGCCGTCCGACGGGCGGAAGGCGACTTGTACAGAAACGCCGAATATTTTATGGACCGTGACAAAGTGCTGTTTTTTGACCTTGAGCTGACCGGAGTGTACGACCACGATGAAATCATTTCAATATCGATTATTGACGCGAACGCCAAAGTTATAATGAACACTCTTGTAAAACCGTCGCACAAGAAAAAATGGAAAAATACCGTAAAGATTCACGGTATAACACCCGAAATGGTCGCGGACAAACCTTTGCTTGACGAACTTATTCCGGAAATAAAAGAGATATTCGACAACGCAGACAATCTTATAGCATACGGAGTCTCTACCGACTACAGCCATATAAAATATATATACGATACCGAAGAGGAAAGAGAATTATTAAAAAAGAAGACAAGATGCTGCGCCAACGAATTTGTCCGTTACGCGCACGAACATCTCCCGGATATGCAGCACGCCGCCCTTACCGACGCAATGTCAGCGCTTGGGATCGAGTGGGACGGGGTTCCTCATTCCTCAATAGCCGATACGGTCGCGTGCATGAAGGTCTGGGAAAAACTTTTTCCGAATTATTATAAAGACAATAAATTATCATAAGTTACCTTTTAAATATCTGAAAAATCAAGCCGTCATCGGCAAAAAGTATTCTATTTGCGCCGCCTGCGGCGGCATGGCCTGCGGCGGCATGGGAGATTAATATGAGAGAAATCTTGCTGTGCAAATACGGTGAAATTATCCTTAAGGGCGCCAACAAGCGTTATTTTGAGGACATGCTGTGCAAACAGCTGCGTCAGCGAGCAAGTAAATTCGGGAGCTTTTCGATAACCCGTTCCCAAAGCACCATTTACATAGAGCCAAAAGACGACAGCGCGGACATTGATTCCATGTTCAACTGCGCGATGAACACCTTCGGTATAATCGCCGTAGGGAGAGCCGCGGAATGTAAGAAAGACCTTGAGGATATCAAAAGAGTCACAAGGGAATATATTCCCGCTTTTCTGGAAGGAAAACACAGCTTCAAGGTCGAGGGTAAACGGTCGGATAAGACCTTTTCGTACAATTCAATGCAGCTTGCGCAGATCATAGGCGGAGAAATACTCGACGTTATGAATAATAAAATCAAGGTGGACGTACACCGACCCGAAACAACCGTTCGGGTTGAGGTCCGCGAAAACGCCGCGTATGTCCACGCGGGGCAGTTCAAAGCGGCGGGCGGAATGCCCGTAGGCTCCAACGGACACGGACTTTTGCTCTTGTCGGGCGGTATAGACTCGCCGGTAGCCGGATATATGATGGCAAAACGCGGAATGAGAATAGAGGCCGTTCATTTTGAAAGCGCGCCCTACACCAGCGATCTGGCAAGAGAAAAAGTAATTAAGCTTGCCCGCATCTTATCGGCATACACGGGAACCATATATGTCCACGTCGTATCCCTTACACACATACAGGAAGAATTGGTAAAGAACTGCGAAGAGGATTATTTTACGCTTCTTTTAAGACGGTATATGATGGCAATTGCCTGCAAGGTGGCAGAGGACCACAATGCCGGATGTCTCATAACCGGTGAAAGTCTCGGGCAGGTAGCTTCTCAGACCGCCGAGGCTATCACGGTTACAAATCAGGCGTCCTCTCTTCCCGTATTGCGTCCCTGTATCGGACTTGACAAAGAGGAGATAGTTGAAATTTCCCGCAGAATAGGAACATTTGACACCTCTATAGAACCTTATGAAGATTGCTGCACCGTGTTTACGCCGCGCCACCCGAGAACAAGGCCTGATCTTGCAAAGGTATTGATTCAGGAAAACAAGCTTGACTTCAATTCGCTGGTGGAGGAGGCGCTGAGGACCGCTTACACCGTAAAAGCCGATCCGTTGTATTGATATAAACGCATACTTTTAAAGGCATGCTTTGGCGTGATTTTGATCTGTACCGAATTATTTATGTCGGTATGGGAAGGAGTTCATCTGATATGGAACAAAAATACTATGAAATGACAATAGCGGGTCTGAAAAGAGAACTGCCGCTTTGTCCGCTTAACGACAAACTTATGATCGCGGGTTTTGTGATATTCGGCGACCCGGAGCTGACCACCGCCTGTGCAAAGGAGCTTATTTCCAAAGCGCCGGAGTATGATTACATGATCTCTGCCGAGGCAAAGGGAATACCGCTTGTTCATGAAATGGCGAGACTGCAGGGCAATCAGAAATACTTTCTCGCCAGAAAAGCCCCCAAAATGTACATGACCGGGGTCTTCAGCGCAGAGGTAAAGTCGATTACCACCGCCGCTATTCAGCATCTGTATCTTGACCAAAAGGACGCGGAACTTATGAAAGGCAAAAAAATTCTTGTGGTTGACGACGTAATATCCACCGGAGAATCTCTGCGCGCCATTGAGGAATTGGTAAAAAAGGCGGGCGGTATTGTTTGCGGAAGAATGTCTATTCTCGCGGAAGGTAACGCAGCCAAAAGAGACGATATTTCGTATCTTGAATATCTTCCGCTGTTTGACAGCGACGGAAACGAAATAAAGCAATAAAGAGTGCATTTAAGCATTAAAGAAAGGAATTTATCATAAAATGGCAGAATTTTTAAGCGCGGCTGACAAAAGATCATATTATTGCGGTGAAATACCCGAAAGCGCAGTCGGAACAGAGGTCTGTGTCATGGGTTGGGTACAGCGTCAAAGAGACCTGGGTTCTTTGATTTTTATAGATTTAAGAGACAGGACAGGCATTGTTCAGCTCGCGTTTGACGAGAATACCGACAGAGAAATTTTTGACAAGGCTTTTTCCTGTCGCGCGGAATATGTTGTCTGCGCCCACGGCATTGTCCGCCGCAGAGGGGACGGAGCGGTAAATGCCAATCTTGCGACCGGCGGTATTGAAGTTTATGTCAAAAGTATGAAAATCCTTTCCGCCGCTCAGACTCCTCCTTTTGAAGTCAGCGACTCCAAAAAAGCAAAGGATGAAACCGCCCTGCGCTACCGTTATCTTGACTTACGCCGCCCCAGCCTGCAGAAAAATATAAAGATGAGACACGACATTGCCCGTGTGGCGCGTCAATATTATTACGAAAACGGCTTTTACGAAATAGAAACTCCCATGATGATAAAAGCCACCCCCGAGGGCGCGCGCGATTACCTTGTTCCATCCAGAATACACAAGGGAAGTTTTTACGCCCTTCCGCAATCTCCTCAGATTTACAAGCAGCTGCTCATGCTTTCGGGCTTTGACCGCTACATTCAGCTTGCGCGCTGTTTCCGTGACGAGGATCTGCGCGCCGACCGCCAGCCGGAGTTTACCCAGATAGACCTTGAGATGTCCTTCGCGACTCAGGAAGACATAATGGAAATTAACGAGGGATTTATAAAAAGAGTATTCAAAGAAGTTCTCGGCATGGATATTCCCACACCGATGCGTCGGATGACATATTCCGAAGCCATGGAAAAATACGGCACCGACAAGCCCGACACCAGATACGGTATGGAGATTATCGATATTTCCCTCGCGGTCAAAAACTCGGATTTCGCGGTCTTCGCCTCCGCGCTTGAAGCGGGAGGAAGCGTGCGCGCTATCGTCGCCAAATCCGCCGCGGGTATTCTGACAAGAAAAGAAATTGATAAGCTTACGGAACACGCGAAGGGAATAGGCGCCAAGGGACTTGCATACGTGCGCTGGGCAGATGAGACTCCCAATTGCTCTTTTGCGAAATTTTTCTCTCCCGAACAGCTGAATCTTATATACGAAACGGTCGGCCTTGAAAAAGGCGACGTTATGCTTATCTGCGCCGACAAGAATAAAGTGGTTTTGCCGACGCTGGGAGCCATAAGACAGATTGTCGCGCGCAAACTTGACATTATACCGTCAGGTACTTTTAACTTTTTATGGATTACCGAATTTCCGTTTTTTGAATGGAATGAGGAAACCTCTCACTGGGACGCCATGCACCATCCGTTTACCATGCCGCTTGAAGAATGCCTGCCGTACCTCGAAAGCGATCCGGCAAAGGTCAGAGCCAAATGCTACGATATGGTGCTCAACGGCACTGAGCTGCTTTCGGGTTCCATCAGGATAACCGACTGGCAGCTTCAGGAAAAAATGTTCAAGGCGCTTGGACTTACCCCTGAGGAAATTGAAGCCAAATTCGGATTTCTGGTGGAGGCTTATAAATACGGCGCTCCTCCTCACGGAGGTTCGGGTATGGGCCTTGACCGTCTGGCAATGGTCATGTCGGGCGCGGACAGCCTGCGCGACGTACTCGCGTTTCCGAAGGTTCAGAACGCAAGCGAGCTTATGTCGGGTTGTCCCTCTCCCGCCGACCCGTCTGCTTTGCGTGATCTCGGTATCAAAATCGATATCTGATTTTTCCGTATTTTTTAAATTTATATACTTTGTGAAATCATAATTCAGTATGAAAAGACTGTCGTCTCATCCAGTATAGTTCTTTTGAATTAAATGTCTGAGGCGCTGACAATTCCTGTCTGTGAAGGTTGCGCCTTAGGGTTACTCTCGGCTCATAATTATTTAAAATCAGAGTCCACAACGTGGCAATAATATATCAGGAGGCGCAATAAAATGGAATTATTTAATGATTTTGGAAGAAAAAAGTCCGGAAAAGCGAAAATGAAAAGTTTGGAAAAATATTTGAAAAATACAATCACTGATAATATGCCGTTGGAAAATATCATTGATGTATTTGAGCAAATGTGCCAAGTCCCGATTGACTATGATATGATACTTTTTGAAACCGGAACATATGATTTTACCGGTGAACCGTTGTTTCAAATTTCTTTAGTCAGACAAATTCCAAATGATGACGATGATGAATTTTACCAACTTCACGTGGACGTTTTCTATAAGCCTACCGATGAGAATAAAGTATTCAGTGAAGCAACGTGGAACGAGGATATAAGCGAAAATATATTCGATTACATCAGAAAATCACAGGTTTTTTCATATGCAAAAAATATAGAATATATAAAAACTGAAATTTCTTTGGATGAAACCTGACGGTATAAAGCGGCTATTGTATTTATGCGTTTTAAAAATTACTGATAAAATTTGATATTAAAACAGATTATCTTTTATAATCAAAAAATGAGCATGTCTTGGTTTTTCGGTTGAATATTTTTCTGTATTCTCCCGGATTGACATGCTCATTTTTTATTATTAGTAAGTATTAATTCGGTTCGCTGACAAAGATAATAAGATAATATTTCTGTCATAATGACGGAAAGTTTTCACCCGCTTTGAAAAAGGCGGCGCATCGGAAAATCTAAATTCTTCTCACCGCAAAGGGAAGCGCGGTTTTTTTCTCAAAGGCATCTATAACCATGTCCACCTCTTTCGGAGTTTCCGTTGTAAAAATAAAATGCCGGTTTACAATATTTGCCCTCATAAGCTCATCCTCTCTGTCCGACATTGAAGTGGGCAGACTGTTTAACACAATGTTTCGGTGAGGAAACTGCCTTATAACCGGAAATTCCACACCCCTTCTGTCCACTAAAGCAGTAATTTTTTCCGGGCTGTTTTTCCGGCAGCTTTCACATCCGTAAAGGTCTTTTATCACGCACTTTTCAAGCAGCATCAAAGGGAGCCTGCCGTACACCACGGAGCAGACATTTCCGCTTATATCTCTCATCTGCGGCAGACTAAGCTCGGGAGAAAGTATTATATACTTCATACCCAATTTTTCCAATTCATTGACAGTGCAGGAGTTTGACGCATTCAGCCTGTAGTCTCCGACGGTTTCTATTTCATGATTTTTTAAAAATCCAATCTGTCCGATATTTGAAATCAGCGCGAGTTGCGCGCCCGTTGAAACCGCTTTGTTTACACTCTCAAGCACATTTTGTACTTCCTTATCTGTAATGACCGGAGGCATTACAAATCCGTCCGCATTGATTTCGTATTTGTCGAGCGGCAGGTAAATTTCCGAAAAATACTCTTTGGCTTTTTTTGTAATCTGTTCGGGATACAGAAATCTCGCGCTGTTTTTTCTCTCTCTTTTTTTGAGAGATTTATCAAGCACAATATTTTCGGGTAAACTTATCTTTTCTTTTCTGACGTCCTCAACTTCCAATGCTTCAATCGCCATACGTCTGAGTTCATTCAGCCTGGAAACCGGCACCATCGTGTCGGGGGCAAGGTTTATTTCAATATTCTCAAGTATATATGAAGTATCACCCAATCTTGACATGCTTCGGATTATCGAATTTTCGCCAATCGGCGCGCTGACGGCTTTCTGTGCTTTAACGCCGTATACGGTAACATTCTTCTCCCCGCGGAAAACAGACAGACAAATGTGCTTTTCGGGCTCAACCGTAACCTTCATTGATACGGGAATTTTTTTGCTCAATCCCTTAAACTTTTCTGCCCGGCGTGAATCTTCCTTGTCTTTATCTCTCCTGACGCCAAGCATTTTTTCACTTATGGATGACGTAAAATAAGCGTCGGTAAAACCGTCTCTCGAAAAAATTCCGGCAAGCTCTTCCATTTCGCTTTTTTCGGCGTTTCTTCTTTCGTCAAGGAGTCTGCGCCAGATTGAGGTTACTTTGTATACATACTCGGCAGATTTCATTCTGCCCTCGATTTTAAGTGATTTTACGCCGCTTTCAATAATCTGCGTTACGTGATTCGCGTAAGACATATCCTTTAAAGACAAAGGATTTCCCTTGATTTTCCCGCCGCGGGCAGAATAAGGCAGACGACAGGGCTGAGCGCAAAGTCCTCTGTTTCCGCTTCTTCCGCCGACAACAGATGAAAACAAACACTGACCCGAATGGCTTACGCATAAAGCGCCGTGTATAAAAATCTCGATTTCAAGCGGATTGTTATGTACAATGCTTTTTATATTTTCATACGAAAGCTCCCTTGCCGGAACCATTCTTGAAAAACCGAGCTTTTGAAGAATTCCGCCCGCCGCCGAATTGTGCGCGGAAATCTGAGTGCTCGCGTGAAGAGGTATTTCTGGAAGGTATTTATGAAGCATTGCCGCGGCTCCCAAATCGGCGACTATAAACGCGTCCACTCCGGCCTGGGCGGATTTTTCCGCGCTTTTCAAGAAATCTTTAAGTTCTCTGTCAAAAACCAAAGTATTTATAGTCTGGTAAATCTTAACACCGTACCTGTGAGCAAGATTTACCGCATATTCAATATTTTCCGCGTTGAAATTTTCGGCGTTCATGCGCGCGTTAAAAGAGGTGCCGCCGATATATACGGCGTCGGCACCTCCTTCTATTGCGGCTTCAAGAGCTTTTAAACTTCCGGCAGGACTTAAAAGCTCAGGCAAAGTTACCGATTTTCCGAAAAGCTCAGACATCTCCGAATGTAAGCAGGTCAAACATCGAACCTACACGGTTCCTGCTCTTGGCTTTCTTTTTCTGCTCCGAGTCCTCTTCCTCTTCGACCGGACCGTTCGGTATGACTTTCGCCTCTCCGATATCTTTATCGTTGGTCTGCTCGCTTTGAGCGGCAAATATATCTCCTACAGGCTGGCTTATAACGGTCTCGACCGGCTTTTCCTCTTCCTTTTCCTGCTCTGCCGGTTCGGGATTGGAGGCGCGTATGTCGTCAAGAACCGCTCTCAGCTTATCATTTTCAACTTCAAGCCTTGCGTTTTCCTTTTCAAGCCTTTCCGCGTTTTTCTGAAGCATTTCAATTTTTTCGTTAAGTGTCTTCAGGCTGACAAGATTTGACTCAAGTTCATTTTCAAGCTCGTCCGCCTTTTCCTTTATCTTGATCTTTTCGGCACAGAAATCAAGCGCGCACAACAACGCGGCTTCGTTCTTCGAGCAGCGTTTGCTTTTAAGTAAGATTTCTCTCATATTTCTGTTAAGAATACTTACAATGTTCTCAACAAACTCCTGGGGTTCATCCGTAATTACATTGATTTCCATGTCAGCAATCAGGAGAGTGTATTTTTGCTTCATAATAGTTCCTCCGATTTTATGTAAAATTTTTATCTTTAAGTATATGTTTTGGAAATATGGCTTGAAAAATTGAACGAATCGTTGTATAATAGTATTTATTAAGATAAAAATATCTATCTTACATATATTATAATACAAATTTTTAAATATTTAAAGACCTTTTGCAAAATTTTTTTCAGAAAGTGATATTTTTTTATGAGTTTATTTAAAGATTGCCGCAAAGTAGTTATTAAAGTGGGTTCCGCAACCCTGACGCATACGACGGGACAATTGAATCTGCGCAGAATCGAGGCGCTTGCCAAAACACTGTCCGATTTAAAAAACGCGGGAAAACAGATAATTCTGGTCTCTTCGGGCGCGGTAAGCGCCGGAGTGGCGAAAATGAGACTTGATCACCGCCCCTCTACGCTTGAGGAAAAACAGGCGATGGCGGCGGTAGGACAGGGAGAACTGATTAAAATATACGACAGGTTTTTTTCGGACTACGGTCATACCGTAGCTCAGATTTTAATGACCAGGGACGTACTTGACAATCCGACGAGAAAAGTAATTGCCCAAGGCACTTTCAATACAATGCTTTCCATGGGATGTATCCCGATAGTTAACGAAAACGACCCGGTTTCGACAGACGAGCTTGTCAAATTCGGAGGAAACGATATTCTTTCGGCGTACGTCGCAAAGCTTTGTGAAGCGGATATTCTTCTCAATCTTTCCGATGTTGACGGGCTTTTCGACAGCGACCCCAGAAAAAATCCGAATGCCGTACTGATAGAAAGAGTTGAAAATATAGACGACGTTTTTTCAATGGCGGGAGGCGCCGGCACAGACAGAGGCACGGGCGGAATGGAGGCTAAGCTTACCGCCGCGAAAATGGTAACCGAGGCAGGAATACCTATGTTCATTATGAACGGAAAAAATCCCGAAATTCTTTACGATTTGCTTGACGGTAAACACGTCGGAACATATTTTACCGCGAAAAAACATGCAAGAATATAAGCAGATCAAACAACAATTTTGAATTTTACATAAATCAAATCCGAAAGGAGGTGTCGTAATGGATAAAAAGGGATATATATACGTAATAAGATCAAACAATAATATCAATTCCGAAAATATAAAGGGAAATATTTTTGAAACAGAGGAAAAAATAATCTCCATGCTTTCCCGATATGGATTCCATACTATCCTGTCCGATTCGGCGCCCGAGGATTCCGAAAATGAAAAAATCAAAAATTTCGCGTCAAAATGCGAAATTCTGCTTATATTTATGATATCGGACATAACATACGGAAAAAGAGAATCTTACGCCTTACAAATGGCTTTACAGTCAGGAAAAAACGCGGTAATTATCTGCGATGGGAATAACGAGCTTACCGACAGATATATAAATATGCCTCATGTTAAGATACTGAACACAAAAAACAATAGTTTTGACCTTATAAGCGATTTATTCATAGATATTTTATGCAGGTATGACACTTGCTTGTCTGCAGATGAATGTTTAAAGGACGAGTTCGGTAATTATATTAAACTTGCGGCGGAAGCCTGGAACAAAAATTCCGACTCACAGTTTCTGTTAGCCCTTGATTATCTCAATGAAAACAGCAGTATTTACAGAGCTTCCCGCGCGGTTTTCTGGCTTACCTTAGGAGTAGAACAGGGAAATATAAAGGCTATAGTTGAACTCGGAAAGTGTTGTCTCTTCGGCAAAGGCTGCAGTATAAACGAAAAAAAGGCATATTTACTGTTTTGTGAGGCGGCTGAACAGGGCGATATATCGGGTATATATTACAAAGGATACTGCTGCTTTTACGGCAAAGGCGTTACGGCGGATTATTCCGAAGCTTTGAATTGCTTTCAAAACTCGGTAAATAATAACATGCCCGAAGCTGAGTACATGCTCGGAATCTGTTTTAAAAACGGATTCGGAACCGAGCCTGATATAAACAAAGCTTATTATTACTTTAAAAAAGCGACATCTTACGGATACGCTCCGGCTTATACCGAACTCGGAAATATATACTCTGACGAAAGCTTTGAAAACTACAATCCGTTTTACGCTTTCCGTAGTTTTAAAAAAGCCTCTTCGCTTTCCGACGGAGAAGGATATTTCAGACTGGGTTTGTGCTGCTTTACAGGTTTCGGATGTGTTATCGACAAAAAAGAAGCCTACAAATGCTTTTACAAGGGTACAGGATTGAAAAATTTAGAATGTCTGTATTACCTTGGAATGTGTTATGAATACGGTATAGGGTGTGATATCGACTATGATAAAGCCGTATCTTGCTATAAAACCGCAGCCTATCACAATCATCCCGGGGCTTTAAACAATCTCGGTGGATGCTGTCTTTACGGAAAAGGAACCGATTATAATCCCGACGCCGCGTTCAGACTTTTTTCAAAGGCACAGGAGCTCGGAAACTCCGACGCCTGCTGCAGACTCGGAATATGTTATAAATACGGCTTCGGATGCGAGGCAGATGAGAAAAAAGCAATAGAATATTACAGAAAAGCCTGTGAAAATGACAACATTACAGCCTGTATACTGCTTGCCAAGCTGTATGAAAATATGACTGACAATGAACAGAATCTTACCGACGCTTTCATATATTTTGAAAAAGCGGCATTACTCGGAAGCGGCGAAGCAATGTTCGAAACCGGTATGAGACTTATGAACGGCAAGGGGATCAAAAAGGATGAAAGAGCCGCATATTCATGGCTTTTAAGGTCCGAAAAAACCGGCTTTATACAAGCTTCTCTCGAACTCGGAAATTCTTATTTCGACGGAAAGGGAACAGTCAGAAACTACAACGAAGCTTTCATCAGATACAGAGATATTTCTAAAACGCTAAAAGACAACGGATTTGTTTTTTTCAGACTCGGAATATGCTTTCTGCTCGGTCTCGGCACCGAACCTGACAGAAAGAAAGCCTACAGTTGCTTTTTAAAATCCGCTTCCCTTTCTTTCAATAACGCGGTCTACATGCTTGGGGAATGCTATATGTTTTCCATAGGAGTTGAAAAGGACGCTCAAAAAGCGGCTCTGTTTTACAAAAAAGCCGCCGAGGGAGGAAACAATCCGGCGCTTTGCGCTCTCGCTCAATGCTTTGAGACCGGAAACGGAATCCAAAAAAATGAAACCGCGGCTTTCAGACTATATAAACAGGCAGCCGACGCGGATTTTACAGAGGGAATATTTCAGACCGGAAGATGTATTTTAAACGGAATAGGAATAAAATCCGATATAACCACGGCAGGTTCCTTTATCCTGAGAGCCGCCATGAAAAATCATATTTCCGCTATGCTTTATATGGGTAATATTATAAGTGACGGCAATATTATAAATGAAAATACGTACTCCGCCGAAAAATGGTATAAAAAAGCGGCGTCTGCGGACATTCACAGTATTTCTTCATACTACATTCTCCCCGAACGAATAGCGCTTACCGCAAAAAGAGAACTTGACGCTAAAACCGAAGCCGAATATAAATACGGAATGATCAGAATAAAATCTCTTGAGAACAGAAACCATACCAACGCGGAGTTGGCGGAAGCCTTTGAATATATCTCCTACGCGGCTTCAATGGATTATCGTCCGGCTCAGGAAGAAATTACTCTCATTTATATTTACGGAGGAGATATAAAAAATTATTATGAGTCGAATAAATCAAAAGGAAATGTAAATTTTGACAATGATATTATCGCAAACGCCATGAACAAACTCGGAGACGCTTATTACAGCGGTAAACTTTCACTGAATAAAAACGACTCCGCATGCGCAAGGTGCTACGGTATTGCCGCAAAACTCGGAAACGTTGACGCTATGTATAATTACGGATGGTGTTTAAGACACGGATACGGAGTAAGAGAAAACGATGTGGAAGCAGTCAAATGGCTTAAAAATGCCGCTGACCTCGGAAATCCCAACGCGGCGTTCAGCTATGGTTTGTGTTGTGAGGAAGGCGCCGGGACAGGCGTCAGAAACAAGCGTGACGCGGTTACTTATTACAGAAAAGCGGCGGTTGCCGGGCATACGGCGGCAGCTAAAAAATATTATCAGCTTCTGAAAAAATAAAAACTGCATACTCATTGAGCAATTTATTTTAAATAGGTTAAGTCTCATGTTTTCCAGCCTTTTAGACTAAACGGAGCATATAAGCTATATTTTTAGGACATGTTTAATACTTTCAGACGGAATTTTGACATAATAATTCTGTCTGAAGTTACGAACATGTCCATGTTTTTTTTGTTTTTATTTACCCCCATTAATAAAAATTCACCTTCCGTACTTGAAAAATTTACTTATATATGATATAATTATATTATATATTATATATAGCGGATTTTACGGATTATGACTTTAAGTATCAAAGGCAGAAAGGATTTACGGCATATGGACTTTTTTGAAGAAATAAGCGAAATATGGAATATGGTCAAGGACAGACTGAGACAAAAATTAAGCCAATCCGCGGTAGACCTTTGGTTCGGTGATATCTCCATTGATTCCTTCTCCAACAACACACTTACTCTTTCTACCGCATCCGAATTCAAAAAGAAAATCATTACCGAAAAATACCTTTCAGACCTTGAAAATATTTTTGAAGAGCTGATGGGATTTCATATAAACATAAATATCATGTTTAACGGAATTCCCACAGATATAGAAAAATTAAAGCAGCAGATAAAACAGCCCGAGTCTTTCGATACCGATAAAAATTCAAAATACTCAGATATAACTTCGGAAAATGATCGCGACAGTTCTTCATTTCCTTTTCTGTCTTCAAACGATTCCGACACCAAACAAAACGTCATTCTCGGTTCTACCATGCCCACCGTCAACTTTGAATATACATTTGACAATTTTATCGTCGGTAATTCAAACAAGTTTGCCCACGCCGCGTGTGTAGCCGTAGCCGACAAACCCGCTCAGGACTACAATCCTCTTTTCATATACGGACCGAGCGGACTCGGAAAGACCCATTTGCTTTACGCGATTACAAATCAGATAAAAAGAAAAAATCCGTTTGCCAAAATTATTTATATAAAAGGCGAAGATTTTACAAATCAGATGATTGAAAGCTTGTCAAAATCCTCAATGTCAAAATTCAGAGACAAATACAGGACCTGCGATGTTCTCCTTATAGACGATATTCAGTTTATAGCCGGAAAAATTTCGACACAGGAAGAATTTTTCCACACATTCAACGCTCTGTTTGAGGACGGAAAACAGATAATACTCACCTCAGACCGTCCTCCGAAGGATATAAAAACACTTGAAGACAGACTTAAAACAAGATTTGAATGGGGGCTTATAGCAGATATACAGCCTCCCGACCTTGAGCTCAGAATAGCTATTTTTAAAAACAAAATCAAGCAGGCGGGAATTGAAGTACCCGATGAAGTAATCACATATCTTGCGGAGAATTTGCGCTCTCATATCAGGCAGATTGAAGGGGCGGTAAAAAAGCTGGTCGCAATCAAATTTCTCTCCGGAAAAGAAATAACAATGGACGTGGCAAAGGATTGTATGAATGAACTGCTTGGCGGTGACGAACCGGTAAACGTAACCGTCGATAAAATTTTCGCCGCGGTTGAAAAAAAATACGACGTCAAAAAAACCGACCTTACAGGAAAGACAAGAGTAAAAGAAGTTACAGACGCAAGGCATGTGGCAATTTACCTTATAAGAATCATTACGGAAATGTCTCTTCCGAATATAGGCAAGCTATTCAACAGAGACCACTCCACCGTTATGTCTTCTCTTGACAAGGTAGAAAAAAAACTGAACGGGTCAAAAAGCTTTGAATCCGAAATAAACGAACTTATAAAAGAGATAAGGGAATAACTTTTCCACATACTTTCAAAAAAAAATTACTTTTAAAAAAAACGACAATTTATAATTTCAAAAGTTTTTCACAACTTTTACGACTGTGGAAAAATACCCCGTATAATAAAAAAACGTTATATTGCAAAACCATACCTATTTTTTATTCATGCACCGTGCTTTCAGAATGTTTTTCAATAAATTTACCGCCGGATTTCTACAGGAAAGCTAAATAAAATCTTCTTTTGAAATCAAGGAAACGCAGAAATTTCCACAGAAAAAATTCCCTTATTATTACTTCTGCTGTCTTTCGTACATTCATAATTCACGCTTTCTTTCAGTCCGCGTACCCGAAATTGACATAAATCCGATTTCACCCAAATATAACTGAATTGAGACGTCACCCGCCTAAATATAACGCGGTTCCGCTTGATTTTTTTACGTGGGAGGTCTCCCACTTAATAACAGAATGACGGGCTTAGCCCAAAATTGAACAGATCAATATAAATCCACTGACAAAACGGAGGTCATAAATGAAAATAACATTTAACAGACAACAAATATGCAATGCGGTTTCACCGCTTATGTCTGCCGTTTCGGGAAAAAGCACACTCACCGCTGCCGACGGTATTCTGATAGAGGCAAAATTTCCCGATATATGCACACTTACAACCTTTGACCTTGAAAAGGGCATAAGGCTTACCGTAAACGCCAAAGTTGAAGAGGAAGGCTCATATATAATAAACGCGCACAAATTCAATCAGACTATCAGAGTCATGGACGGAGAAGAGATAGCTCTTACGGTAGATGACAAGCTTTGCGCCACTTTTGAAAGCGGAAGATCCTCACATAAAACCGGTTCGCTTAAAGCACAGGATTTTCCCGAAATACCGAGGCTGACATCCGAAAAAGGCTTTGTCGTAAACCAGTCGGTTCTCAAAAACATGCTGTCAAAAGTAGCTTACGCAATGGGTATTAACGACCCCAGGCCAATGCTTAACGGATGTTACATCAGAACTATAAAAGATACTCTGAGCCTTGTTACCTGCGATACTTTCAAGCTCGCGGTATGCTCATGCAAAACAAAGTTTGACAGTATTGAAGGAGAAGAAAGCGATAAAAATACGGACTTTTCCTTTATTGTTCCCGTAAAGTCGGTAAACGAGCTTATAAAGCTTTTGTCGGATGACGAAGAGAAAAAAGCAACAGTCTACATGAGTCACAAAAACATTGTTATTGATTTGGACGGAATTGTGTTTTTCTCGCGGCTTATAACCGGGGATTACCTCGACTATGAAAGAGTTATAATAAAGAATCACAAAATTTTTGTTCAGACAGATAAGCAGAGGCTTTTGTCGGCGCTTGAAAGAGCGGCGCTCATTACCGAAGAGAGAATAGTGGGAAGCGTTCGTTCAAATGTTAAACTTGAAATATGCAAAAACATACTAAAAGTTTCGGCCGTGTCGTCCTCGGGAAGCATTTACGATGAGGTTGAGATAGAACATACCGGTGAGGACCTGTCAATATCTTTCAACAACAGATTCCTTATGGACAGCGTAAAAGCCTGCAGCGCGGAAAAAATCAGAATAGCACTTTCCTCCAAATTTACAAGTGTGAATATCGAACCTGCACAAAAAGATGAGGATAATGAGGAGCTTTTCATGCTGCTACCGGTAAGAACAAAAGACTGAGCGTATGATTATCATGGGGAATGTAAATGAATTGCAGGAGAATTTACGTAGAAAATTTCAGAAATATTGAAAGCGCCGATTTGACTTTTTCTCCTGAGATAAACATCCTCCAAGGAGATAACGCGCAGGGAAAGACTAACATGCTCGAGGCTGTCTATCTTACCGCTCTGGGCAGAAGCTTCAGACAGGCAGGCGACAATGAAATGATTGAATTCGGTAAGGACAGTTGTTTTATAAGCAACACATACTGTGACTCTGTGAGAGAAATGAATATAAAGATAAATTTGTTTGCCGGAAAAAAACAGAAAGCAATAGAGCATAACGGATTGAAAGTGAACAGAATTTCGGAAATAGTGGGAGCTTTTAAAGTAATTATTTTCTGTCCCGAACACTTGTCGCTGATAAAAGAGGGACCGTCTCTGAGACGCGCGTTTTTTGATGTGGCTTTGTCCCAGATAAGACCGGTATATATAAACGCGCTTCAAAGGTACAACGCGGTGCTCAGAGAACGAAATACACTGCTAAAAAACGCAATCCAATCCAAGGAAAATTTTGACGGTACAATAGATATATGGTCTGAGCAGCTTGCAAAGGAAGCCGCGTTTATAACAGTCAGCAGAGTAAAATATCTGAAAATGATACAGACTTACGCTTCCGAATGCTTCAGAGATATGACGTCGGACAGAGAAAAACCTGAATTTGTCTATATGTCGTCATCCGGACTCAAAGAAGAGGAATGTACAGACGAAAATTTGTGCAGACAAAGGTATTCGGAGCTATATAACGGTCGTCATGAGCGTGAAATTGCCGCAGGAGCCACTTTGTGGGGAATTCATAAGGATGATATAGATATATCGCTTAACGGCAGCAAAGCGAGATTTTACTGCTCTCAGGGGCAGCAGCGTTCTCTGGCGCTGTCTATGAAAATAGCCGAGGGAGAGATAATAAAGCGACTTTGCGGAGGGGATTACCCGGTATTTTTATTGGACGATGTTTTTTCCGAGCTTGACAGAAGCAGAAGAGAGTATCTTTTGTCCAGTATAAAAAACAAGCAGGTAATTTTAACTTCATGCGAGCTCTCCAATATTTCTGATACCGCAAAGATTTCAAATTCTGAGTTAATATCAGTGAAAAACGGAGTTTTTACCCGAATAAAAAATTAGATATCTTGGAAAAGAGATAAAACATGTACCTTCATGTAGGAAACAGTAAAAATATAAGAATAAAGGATATTGTGGGAATATTTGACGCGGACAACGCGACAGTTTCCCAGATAACGAGAAAATATCTTTCAAACGCCGAAAAAAAGGGAAAAGTTGTATCGGCAAAGGATGAGGTGCCGAAATCTTTTGTACTGTATAAGGAAAACGGACAATATACAATATGTTTTTCACAGCTTTCAACGTCGGCTTTGATAGGAAGGCTTAACAGGCTAAACGAGCAGGATTTTGAAATATAAAAAATATAAATTTAAATAAAAACAGACATTTTGATTGATTTTTAAGAAAATTTTTAAAGGAAATGAAAATATGTCGGAACTTGAAAAAAATCATTATGATGAAAGTGAAATACAGGTACTTGAGGGTCTTGAGGCGGTAAGAAAACGTCCCGGAATGTATATCGGTACCACATCGTCCAGAGGTCTGCACCACCTTGTTTATGAGATAGTAGACAACTCAATAGACGAGGCTCTCGCGGGGTATTGCGACAAGATAACCGTTACGCTCAATTATGACAACAGCGTTACGGTTGAGGATAACGGAAGAGGAATACCCGCCGGAATTCACCCCAAAGAGGGAATACCGACGCCTGAAGTTGTATATACCATACTTCACGCGGGCGGAAAGTTCGGAGGAGGAGGCTACAAGATAGCGGGAGGACTTCACGGTGTGGGAGCTTCCGTAGTTAACGCGCTTTCTCTTTGGGTTGAGCTTGAGGATCATTACGAGGGCAAGAAATATACCGAGAGATTTGAGAGGGGAGCGGTGGCAAGAAAGTTTGTATGTGAGGGAGAAAGTCCCGAAAAACCTCACGGTGTAAAAGTTACGTTCAAGCCTGATCCCGAAATCTTCGAAGAAACCGTATTTGACTTTGAAGTACTGCAGAACCGTATGAGAGAACAGTCGTTTCTTAACGCGGGAATTAAGATAATTCTCATAGACAACAGAGGAAACGAGCCTGTGGAAAACGAATTCTGCTATGAGGGAGGAATAAAAAGCTTTGTTTCTTACCTTACCGAGACCAGACATAATGACGCGATTCACAGTGACGTCATATATATGAGAGGCGAAAAGGATTCAAGCATCGCCGAGATCGCGATGCAGTACAACGAGGGATATAACGAGTGTGTAATGACCTTTGCCAACAATATGAATACGGTAGAGGGAGGTACGCATGAAACCGGCTTTAAATCGGGGCTTACAAGAGTTATAAACGATTACGCAAGAAAGAGCGGAATACTCAAGGACAGCGATAAGAATCTCTCGGGAGAGGATGTAAGAGAGGGACTTTGCGCGATTGTAAGCGTAAAACTTGAAAACGCTCAGTTTGAAAGCCAGACAAAGGCAAAGCTCGGAAATTCGGAGATAAGGACGCTTGTGGAAAACACGGTGAACGCCAAACTCGCGGAATATTTCGAGGAAAATCCGAATACGGCGAAAGTTATCGTGGAAAAATCGCTTTCCGCGTCACGCGCAAGGGAGGCGGCAAGAAAGGCAAGGGAAGCTACAAGAAGGAAAGGATTGCTTGAAGGAAGCAGCCTGCCCGGAAAACTTGCCGACTGTCAGGAAAAGGACGCGGAGCTTACGGAACTTTATCTTGTCGAGGGAGACAGCGCGGGAGGTTCTGCAAAACAGGGAAGAAATTCAAAATTTCAAGCTATACTGCCTTTAAGGGGTAAAGTATTGAATGTAGAGAAAACCAGACTTGACAAGGTATATTCAAACGCGTCTCTGATACCGATAATACAGGCCTTGGGCTGCGGTATAGGGGAAGAATTTGATATAAGCAAGCTGAGGTACGGAAAGATAATCATTATGGCGGACGCCGATGTGGACGGGTCGCATATACGAATTCTTTTGCTTACTTTCCTTTTCAGACATATGAGACAGCTTATAGATGAAGGGCATGTGTACCTTGCTCAGCCACCGCTTTATAAGGTTTATAAAAAAGGCTCCAAACAGGGAAGCGAAAAATATGCTTTTTCAGACGCCGAAAGAGACAGATATATAACCGAGCTCGCCGGGGGAGGAAGCACTCAGAACATTGAGGCGGACAGATATAAGGGTCTCGGAGAGATGGACGCCGACCAGCTCTGGGAGACTACTATGGACCCGGCTACCAGAACCATACTCAGAGTAACCGCGGAAGACGCGATAGCCTGCGACGAAATGTTTTCGCTTTTAATGGGAGATAAGGTAGAGCCGAGAAGAGTATTTATAGAACAAAACGCAAAACTTGCCGAGAATCTCGACCTTTGATTAAAACCAAATCTCTCACATAAAAAGCAAGCGACGCTTAATTTTTTTCAGTGGAAAATATATCTTTCAGCCGAAGAAATTGTATAACCGGGCTTTATCTTTTATTGAATGTTTTAATAACAGCATAAATGTGAAAAAAGAGTTTTATATTCGGAAAAAATGTGGAAAACATGATGCCTTAGAAAATTATTAAGTGTTTTTCCACATGCATGTATAAAAAAGTACGGTGAATTTTACTCTGAGGGGTAAATGAAAATTATAGGCTTGTTTTTTAATTTTCGGTAATTTTTCAACATGCAAAAGTTGGTTTTTGTTTGAAAAAAAGTTTTCCACAGATTGTTGATAAGTATGTTGAAAACATTTTTTAAGCTGATTTTAAAGCGGCAAAAGGAAGTAAAATCATGAAATATTTTAAAAATAAATTTTTTATTGTGTTATTTGCCGCCGCAACAGTTCTGATTATCTTTACAACAGTGTTTTCGGCGATGGGGCTGCAGAATCAGCTGAAAAATTTTTTCAATACCTTGGCGACTCCTGTCAGGTGGTGTGTTTCCGAAATAAAGGAAGCCTTTGAAGGCTTCGGTGAATATTTTTCAGATATGGATTCCCTGATAGAGGAAAACGGTAAGCTGAAAGAAGAAATACAAAGCCTTGAGGACAGGCTTAACGAGGCGATAATAGCCGAGGAAGAAAACGAAAGGCTGAAAGAGTATCTTGAAGTCAAAAGAATATACAACGATTACAAATTTACGGACGCTTTGGTTATAGGACATGAAGCCGAAAATTATATGACAATAATAACCTTGAACCGCGGAACGGGAGACGGTATTGAAATAGGTATGCCGGTAATTACATCATCGGGCGTTGTAGGTTCCGTATGCGAGGTAGGGTACAGTTGGTGCAAAGTCAGAACCGTTATAGAAGCAAGCGCGTCTGTGGGAGCTTATGTTTCAAGAAGCGGTGAAGTCGGAATTATACAGGGTGACATAAGCTATAAGGAAAGCGGACTTTGCAGGCTTGAATATCTTGATGAAGACGCGGATGTAGAGGTAGGAGACCTGATATACACAAGCGGGACAGGAAGCGTGTATCCGAGAGGCTTGCCTATAGGAGAAGTCGTTTCAGTAGGAGTAAACGAGTACACAAGAACCAAATATGCCGAGGTCAGAGTTTTTTCGGAGCTTGACAATCTGAAATATGTTATGATAGTTACCGAGTTTGAAATTTACAGTGAGGAAGAGAGTCTGACGCAGGAAAATTTAAATAAAAACGGTTATGAGTAAGATAAAAACAGTAAGCCGTACGGAACTTAGAGAAAAAAATAAAGCCGCGGGGAAAAAATTAATTGCGGGAGCATCGGTATATGTAATCGTTACAATTATTCTGGCGGTCATACAAACCTGCGGATTTGAATTATTCGGCTGTTCTATAGCTTTTATTCTTTCGCTTGTGTGTTCGGTAGGCTTTGTGTTCGGTGAGAAGGAAGGAGCCGCGTTGGGACTTTTCGGAGGCTTTGTGTGCGATTGCCTCGGAACTGTCGGATTTTCGATATTGCCGCTGTTTTATATGCTGTGCGGATATATCTGCGGAATTATGATAAAGTGGTTTCTTTCACGCAATCTCCCATCTTTTGTGATCTACTGTCTGATAGTCGGAATTCTGAGAGAAGGAGTCACTTTTCTGTATTACATGCTTTATTCCGAAAATTTCGGTTTTTTTGAAACGGTTATAAAAGTACTTATTCCCGAATATTTCGCGTTTGTTTTATTTTCGCCTTTAATGTATTTGTTATCGGTTTTAATAAAAAGAATTCTTATGCGCAATCGTAAATAAAGAAAGGACAAATCCAAAAAAATGGAAAATAATAAGCACGACGACGATGTGTACCTTTTTGAAAATCAGAAAATTGTCGATATAAATATGGAGAAGGAGGTTAAAAAATCCTTCATAGAGTATTCAATGTCGGTAATAATGTCAAGAGCGCTCCCCGATGTCAGAGACGGAATGAAGCCGGGACAGAGAAGAGTTATTTACGCCATGTATGAAGATCATCTGACACATGACAAGCCCTTCAGAAAATCCGCGACGACCGTCGGTAATGTTCTCGGACGTTATCATCCTCACGGAGACAGCTCCGTATATGGGACAATGGTCAGGATGGCTCAGCCGTTTTCGCTGAGGTATCCTCTCATCGAAGGGCACGGAAATTTCGGATCGGTTGACGGGGACCCTCCGGCGGCTTACCGTTATACGGAGGCAAGACTTGACAGAATCGCGGATGAAATGACAAGAGACCTTGAAAAAGAGGTTGTGGAATTTCAGCCGAATTTTGACAACAGACTGAAAGAACCTGTTGTCCTTCCGTCACGTTTTCCTAATTTTCTGGTAAACGGGTCTGTCGGAATAGCCGTGGGTATGGCTACGAATGTACCCCCGCACAATTTGGGGGAGGTAATTGACGGAACCATATACAGAATGGAAAATCCCGAATGTTCGATTGCCGATCTTATGCAGTTTATAAAAGGACCGGATTTTCCGACATACGCGACGATATACGGAACAAGCGGGATACTTGAAGCCTATATGACCGGAAAAGGCAGGGTAAACGTCAGGGCAAAGGCAGAGGTAGAGGAAGATCACCACAGAATTATTATTACCGAAATTCCTTATATGGTAAATAAATCTCTTCTGTGCGAGTCCATAGCTTCGCTTGTCAAGGAAAAGAGAATAGAAGGAATTACGGAGCTGCGCGACGAATCCGGAAGAGACGGCATGAGAATAGTCGTCGAATACAGAAGGGACGCCAACGGTCAGATAATACTTAATCAGTTATATAAGTTCACACAGCTTCAGGATACCTGCGCCATAAATATGCTTGCGGTTGTCGGTCAGGAACCCAAGGTGCTGAACCTTGCGCAGATACTTGATTATTATATAGCTCATCAGGAGTCGGTAATAAGAAAAAGAACTGAATTTGACCTCGAAAAGGCAAAGGCAAGGGCTCATATATTTGAGGGATATAAGATAGCGCTTGACAATATAGATGAAATTGTCCAGATAATGAAGACCTCTCCGTCCATACCGGCGTCGAAACAGACGCTTATGGAAAGATTCGGGCTTACGGATATTCAGGCTCAGGCAATTGTGGAAATGACTCTCGGCAGGCTTACCGGCATGGAGAGACAGAAAATCGAGGATGAGATAGAAAGATTGCATAAACTTATAGCCGAGCTTGAGGGTATTCTTGCGGACGAGGGAAAGATAAAGGAAATTATAAAGACAGAGATGCTTGAAATAAAAGAAAAATACGGCGACGAGAGAAGGACTAAAATCGAAGCCGCCGAGGACGAAATAGTTCTTGAAGACCTGATAGAAAAGCATAACTGTGTAATAACTCTTACTCATGCCGGATATATAAAGAGACTTCCCGCGGACACTTACTCCTCGCAAAGAAGAGGAGGCAAGGGAATCAGCGCGATGTCAACAAGAGAAGAAGATTTTGTCGAAATTGTGTCCGCGGTGCACAGTCATTCCACAATAATGTTCTTTACCAACAAGGGCAGAGTTCAGACCATGAGGGCGTTCCGTATACCTGAGGCGTCGAGAACCGCAAAGGGAACCAATATCGTAAATCTGCTTGAGCTTTCGCAGGGAGAAATGGTAACCTCGCTTATAAGCGTAGAGGAATTTTCGGATGAAGAATATCTGACAATGGTGACAAAGCGAGGTATAATTAAAAAGACCTTGCTTTCGGAATACGAATATCAGCGAAAGGGCGGTAAAATCGCGATAAATCTTGACGATGACGACGAATTGCTTTTCGTAAATAAAACTGAAGGAGATAATGAGCTGATTATTGCCACCAGAGAGGGTAATGCCGTAAGGTTTGACGAGAGAAATGTCCGTCCTATGGGAAGGGCCGCGAGAGGAGTCAGAGGTATTTCTCTCAGAGGAGAGGACTGCGTGGTGGGAGTCGCGATAGTGCAGGATGATAAAAAACTCATATCCATAACCGAAAACGGGTACGGAAAGAAAACCGAATTTGAAGACTTCAGACTTATGAAAAACAGGGGAGGATTCGGGGTAATCTGCCACAACGTAAACGAAAAGACCGGAAAGCTTGCCGGTATACTTTCGGTTGACGACAATGACGATATCATGCTGATTACCGACAGCGGAATAATTATCAGGACTCCCGCGAAAGATATTTCCACGTATTCGAGAAGCGCTTCGGGTGTAATTGTTATGAGACTTGAAGATTCTCAGAAGATTGTAAATATCACAAAAGTGGCGCGAGAAGAGGACTCGGAGGAAGCAGAATCGGAAGACGCACAGTCCGACGAGGTTTCTGAGGACATAATTATTGAAGATAATAGCCGGTCAGACACGGAAGATGAATTATCCGACGCCGGTATAACCGAACCGCAGTCCGATGACGACGATATCTGATTTATAAGGTGAATTTAATGAAAAAGAAAAAAAACAAAAAAAGTAAAATTATAACCGTATTGTCCTTGTTGGTGCTTTTTTCTGTTTTATGTGTTTCATTGTCATCCTGCGGGGGAAAAGCGCCGGAGCTGGAAAGCGTGTACGACAGGTTTGTATACCTGATTGAGGAATCAAAAGAAATAAATCAGCTTTTTTTCGGAGTAGGAGAGCCAACCTATAAGCGCGACTCAAATATTTCGGATAAAAAAATGATTTATCAGGGTCTTGGTCAGTCACAGTACGAGTATTTTATGGAAAACTCAAAGTTTCTCACGGTTGATATGATGAAGACCGCCGCCGAAAAAGTTTATTCGGACGAATATATAGCGTCTGTTTACGAAACGGCGTTTGACGGGGTTTCCTTGGACGGCGGAGTAGCGTATGTCAGATATTATGAAGACGCGGACTGGATTTATCAGAGCACATATGTCACTCCTCTGATTGAAAACGAACGGCTGTATGACTATTCCTCAATGGAAATAGTCAAGCCCAGCAATGCTTCATATGTCAATGTGCAAATAGACTCTTATACTTTGAATGACCCGGAAAATGTAAGTACTATCACGCTTTCTTTTATATACGAAAACGGTAACTGGTATCTTGACACCCCGACTTATTGAAAAATTTAATCAAAACTGTATTTAACCGATAAAGTGAACAATAAAAATAAAATAAGAAAAAATTTTTTTGGGCTGAGCCATTTGCTTAATTAAAAGCTTTTGACTCAGCCCATTTTTTATTTATTGTTAAACAGACAAAAATCCTCTTCTGAAAGCGACAGATCGGGGTCTGACATGGAATCTTCAAGCTGTGCAAGTCCAGAAAATCCGATAATCGCGGAGGCAGGAAGTTTATTGGAAGTGATATATGCAAGGCTTACCGCCGCCGGGGTCGTGTTCAGCCTTTGAGCGACAGAAGCCACAGTTTGAATCAGCTCGGTTTTATCGGACAGACCGGCTTTTGTAATATAATCGGAATCAACTTTATAATCTTTTCCGACAGCTTTGGATAAACGCCCCTTTGCCTGAGAGCTGTATGCCATTACCGGTACGTTGATTTTCAGGTACTTTTCGTATTCTTCCCGGTTCATACAAACCAAAGTGTCGTCGTTCATGTCCCGCGGGGTCATTTTCAGAAGACTCCACTGTATCTGCGATACGGTGAACGGAGTTTTATTGTTTTTCAGAGCGTATTCATTTGCCTGTGCTATGCGGTCTGCCGTCCAGTTTGACGCGCCTATGGCTTTTGTTTTACCTTGCTTTACCAAAATGTCCAAAGTATCTATTATTTCGCCTACCGACATATTCGGGTCGTCACGGTGCAGAAAATAAATATCCACACACTCAACTCCGAGCTTGCGCAGACTTGTGTCAATGTCGGAAAAAATACATTCACGGCTAAGCCTTGAGGAGTGCATGTCTCCTATCGGCGGGTGAGCGCCCTTTGTTACAAGTATTATTTTGTCGCGGTTCCGGCGCGCGGAAATCCATTTGCCTATTATGTCCTCGTTGTCAAAGCTTTCAAAACCGCCGTACACCCTTGCCGTGTCAATCGTATTTCCGCCAAGTTCCATATATCGGTCAAGCGCCCTGAAGGCGTTTTCGATATTTCCCATAGGAGTCAGCGAACAGCCGCCGAAAACCAACTTGGACATTTTCAATACTTTTCCGGATGCCTGTATATCTGTGTATTTCATTGCTGAATATTCTCCTGTATTTTATATAATAGTTAATCCTTCAGAATGCGCGATCTTTTCAGTGCAAATACCGCGGGAGGTATAATTACTATCTGAAGAATAATTCCCGGAATTGCGTTTATAAACGCGCCCGACATAAACAGCGCCCAGCTGTACGCCGTCTCTCCGAAGCTGTACAATATCACATTTGCCGCTCCGAGAACAGCTCTGCCGCCTATCATTGCCAAAATCAAAGACAAATATATGTAGGGAAGCTTTTTGGGAAACAATTTATATAACAGTCCGGAAAGAAAACCGTACGCGGCAAGCTCAAACATCATACCTACCGCTGTAGGATACAGCGGAGGCGCGGACAAAGTAAGTGAGCGCAGGAGCGGAACAATAAATCCGACCACGGCTCCCCAAGGACCGCCGCATATAAATCCGCAGAGAATAACGGGGATGTGCATGGGGCAAAGCATATTGCCTACCTGAGGAATTCCTCCCGTCAGAAAGGGCAGGACATACCCAAGAGCTATGCACACCGCCGAGGCGGTAAGTTTTATCAGTATACTGTTTTTATATGAACGCTTTGAATTTATTTCATCCATAAAGTCATGCCTCAGTATCTTTTCCGCAGATTTTATCGGCGACAAACAACCCCATGGCGCCGCTTTGCGAAAGACCTCTTGTAATACCGCTGCCGTCCCCGATGAGATAGACATTTTCCATTATTTCAAAGCTTCCGTTGTGTTCGGGGCGGATGCTGTAGTATTTGTTTTCACATCCGTAAAGCAAGGTATCGTCGTTTGCCGTCCCCGGAGCGACCTTGTCAAGCGCGTATATGGTTTCAATGATGTTGGTAAGCGCGCGGTACGGCAGTACAATTGAAAGATCTCCCGGAAAAGCGCGCAAAGTAGGGATTACCGTATTGGCGCCGAGGCGGTGGTCGTTTGTTCTTCTTCCGCGTATAAGGTCTCCGAAGCGTTGTACGATAATATTTCCGTCTCCCGCAAAATTCATATTTCTGGCTATGTTTTGCGCGTACTCGGTGGGTTTATTGAAATTTCCCTTGAAATGTATGGAGGAAAGTATTGCAAAATTGCAGTTTTCGGTTTTCTTTTCGGGTTCCGCAAAGCTGTGGCCGTTTGCCGTTATTATTCCGTTGTTGTTTTCTGCCGAAACAAGCCCGCCCTGATTGAAGCAGAACATTCTGGTGCGGTCCTCAAAGGTCTTTGTGCGGTAAAGTATCTTGGGCTCGTATATTTTTTCTGAGAACTCCCTCCAGATGATGTCCTTCATCTCTACGCGCACTCCGATATCCACCGAATTCGCGTTCATGGTGACACCGAATTTTTCACACAGCGCGCTCACAAAAGAAGCTCCGCTTCTTCCCGTGGCGACGATCAGCTTTTCGGTAAAGATTTCCTGACTGTTTTTTCCCGTCTCGACCTTAAGGGCATATCCTCCTTCGGTTTTATCCACGGATACGCATTCGGTTCCCGAAAGCATATTGACCTTTGCGTTTCCCAGATATTCTATAATTTTCTGCATGGTCTTGAAATTCTTGTCGGTTCCCAGATGTCTTACGTTCATGTCAAGCAATCGCAGATTGTTTTGCAGACATTTGAGTTTCAGCTCCTCGCTCGATCTGTAGAGCGGCGGGTAATCTTCGGAAAAGGACGCCAGCACATCGTCCACCCCGTTTATATATTTCATCGCTACGCGCTCGCCGAGTTCTTCTCCCATGCTGCCGCCGTAAGCGGTACCGAGATTAAACTTTCCGTCCGAAAACGCTCCGGCGCCGGCATATCCTCCGGTAATGCTGCAGATTTTACAGTGAACACATGCTTTGTTGTGACCCGCGGGGCAGTGTCTTTTTTCCAACTCATAGCCTCTCTCTATTATTGTTACTTCAATAGACGGGTCGTTTTTTTTCAGCCTGTAAGCCGCCATCAGACCGCCTATGCCGCCGCCTATTATAGCTACCTGAGTTCTCATTTAAGCTCTCCTTGATGATTTTTTGATTTTGAAAAAACGGTTGTAAGTTAAAGAATAGTCGCCGCGATTACCGCCTTAATGGTGTGCATTCGGTTTTCAGCCTCGTCAAAAACCACGGACGCGGGCGACTCAAACACTTCATCCGTAACCTCCATCGCGTCGCGGTTGAATTTTTCGCATTTTTCTTTTCCCACCGCGGTAAGACGGTCGTGAAAGGCGGGCAGGCAGTGCATGAATATCGCGCCGGGCGCCGCGTGTTTCATTATTTCGGCGTTGACCTGATAAGGTGCCAGCTCTTCAATCCGCTTCTGCCAGACTTCGTCCGGCTCTCCCATTGATACCCAGACGTCGGTGTATATTACGTCCGCATTTTTGCAGGCGATTTCGGGGTCTGTGATAAATTGCAGTTTTGAACCCGAATCCTCCGCGTATTTTCGGCATTGTTCGATAAGCTTTTTGTCCGGAAAATAATTTTCCGGCGCGCAGGCGGTGAAGTTGAGTCCGAGCTTGGAACATCCTACCATGAGCGAATTGCCCATGTTGTATCTTGCGTCGCCCATGTATACCAGATTTATACCCTTGAGTTTTCCGAATTTTTCACGTATGGTAAGCATGTCCGCAAGAATCTGCGTCGGATGAAATTCATCCGTAAGACCGTTCCATGTGGGAACGCCCGATTTTTGCGCCAGCTCTTCCACTATTGCCTGCCCGAAGCCCCTGTATTCAATTCCGTCATACATTCTTCCCAGAACCCTCGCGGTGTCCTCAATGCTTTCTTTTTTTCCGAGCTGGCTTGAGACCGGGTCAAGATATGTGGTGGATATGCCGAGGTCGTGAGCGGCAACCTCAAAACTGCACCTTGTGCGTGTGCTTGTCTTTTCAAAAATAAGCGCGATGTTCCTGCCCCGGAAATCATCGTGCGGAACTTTGTTTTTCTTGTCCTGCTTGTATTTTTCCGCAAGGTCAAGCAGATATATGATTTCTTCGGGAGTATAATCTATGAGCTTGAGAAAGCTCCTTCCTTTTAAATTTACCATTTCGTTTCGCGTCCTTCCGTATCTTTAATCATTTCGCGGATTTTTTCAGAGCAGATAATTTTCAATAATTCTCGTATCCGGGTCAAAATCCGCAAGACCCAGATAAAACGCCGCCGCTTCCGCCATCGCCTTCATGGGCAGCAGACCGATAAGCTCCGCCTGTTTTACCCCGGTATTGTATTCGGAAGCCAGCCGTCTGACTTCTTCCGTAAGCACATGAAGCGGAGTAAGCGTGTAATTTACAAGATTCACCGTCACCTGAGCGCAGTTTCTTTCTTTGAGGTATATTCCCAGAGCCTTTACGCCCGGAAGGCCGCCGTTTGACTGCCGTATTTTTCCCGCTATTTTCTTGGCGGTTTCCACATCGTCGGTTTCAAGATCGAAATTATAGGCGATTAGGGGAAATCTCGCGCCGGATACCGTAACGCCCGCCGATTGGTGGAATCCCTGCCCGAAATCCGGCTGCCACTCTTTAAGCGAAGTCTTTTGCGCGAGGTTTTCAAAGCCGCCACGGCGGATGTCGGCGAGATTTTTTCTGTAATCCTGCTTTGCGGAATCTTCATACAGAAAAACGGGGATTCCGACTTCTTCCCAGATTCGTTTTCCGACCCTCCGTGACAGCAGAACAGCCTGTTCCGTGTCGAAATCCCTCAGCGGGACAAAGGGCAATACGTCAAGCGCGCCTACTCTGGGATGCTTTCCGGAATGTTTTCTCAGGTCAATTTTTTCGGCGCAGACCTTCGCGAGACGTACCGCGGCTTCTTCAACCGCATCACTGTTTCCCATATATGTAAGTACCGAACGGTTATGGTCGGCGTCCGATGAAAAATTCATCATTTTTATTCCGTCAACCGAGCAGACCGCGTTTACACATGCCGAGATTACCGACATATCCCTGCCTTCGCTTATGTTCGGTATACATTCAATTATTTCTGACATAAAAATACCGTAATCCGATCTTCTGTTCAGACCGGAATGACCTCAATAAAAAACTCCGGGCAAGTGCCCGTGCATGTATGTTCATTCAATATTATAATCAATAATTTTCTCTGTGTCAAGAGCTTTTTGTCAAGAAGTTGTACGGTCAAATATTTTAACCGATATTTTTAATAAATTCTTGACATATTTTGCGAAAGTAGATATAATAGGTATACATGCATACAGCGTGAAGAAATCAATAAAATAACATTTTATGTGCTGTATGCGGCAGTTTTGCCGTGCAAAACTGTCCGGGTTTTATCGGGACATACAGCGCAAAGAAATCGATTAAGCATTGTTTTATGTGCTGTATTTGCATACAGCGTAAAGAAATCAAAAAATAATATTTAACTTGCTGTATGCGGCAGTTTTGCCGTGCAAAACTGTCCGGGTATTATCGGGACATACAGCGTAAAGAAATCGATTAAACATTGTTTTATGTGCTGTATTTGCATACAGCGTAAAGAAATCGATTAAACATTGTTTTATGTGCTGTATTTGCATACAGCGTAAAGAAATCAAAAAATGATATTTGACTTGCTGTATGCGGCAGTTTTGCCGGGCAAAACTGTCCGGGTTTTATCGGGATAAATGTATACAGCGTAAAGAAAACCTTTAATAAAGCTGATTTTGCGGCATACAAAACAGGAATGAAAACAGGGATTCCGGCAGAAAGGAGCGATTATTCTGAAAAATGAAATAGCTTTGCCGAAAGGCGCTCTTAAAATTATAAACATTCTGAAAAACGCGGGATTTTCGGCATATGCGGTCGGGGGCTGCGTGAGGGATTCCGTTATGGGGAAAACGCCATCCGACTGGGATATCACTACCTCCGCTTGTCCCGAAATTATGACAGAACTGTTTTCCGCCAACGGTATTGCCGCGATTCCGACAGGGATAAAACACGGTACGGTCTCCGCGGTCGTGGGCGATTCGGTTTATGAGTGCACGACCTACAGAACCGAATCCGGATATTCGGATTCGAGACATCCCGACAGTGTAAGTTTTTCGCAAAAGCTTGAAGACGATTTATGCCGCCGGGATTTTACCGTAAACGCAATGGCATATGCCCCGGGGACGGACATAGTTGACCTTTTCGGCGGTATGTCCGATATAGAAAGAAGAATCATAAGAACCGTGGGAGACGCGCGCGAAAGATTCCGAGAGGACGCGCTTCGTATTTTGCGCGCGATAAGGTTTGCCTGCACGCTTGGTTTTGAAATCGAAAAGAATACCTTGTCGGCGGCGCGTGACTGCCGGGAAGGACTTTCGAAAATTTCCGCGGAGAGAAAGACGGAGGAACTCAGAAAAATTCTTTTGTCCGAAGATCCGGACTATGGAATTTTGCTTTTGTTTGAATCGGAGCTTGAAAATTTTATTCTTCCGGAACTGAAAAAACCCCGTGTATCCCTGAAAAATTCTCCGGATATGTTTGAGGCGCGTCTTGCTTTGCTTGTTTCGGACTCTCCGAACGCAGAACTCAGGCGACTCAGGTTGTCCAACAAAGAACTGCGCAATGTCACCCTGCTTCTGGAAAAGCCCTCTTCTGAGCTTAGCGAAATAAACGCGAGGAATATTTTAAAAAAGTACGGAGATTTGGCGGGTATAGTCTGCCGCAATTACGGTTATTATGAGTTGGACAGGCTTGTATGTCTTGAAAAAGAAAAGAATCCGTGTGTATGCTTGGCTTCTCTTGAAATTGACGGAAATGACCTCAAAACACTGGGTGTTCCGCAAAAGGCTATAGGAGCGGTGCTTAATAGATTGCTTGACGAGGTCATCGCCGATCCGCGGCTTAACTCAAAGGAATGTCTGAGAGGAATTGCTATGAATATTTATGCAAATATATTGAATAATAATTCATCAATGTGAATAAACATATGCACTATAGTAGATAAATCCAAAAAAATCTGCATAATCGGATTATATTTATGCAAAAATCTGCTTGACAAATTTTGTATTGGTGATATAATATTATAAAATGGAGTCTGATACCCAAAAACAGGATAAAATATTCAGAAAATTCTGTATAAATTCAGCAGCGGGCTGTAATTAAAATAACAATTGCACGAAAGGAATGACCGTGAGATGACAAAGGTTTTCATAGACGGAAGGGAAGGCACCACCGGGCTAAAAATATACGAGCGCTTGGGAGCGCGAAAGGACATTGAAATACTCGCGATTTCCGACGAACACAGAAAAGAACCTGCCGCGCGACAGGAATACATAAACAAAAGCGACATCACTTTCCTTTGTCTTCCCGACGAATCGGCAAAAGAATCGGTAGGTCTTTGTCAGAACGCCGGCACGGTCATAATAGACGCGAGCACCGCGCACAGGACGTGTCCCGGTTGGGCTTACGGATTTCCGGAGCTTTCACAGGTGCATAGAAACAAAATAAAAGACGGAAAAAGGATAGCGGTCCCGGGCTGTCACGCCTCCGGATTCATTTCACTTGCTTACCCGCTTGTAAGCGAAAATATTCTTCCCGCGGATTATCCGCTGGTGTGCTATTCGCTGACGGGATACAGCGGAGGAGGAAAAAAAATGATTGCCGAGTACGAAAGCTCGGACCGAAGCGGGTTGCTTGACAGCCCCCGTCAATACGGAATTTCACAAAACCATAAGCATTTAAAGGAAATGCAGCATATATGCGGGCTTTCACGGGCGCCGATATTTTCGCCTATAGTCGCGGATTATCCGCAGGGAATGGAGGTAAGCCTGCCGCTGTACCGGGATATGCTCACGGGAGTTGACAGCGCGCGGCGGCTTTATGAATTTTTCCGGGAGTATTACAGAGACCAAAAAATGATAGAGGTTCTGCCCTATGCGGGAGAGGGAGTGCTTGACCGTTCCTTTATCGCGTCAAACATGTATTCGGGTGACAACAGAATGTATATTCTTATCGCCGGAAACGACGAAAGGATTTTGCTTTGCTCTCTGTTTGACAACCTGGGGAAGGGCGCTTCGGGAGCCGCGGTGCAATGCATGAATATATCGCTCGGCATGGATGAGGCTTATTCGCTTGTCTGATAAATGTTCGGCGCCGATTAAAATTTCCTGTTAAATAATTTGAAATTCAATATAACCCGTCATTCAATGTTTTAGGCGGAGACATCTTAATTTAATTATATGGGAGAAAAAATATGATATTTACATATACGGATAAAGGAGTCTGCGCGGCAAAGGGTTTCCGTGCGGCGGGAATACACTGCGGGGTTCGCAAAAACAAAACGAAAAAGGATCTGTGTCTGATTGTGAGTGACGTTAAATGTTCGGCAGCCGCTCTTTATACTTCCAATCTGGTCAAAGGCGCGCCTATTACGGTGACAAAGCAGAATCTTTCCGACGGTAAAGCGCAGGCAATAATAGTCAATTCCGGAAACGCCAATACCTGCAACTCGGACGGAATAGAAGTGGCGCGGCAGATGTGCGCGCTGGTTGAAAAGTATACCGGAATACCGGCGTCGGACGTGGTGGTCGCTTCCACGGGTGTGATAGGTCAGAAGCTTTCGATTGAACCTATCAGAAACGGAATGCAGACGCTTGTAGACGGTCTCGGATACAATAACAGCGATGACGCAAACGAAGCGATTATGACAACCGACCTCAAAAAGAAATCGGTGGCGGTGACATTTACGCTTGACGGAAAAGAATGCCATATCGGAGGCATAGCCAAGGGTTCGGGAATGATACATCCTAATCTTGCCACAATGCTTGTGTTTATAACCACCGACGCCGCAATTTCGTCCGAAATGCTTGAAAAAGCGCTGAGAGAGGATGTAAAGGACACGTTCAACATGACCAGCATAGACGGAGATACTTCAACAAACGATACCTTGTGCGTTCTGGCAAACGGGCTTGCGGGCAACAGAGAGATCATTGTTGAGGGAGAGGATTTTGAAATATTCAAACAGGCTTTGCGCGCGATTACCGAGAAAATGTGCCGCATGATAGCCGCCGACGGAGAAGGCGCTACCCGTATGATGGAAGTAAGGGTGAGCGGCGCGGCGGACGAGGACAGCGCGAGAAAAATTGCCAAAAGCATTGCCTGCAGTTCGCTTGTGAAAACGGCTGTCTTCGGAGCGGACGCCAATTGGGGGCGTGTGCTCTGCGCGCTGGGATACAGCGGGGCGCAGGTTGATGTAGGTGCGGTCGGGGTTGATTTCATCTCCGAAAAAGGAGAGATTGCCGTTTGCCGCGACGGAAGCGGAGTGGAATTCTCTGAGGAAAAGGCAAAGGAAATTTTGCTTGAGGACTCAATCATTATAAACGTTACGCTCAAAGACGGCAGCGCGAGCGCCAAAGCGTTCGGGTGCGATTTGACTTATGATTACGTTAAAATCAACGGCGACTACAGAACATGAGCGTTATTTTACTTGTCGGCAAACCGAAATATTGAGTTTAAAAGTGTTCATAAATTTTTTCTGTGGGGGATTTGTATCTCCCCGCTGAAAAAATGAAGCGGCGCCCGCCATAGAGGCGGTGAATATATTAATTGATTATAATACTTATATGTGTATACATGCGGGAAAGGTCAATTTGCCTATGGAGATAAATTATGAGGACAGGGCATTGGTGCTCAGCGAGGCTTTGCCTTACATAAAGAAATATTACGGCAAAATCGTCGTGATAAAATACGGCGGAAACGCCATGATAAACAACGAGCTTAAAGAACATGTGATGGAAGACATTGTTCTGTTGCGCCAGATAGGGATAAATGTCGTGCTCGTACACGGCGGAGGACCCGAGATAAGCGACACGCTCAAAAAAATGAATATTGAGTCTAAGTTCGTCAACGGTCTCAGGCAGACCGACCGGGAAACCGTCGGAGTTGTTCAGATGGTGCTTGCGGGCAAGGTAAACAAGGACCTTGTAAATCTTATACAGAACAAAGGCGGCAGGGCAATCGGACTGTCCGGAATAGACGGGCATATGATAGAAGCGGAAATGATGAACCGGGAATTGGGATACGTAGGAGAGATAACAAACATAAACCCGCAGCCTATTCTCGATCTTTTGGACGACGGATATATTCCCGTTATCTCGACCGTAGGCTGCGACAGTAAGGGAAATGTGTACAATATAAACGCCGACACCGCCGCGTCCAAAATCGCGGGCACGCTTAAGGCGTACACCATGATTTCCATGACCGATATCAAGGGTCTTTTGCGCGATGTTGACGACCCGTCCTCTCTTATACCCGAGCTTTCGGTTTCCGAGGTGCCTGAGCTTATCAAGGATGGGGTGATAAGCGGCGGGATGATACCCAAGATAGGCTGCTGCGTCGAGGCGATTCGCAGAGGCGTCAATCAGGTGGCGATTATCGACGGAAGAATACCGCATTCCATACTTATAGAGATGCTTTCCGACGCCGGAATCGGAACATTGTTTCATTAAAAGTAAGTAAGAAAATTTCCGTGTGGATTTAATGAAAGGAACAGTATGTCAGACATCAGACAAACAGACAGGGAATATATTGCCAATACATATAACCGCTTTGATATAGAAATAGAAAGCATTGAAAACGGATATGCCTCCGCCGACGGAAAAGAATTCATAGACTTCGGCTCAGGCATAGGGGTAAATATCTTCGGAGCGGGAGATAAGGAATGGATAGACGCGGTATGCCGACAGGCGTCAATTCTCCCTCATTCCTCAAATTTGTACTACACCAGACCGTGCGCCGAGCTTGCCAAGCTTTTATGCGAGAAAACCGGTATGAAAAAGGTTTTTTTCGGCAATTCGGGAGCCGAGGCAAACGAATGCGCGATAAAGTGCGCGCGCAAATACAGCTATGACAAATACGGTGAGGGCAGAAAAACAATAATTACGCTGGAAAATTCTTTTCACGGTCGTACCCTGCTTACCCTGAGCGCGACAGGTCAGGAGGTTTTTCACCGTTATTTCGGACCGTTTGTCGAAGGCTTCAGATATGTTCCCGCTAATGATATCGACGCGCTCAAGGCCGCGTTGACGGACGACGTATGCGCTTTTATGTTTGAATGTGTCCAGGGAGAGGGCGGAGTAAACGCCCTTGAGAAGGATTATCTTGCCGAGGCGCAAAAATTGTGCGGGGAAAAAGATATTCTCATGATAGTGGATGAGGTCCAGACCGGGAACGGACGCACGGGGACATTGTATTCGTATATGCAGTATGATCTTTCCCCCGATATCGTGAGCACGGCAAAAGGATTGGGAGGCGGTCTTCCCATAGGCGCCTGTCTCATGGGAGAAAAAGTCAGGGACACTCTGAACGCGGGAAGTCACGGTTCCACTTTCGGCGGAAACCCCATTTGCTGCGCGGGAGCGCTTTCGGTTCTTTCAAGACTTGACGAAGAGTTTCTCGGCGATGTGAGGGAGCGCGCCGACTATTTGTGGACAAAGCTTTCCGAGCTTAAAAATATAAAGAGCATTTCTGGGCTTGGATTTATGATAGGGCTGGAGGTTGAAGATTCCAAGAGCTTTATTTCGAACTGCGAAAGGATGGGTCTGCTTGTGCTTTCTGCAAAGGGCAAGGTACGTCTGCTCCCTCCGATAAATGTTTCGAGAGAAACTATCGATAAAGCCGTGCGGATTTTGTCTGAAGCATAAATTAGGAAGGCACAAAGCAATTTTTCCGCAAGCGGTAAATACTATGAGAGATATCCGGTGAAATTATCTTTTCAATTCACGTGTAATTTTTCGCATGAAGAACTTTTTTGCAAATTTCCTTGCAAGCAAAAATTTTTTTCCGGAAAAAAATTTTATATTTGTCTGAGCCGTCCGCGGCGACATGAGGTATTGATGATATGACAAATTTTATTTCGCTCGGCAGTTGTACGAAAGAAGAAATTACCGGCCTTTTGAACAAGGCCGACCAATTGAAATACGAGCTAAAAAACGGAATAGAGCACAAGCTGCTTTCGGGCAAATCTTTGGGGATGATATTTTCAAAGTCAAGCACCCGGACAAGAGTTTCCTTTGAGGTCGGGATGTATCAGCTTGGCGGAAACGCGATGTTTCTTCCCTCAGCCGAACTGCAGCTGGGCAGAGGAGAGCCTGTTAAGGATACGGCGCGCGTGCTTTCACGCTATCTTGACGCCATTATGATACGAACATATAAACATTCCGAGATTGAAGAGTTGGCAAGGTATGCCACGGTTCCGGTCATCAACGGTCTGTCCGACTTTGCTCACCCCTGTCAGGCATTGGGGGATCTTATGACCATACGCGAATACAAGACAAGCTTTAAATCGCTGAAAGTATGCTTTATAGGAGACGGTAACAATGTCGCCAATTCCCTGCTTGCGGGATGCATGAAAATGGGTATTGCGGTTTCAATCGCGTGCCCGAAAGGACATGAACCGCTTAAGTCGGTTATGGAAACGGGAAAAGAAACAGGTCTGCTTGAGGTGACAAACGACCCTGTGCTTGCCGCGAAAGAGGCGGACGTCGTGTATACAGATGTGTGGTACAGTATGGGGGACGAGAAATCGGCGGACGCAAGACGTGTGGAATTTAAAAATTTTCAGGTCAACGACTCACTGCTTTCCGTTGCCAAGCCGGACGCCATTGTACTTCACTGTCTGCCGGCGCACAGAGGGGAAGAGATAACCGACGAAGTGCTTGAGGCCCATTCCGAGGAAATTTTCAATCAGACCGAAAACCGGCTTCACGCGCAAAAAGCCGTGCTCGCGACCCTTATGTTAAATCACTGAAAAATTCGCATATTTTACCGCGGGCAGATGACGGAGTAAAAACTTAATGCGTATTTAAATAAATCAAAATAAAAAGGCGGGACTCTTTTGGGCTCCCGGAAAGGTAATGCTTATGAAAAAGGCCTACATTATTCTGCAAAACGGGCGGGTATTTGAAGGAAAATCATTCGGCGCGGAAGGCCGTGTGGTTGGTGAGATCGTATTCGCAACGGGAATGACCGGATATCTTGAGGCGCTCACCGACCCAAGCTATTACGGGCAGATCCTCGTTCAGACTTTTCCGCTTGTGGGAAACTACGGAGTAATACCCGAAGATTTTGAGTCGGAAGAGATTCATGTCAATGCCTACATTGTGAGAGAGCAGTGTGAATTTCCCTCCAATTACCGCTGTCAGGGGACGCTGGACGCATGGCTTAAGAAGAACAGCATTGTCGGCGTTTATGATGTTGATACAAGGGCGCTTACCGAAATTATTAGGGAATACGGCGTGATGAACGCAATAATCACGGATTCACTTCCCGAACCGCTTGTGCCCGACGAGGTTCTTACATATTCCGTCAGAAACGCGGTCATGAGCGTTACGTCAAAAGAAAAAGAGCTGTGTCCCGCCGAAAACCGGGATGAAGCTTTATATAACATTGCTTTGTATGACTTCGGAACAAAGCGGAATATTATCCGTTCTCTTCAGAAAAGAAACTGCAACGTAACAATTCTTCCGGCAAATACGCCCGCGTCCGAAGTTCTGGAGGGCGGATATGACGGAGTAATGCTTTCGAACGGACCCGGAGACCCAAAGGAAAATGTTGAAATCGTGCTTGAGCTGAGAAAGCTTATCGGCAAAATTCCGATTTTCGGGATTTGTCTGGGACATCAGCTTTTGGCGCTTGCGGCGGGCGCCGTTACCACCAAACTGAAATACGGACACAGAGGCGCAAACCAGCCTGTCAAGGACCTTAAAACCGGAAGGATTTATATTACAAGCCAGAATCACGGCTATGCGGTAGACGCCTCCACATTGCCGGACTTTGCTTCGCTGAGGTTTGTAAATGTAAACGACGGTACGGTGGAGGGAATTGATTACGCGGGGAAATACGCATACACCGCTCAGTTTCACCCCGAAGCCTGCGCCGGACCCAAGGACAGCGACTATATGTTTGATGAGTTTATGTCGCTGATAGATGAATTTAAAAACAAAGACCGGAATTACGCAAAGGAGGTAAACTGATATGCCGTTGGACAGTTCAATAAAAAAGGTGCTTGTCATCGGTTCGGGTCCCATCGTTATCGGACAGGCGGCGGAGTTTGATTACGCCGGCGCGCAGGCGTGCAGGATCCTTCGCAGCAAAAAAATCAATACCGTTTTGCTTAATTCAAATCCCGCCACGATAATGACCGACCGCGCTTTGGCGGACGAGATATATCTTGAGCCCCTGACGCTTGCCACGGTCAAAAGAATCATTCTTAAAGAAAAACCGGACAGTATCCTTGCCACTCTGGGAGGACAGACCGGACTTACGCTTGCGATGCAGCTTTATAAAGAGGGCTGGCTTGAAAAACACAATGTCCGACTGCTCGGAACCGACGCGGAGGCAATTATAAAAGCGGAGGACAGAGAGCTTTTCAAGGAGACCATGATAAAGATAGGTCAGCCTCTGGTGCCGTCGGATATCGCCACAACACTTGAAGAAGCCAAAAAAATTGCTTTGCGGATAGGTTATCCCGTGATTATACGCCCGGCGTTCACTCTCGGCGGATTCGGAGGAGGAGTCGCTTACAACGAAGAAGAGATGAACGAGGTGGCGGCAAACGGGCTTGAGCAGTCGCCGATTACCCAGATACTTGTAGAAAAGTATATTTACGGCTGGAAAGAAATAGAGTTTGAGGTCATGCGCGACCATGCGGGTAATAAGATCGCGGTATGCTCAATGGAAAATTTTGACCCGGTAGGTGTACACACGGGGGATTCTATTGTCGTCGCGCCCGCGCTTACGCTTGCCGATAAAGAGTATCAGATGCTCCGGACGGCGGCGCTTGATATAATCGAGGAGCTCGGAATAGAGGGCGGATGCAACTGTCAGTTCGCGCTTGACCCGGACTCAAGCAATTATTCGGTAATCGAAGTAAATCCGCGTGTTTCCCGTTCTTCCGCGCTTGCCTCAAAGGCGACAGGTTATCCTATTGCCAAGGTGTCTGCGCAGATTGCACTGGGATACACTCTTGATGAAATAAAGAACGATATAACCGGCAAGACATATGCCTGCTTTGAACCCGCGCTCGACTATGTGGTGCTGAAATTTCCCAAATGGCCGTTTGACAAATTCGCTCAGTCACAGCGCAGGCTCGGCACACAGATGAAAGCTACCGGCGAGGTAATGGCGATAGCTCCTTCTTTTGAGGAGGCCTTGATGAAAGCGGTAAGAGGCGCGGAAATAGGGCTTGATACACTGAATGCCAAAAATTCGCTTTTGGGTGACGATCCGAGGGAAGCTCTCAAAAAGACCGACGATATGCGTCTGTTCAGAGTGTTTGAAGCGCTTAAATTCGGCATATCCGTAGATGAAATATTTGAAATTACCAAAATTGACCGTTTCTTTCTGCATAAGCTGAAAAAGCTTGCCGACTTTGAAGGCGAAATTTCCGGGCTGTCCGGAACGGTTATGGATGAGGACACATATTTGCGCGCCAAGAGGTACGGATATACCGATAAAGCGCTTAAACGAATTTCAAAAGCCGGCTTGCCGCCTCACCGCGCAAGCGCCTATAAAATGGTCGATACCTGCGCCGCTGAATTTATGGCGGAGACGCCTTACTTTTACGGTACGCACGACGACCCCGCGGACGATGAGGCAAAGCTTTTCCTCAACCATGAAAAGGAGACCGTCGTCGTTTTGGGTTCGGGACCTATACGCATAGGGCAGGGAATAGAATTTGACTACAGCTCGGTGCACTGTGTCTGGTCGCTTAAGGATATGGGATATGACGTCGCGATAATCAATAACAATCCCGAAACGGTATCTACCGATTTCGATATTGCCGACCGGCTTTATTTTGAGCCTTTGACCGAAGAGGATGTTTACGATATTATACAGCTTGAAAAACCTATAGGCGTTGTTGTGGCGTTCGGCGGACAGACCGCGATAAAGCTCACGGGTTTCCTTGACAGGATGGGAGTTCCGGTGCTCGGTACCTCCGCGGACGGCATTGACCTTGCCGAGGACAGGGCGAGATTTGAGGCTTTGCTTGAAGAATGCGGTATTAAACGTCCGTCCGGCGAGGGCGTTATGAGCAAAGAGGAGGCGATACAGACCGCCAACAGGCTGGGATATCCCGTTTTGGTGCGACCGTCGTATGTAATCGGCGGGCAGAATATGGTAATAGCGCACGACGATGGCGACGTCTCGAAATATATGGATAAGATACTGTCCACCGGCATAGAAAATCCGGTGCTTGTGGACAAATACATGCCGGGAACCGAGCTTGAGGTTGATGTTATCTCCGACGGGGAAGAGGTGCTGATTCCGGGAATTATGGAGCATATCGAGCGCGCGGGCATACACAGCGGCGACAGCATTGCCGTTTATCCGCCTTATAATCTGACCGATATAATGCGTCAGAAAATTATTGACTGCTCTACTACTTTGGCGCTGAAGCTCGGCACGAAAGGACTTGTCAACATCCAGTACCTTATATATAACAATGAACTTTATGTTATCGAAGTCAATCCCAGAGCGTCGAGAACAATTCCGTATATCAGTAAGGTTACAAATGTTCCTATGGTAGACCTTGCCTCAAAGGTTATGATCGGTAAAAAGCTTTCCACGCTTGGCTACGGTACCGGACTTTACAAGGTTCCTCCGTATTACGCGGTAAAGGTTCCGGTGTTTTCATTTGAGAAACTAAACGACGTCAATACACAGCTCGGTCCGGAGATGAAGTCTACCGGAGAGGTTTTGGGTATAGGCAAAACCCTGAATGAGGCGGTTTTCAAGGGTATTATCGCCGCGGGATTTAAGATAAAAAATCCGGAAAGCCTTCCCAAGGCGGGAGTGTTTATCTCGGTTGACGAGCATGACTACAACGAAATCGTTGCGATAGCAAAGAAATTTTCAGACCTCGGAATGATAATATATGCCACAAGCGGAACTGCCGCTTCAATTTCAAGACTCGGCATTGACGTTATTACTGTTCCCAACGCCGGAGAGAGTGATGAACTGTTCGGCCTTATGGAAAGCGGAAAGATAAGCTACATTATATATACCGGAGCGCTTGTGGACGCGACGATAGAACAGTTTATATATCTGCACAGAAAGGCAATTCAGCTGAATATCGCCGTACTGACCGCGCTGGACACCGCAAACGCGCTCGCCGATGTGATAGCGAGCCGTTGGAGCGAGTACAATACCGAGCTTGTCGACCTGAACAATATGAGAAAAGAAAGAATGACCCTGAAATTTTTGAAAATGGAGACGCTCGGCAACGACTACATTCTTATTGACAACCGCGAAGGCAATATCCACTGTCCCGAATCTCTGGCGCTTCAGCTCTGCAACCGCCATACCGGAATCGGAGCGGACGGACTTTTGCTTGTGGAAAGAAGCTCGCACTGCGATTCCAAAATGAGGATATTCAACAGTGACGGAAGCGAGGGAAAACTTGCCGCCAACGCCTTAAGGTGCGTAGCGAAGTATCTGTACGACAACGGAATTGTTGAAGTCACCGATATGACCATAGATACCTGGAGCGGACCGAAAGAGGTACATGCCATACTTGCCAACGAGGAAGTGGGCTCTGTAACGGTCGAGGTCGGAAGCTATACCTTCAAACCCTCCGAGGTACCGGTGAATATAGACGCGGATGAAGTAATAAATTACCCCGTGACAATCAATAATAATGAATACAACATCACCTGTCTTTCTTTGGGAAACCCTCATACGGTGGTGTTTGTAAACCGTGTTGACGATATTGATGTTGAAAAAGCCGGACCGGAGTTTGAGTTTGCTCCCATATTTCCGGAGAGGACAAATGTTGAGTTTATACGTGTGGTTAACCGTTCGACTATAAAAATGAGAGTTTGGGAAAGAGGCGCGGGAGAAACTCTCGCCTGCGGCACGGGCGCGTGCGCGGCGGCAATCGCGGCTGTGAGATGCGGTCTTTGCGATATGAACAAGGATATAACCGTAAAGGCGCGCGGCGGCGACCTTGTGGTCAACGTAGCGCGTGACAATGTGACGCTCACCGGCAATGCAGTGCTGAGCTTCGAGGGTATGAAAAAAATCTGATTTAAGCCGCAATCTTTCCAGAAGAGTTTTTGAAAACCCCGGAACATATTTTTAACTGATAAAACTTTTTTGAAAAGTTACCTTTATCGGATAATCCGCCTTATCGGCAAAATCGGATTTCGGTTTGTCCAAGCTTTAATTATTAATAATATACTTTGTTCAGTTGTTTTCCGGGGATTTGAGTGCAGACTGTCAGACGCAGCCAAGCCAGATCCCCGGAATGTTTGCGACTCTGCCGTTTTTTATCTGCGGCATGAGACGGAGTCGGCGTCAGCATATAAATAAGCGAACGATAATATAGATAAATATAAATATAAATGCAAATATAAAGAAAGGCCGAAAAAATTCATGTTCAGTAAAACGCCCAAGCCGAAAAACGGCGGAGCCAAAATTATATGCCTATGCTGCCTCATAGTAGGCACGCTGCTTTTTATCTTTGCGGGAGCCCAAAAAATAGCTCTGCCTGTTTTTGCGCAGATTATCAGTATAGTTTTATTTACAGCCTCCATATATATCGCCTCCTGTTATCTTCTCCGTGAATATACTTTTTCGGTTGAAAGCTCGAATATTGCCGGCGAAACAATTCCGGATTTCGTCATATATGAGAAAAGGGGAAAGCGCAGCATTACCGTTTGCCGGCTCGGACTTGATGAAATCACATATGTGGAAAAGGTTGATAAGACCAATATAAAAAGTATTCAGGCGCAGAGAAAAACAATGCGCAGATACAGGTATAATGTTCAGTTTGCCGAGGGCAGATTTACCGAAATCAGAACAAATGACAATATTTCCGTATTTATAACATTTGATGAGGAATTCCATGGCTATTTATGCGGTCAGGTGGAAAAATATTCAAAAAAATAAACTCCATTGTCTGTATTATTTTACTTTTTTGTCTGTTTGTGTTGACATACAAGAATTAATATGATATAATAATTGCGCTACACATTTGAATACTTCCGCGCAAAGGAGAAATACTAAGGTAAAAATGTATTCTCTCTTCCTTTTGTGCGGAAAATGTGTAGCGACATTGAGAGATGCATTTTTCGGTGTGCTCTCTCAATGGGGGTACACCTTTTATTTTAATATAGTTATTTTTAAGATTTTGAAATTCTGAAAATTTGGTCGAATATTTTTTACTAATTTTTCCCTGATTTTACGTCATTTAGTCTAAAAAATTTATTTTTTGAAAAAAACTATAAAAAACCCTTAATTTACAAATGAAAAAAACTAAATAAAGTTGACTTTTTTTTAAAATTGGTATATAATATTGACAGACTATCTTTTTCTGATTGAATTAAAGGGTTTTTCCGAATTTTAGGAAAAAAACCCGGATTTCCCGTTACAGTTATAGTAAATATGAAAGGTAGGCGAAATAATTGGGTTCAAGAATTTCCAACTTATTTAAATTTCGCAAATTTGTACTTCTGCTCTTTGACTTAGGTTGCTTTGTATTGATATCGGCAGCTTATTATATTATTTGTCTGTTTACTGAAAATCCCGTCGTAAATGATACTGTTAAATTTGTCGCATGTTCCTGTATTCTCGCAGTGATTACCTCATTGGTGAGATTGCTTTTCGGGACATATTCCAACGTATGGAGATATACAAGCACCTCGGCTTATCTGAACATTGTTATTGCCGATTTTTTCTCCTGTTTGTTAACCGTTCCGGTAGTTTATTTAACCGATTTATATACAGATGTCTCTCATATCTTTCTGATAAGCGCGCTTTTTGCTCTGATGACGCTTTCCTCGAGATTTGTGTACCGGCTGATTTATAAGCGTAAAAACGCAAATGAAAACAGAAACGACCACAAAATAAATGTCGCGATAGTAGGCGCGGGTCAGCTTGGCGCGATTCTGGCTGAAGAGCTTCTGTGCAACAGCAAATCGCATTATAAACCTATATGCTTTATTGATAACGACAAAGCCAAACAGGGAAGCATGATAAGCGGGCTGCGTGTTATTTATGAGGAAGGGGACAAGACCATCGAGGAAATAAAAAACCTTCCGATTCAGGAAATCTTTTTCGCGCTTCCCAATATTGACAACGAGACCGCGGAAAAGTTATATGATTTATACAGCAAAACCGGGTGTAAGATAAAAATTTACGATACTCCCGTAAAAGATATGTTTTCTCCCGACTCGGCGGGCAGGAAGACCATAAGAGATTTTCAGATAGAAGACCTGCTTTTCCGTAAATCGGTGGATATTAACAATCAAAAATCTTTTGATTATTACTCCGGTAAGACCGTTCTCATAACCGGCGGTGGCGGTTCCATAGGAAGTGAACTTTGCCGTCAGATCGCAAAATGCGGACCCAAGAAACTTATTATTTTGGACATATATGAAAATAACGCATATGATATACAGCAGGAGCTTATCAATAAATACGGCAGGAATCTGGATCTTTCGGTTGAGATCGCATCCGTAAGGGAGCGGGAACGCCTCGACTGTATTTTTGACCGATACAGACCCGATGTTGTATTCCACGCGGCGGCGCACAAGCATGTCCCGCTTATGGAGCACAGCGGCTGTGAAGCGATAAAAAACAATGTTTTCGGTACGTATAATACCGCGGATATGGCGGAAAAATACGGAGTGGAAAAGTTTATACTCATATCGACAGACAAGGCGGTGAATCCCACAAACATCATGGGAGCCTCCAAGCGTCTGTGTGAGATGATAATTCAGTGCAGGACTGACGGACCTACCAAGTTTGCCGCGGTAAGATTCGGAAACGTGCTCGGGTCCAACGGCTCGGTCATACCCCTTTTCAAAAAACAGATCGAGAAGGGCGGTCCGATAACCATTACCGACAAACGTATAATCCGTTACTTTATGACTATTCCCGAAGCGAGCCAGCTTGTAATGCAGGCGGGTGCTATGGCTCAGAAGGGAGAACTTTTTGTACTTGATATGGGTAAGCCGGTTAAAATCATTGACCTCGCGACAAATATGATAAAGCTTTCGGGTCTGACTCCGGGAGTCGATATCAAAATAGAGGAGATAGGACTCCGTCCGGGTGAGAAGCTTTATGAAGAGCTTTTGATAAAAACCGAAACTCTTACCAAAACCGATAACAATATGATATTTATAGAGACCGATAAACCACTGTCAAGAAGTGAAGTTGACGATAAAATGGAAATTCTCAGAAACGCGGTAAAAGATTCGGCGCATGAGCTGTCTTCAGCAAAAATCAAAACGGCTCTCCACGCGACGGTGAGTACCTATCACGAACCTGAGCAGGTAAATAAAGACGCGTATAAAGCCGAGGAAATGAAAAACACGGTCCTTTGTAACGCTGTGAAAGACCATTGATTTTAAAATTTGATATTTTAACAGGAACAGTTACTTTTTCGGAATTAGGATAATTACATCATTTTTATTTTACGGTAAAGTGCTGTTCCGTTTTAATTTAAGACTACATATTTTACAATTATAACGAAAGGGTAAATTCATGACTATAACCGGACAAAAAGCCGCGGAACTTTTGCCTGTCTTTAATATAAACGGCGATTTAAAAGAGATTTTTCCGATAACCAACGGAAACATCAATCAGACTTACGACATCTCGGTGGATATAAACGGCAAAGAGAAGCATTTTGTACTGCAGGACATTAATGTTTTTGTATTTAAAAATCCCCGGCAGATAATGAAGAATATTGAACTTATAACCACACATATCGCGTCCAAGCTTGAGAAAAACGGCGACGACCGAAACAAGGTTATGCACTTTCTTTATACCGGGGAAGGAAAAAATTATTTTGAGGACGGCGAGGGTTTTTTCAGAATTTCGGAATTTGTCCCGGAATCGGTTACATACAATTCCTGTGATGACCTGAATATACTCCGTTCGGCGGGCAAAGCTTTCGGCAATTTTCAGGTAATGTTGTCGGATTTCGACGCTTCAAAGCTGTTTGAGACGATTCCGGATTTTCACAATACGAGAAAACGCTTTGATACTTTTTTCGCTCATGTAAAGGAGGATTGCTGCGGACGGGTGCTTTCGGTCGCGGAGGAAATTTCACAGATTGAAAACCTTTATTCCCCCGCGGTTTTGCTCAATCGGCTTCTTGATGAAAAAAAACTGCCGCTGCGTGTTACGCACAACGACACCAAGATCAACAATATTATCTTTGACAAATATACAAATGAGGCAAAAACGGTAATTGACCTTGACACTGTAATGCCGGGTTTGGTCGCGCATGATTTTGGAGACGCGATACGTTTTGCCGCCAATAAAGTCGCCGAGGATTCACCTGATTTTTCGGATGTTTCGCTGGATATGGACAGATTTGAAGCCTTCGCGCAGGGCTTTGTGGGAGAACTTAAGGATTCCTTGAACCGGACCGAAATCGAAACCATGGCTACGGGCGCGTTTACAATGACCGCCGAGCTTGCGGTTCGTTTTCTTGACGATTATATAACCGGTGATAAATATTTCAAGACCCTTTATGCGGAGCATAATCTTGTCCGCGCAAAAAACCAGATTAAATTGGCTTATGATATGCTGGATAAGCTTGAGCGGATGAACGATATAATTTATAAGATAGCTGAATAATTTTATTTCGCCGATACCGGCGGTTTGATTGTCCTTTTGTAAATTATAAGTTAGACGACGCTTCAAATATCGGCGCGAAGCGCGGGAAGCCGACGCAGTAGTGTAATTTAATTGTACTCTGCTTTTGGCTTTGGGTAACGGGCATTTATTTGTCGCATATATTAAAAAAACTTAGCCGACCGGAAAATCCGGTCGGCTGTAATTTTGCGTTTTAGAAATTCTTGGCTTTCGGAGTTTATTTTATTGTGATATCATATACAAATTCGTTGCAGTCAACATTGGCTTTTTCAAGACTGTCGATTTTCTCCCCGTTTACGGTGAGATTTTCTATCACAATATGACTTACGCTGTGCTCTTTGTCCATACCCATGAAAAATGACTTGGGCATGGGAACTTCGGCGTCTTTAATAACCTGTATATTGCTGAAACGGACGTAGGAAGCCGAGCCGTGCAGTCCGTCCTTCGCGAACAGTCCGCTGTTGTATATCGGTATCGCCATAAGATAGGGATGACCGGAATTGGGAGTTCCGGTATATTGTTGATCGTCGCTTTGCTGAAATTGGTCGGGAAGCTGGTATTTGGAATACTCCACTCTTATATTGTCAAACACAATATTGGATATTTTTGCCCTGTTGTGATGCTGTATGTCGAGATTTATTGTTGAGCCGTGGATTATATCGCAGTCCTCAAATACTATATTGCGGTATTCGTCCGCGCTTGTTTCCGCGCCGAGCTCAAGCGGGCGACCCCAATCGCACCAGATGACGCAACCCGATACGAGTATGTTTTCGTTGTTCCTGTAATCAAACCCGGGAATTCCCTTGATTACGACGCAGTCGTCAAAGTTCCGCAAAAAGCAGTTTGTGACGGTGATGTTGGAGCTGTTGAATACGTCAAATCCGTCCGAATTGTATCGCCACATGCCGATGGTCTTGGCGTAGTCAATACACACATTGTCACATCCCGCGGGCAGCAGAGCGTAAATGCTTGAGTCGCGCATGATAACTCCGCTTACATTTACGTTTCTGCATCTGTAAAAACGCAGACAGCCGTGCAGAATGTGGTGATTTGCGCAGAATTGTTTGAACGCATCGTAACCTTCCGGTACGGGCTTGTCATAATCATATGGAGTTATACGGGTTTCGGATTCTTTTGTAACAGAATCTTCATATTCGTTGTAAGACCCTTCGGGCGGAATATCGGGACGTTCTCTTTTTTCAAGACTGCCGTCAATGATTCCGTATCCGTATATTTTTATGTCCTCGGCGTCAATTGCGGTAAACGAGCCGTGAACAACCGCTCCGGCGTCTATAAATACAGTCGAGTGTGATTTCACTTCCACATTGCCGGGGGTGTGTATTCCCGGTTCATAACGGAAAATTGTTCTGCCGGCGGCTTCGTCCTTTTTGAGTTCGGACAGAAAATCGCGTATGGGATTAAAGAAAATGTGCAACGCGTTGTGGAAGCCGTCAAGCTCAAGCGTATATGCCCCGTGTTTTTTCAGTGTAAAACGAATTTCTTTGCCGTCGACGGAGATTTCAACATTTTTGGAGAGAGGGCGAACGGTTACGTCGGAAAAATCTCTTTTTGCGACGGCACACAAAGTTACCTCTTCGTCAGCCTCAAAGGAGACGAAGGACGCCATTTCTGTCTGTTCGAGAGGACGTTGGTGACCGGGCCAAGGGGTGTTGAAGGGCATTGCCGAGACCCGCGCGGAATACAGGTCGGCGTTGAGGCCGTTTATTTTCAGGTCAAAGTCGGGGCTTTTATTTTCGCCCTCCGGAACGGTATGTATTTTTAACATGGCATTTAAAATATCCTTTCTTTAAAGATTGGGGTTTTATTATACGGATATTATTACATAATACTAATTATATAATTTATATAATATCGATCTGACACATTTTCATGGCTTCAAGCGCTCTTATGTGACTTTCCGGAGACACTCCGGCACAGCATGAAGAGTCTACCTCAATTGGTATTTCGGGAAAGGCGGATTTAAGCAGAATGGCGTTTGAAATTACGCAGATATCGGTGCACAGCCCTATCAGCGTGATCTTATCGATATCAGCGCCGTCGGCTATAAGTTTTTCTATGTAAAGATAAAGCGAGATGCTGCCGAAGGTGGGCTTGTCAATCACTTTGCACTTTTTGTTTTCACGTATGCAATCAAGGCTTTGGTTTATCTGCCAGCCGGCGGTTCCTTTTATACAGTGAATTACAGGCAGCTTTTTGCCTTCGCTTGTGTCAGGATAATTTTTCCCGTGAGTGTCTCTCGTGAAGATAATGTCTCCTTTAAATTCAGAGACCTTTTTTATAACTGCGGGAAGAATTTCTTTGGACTGCGCGGTAGACAGACTGCCGTCTATAAAGTCGTTCTGCATGTCAACAACAATGAGTAATTCCATTTTAAACCTCCGTTACATGGAATTTTTCAAGGACAGTATATCATAATCCGAAAATAATGTCAAGTGACTTTTCGGATAAATTTTCCGTCTTTTCTGTGTTGTAAATAGATATGACCCAAAAAGTCTGAAAATAATAAAGATATGGTTATATACGCGTCAGGAAGTC
>CALWJX010000011.1 GCA_944381085.1 uncultured Clostridia bacterium
TGTTGTGGTGACTCTATTATACCATATCTTTGAGGATCTTCCTTTCCTTTTTGGTTCATATCATTTTAGCACATACAAAAAATAAATATTTTTTAAAAAGGACAATATTTTCAATGTAAAATAAATTTTCCGGCATTCAAAATTCAATAAGGGTAAAGCCTCGTCATTCAATTTTTTCAGTGGGGAGCTGTAATCTCCCCACTGAAAAAATCAAGTGAAGTCCGCCTTCTTTTGTGGCGGAGACAGCTTAATTTAGTTAAATGTCCGGGCAGAGTGAGAATCTTAGATTTTCACGGAAATGATAAAGCTACATTTTCGGGTGCAAGAAAATGTCCGGAGTCAGGGTTTCCATTTGTCTGCGCTTCTGTTCGAGTGTGGGATGAACGTACAAAGACATTGTGGTCAATACATTTGAGTGCCCCAGAATTTCCGACAGAGATTTTGGGTCAAATCCGTTTTCTACGCAGCGCGTGGCGAATGTATGACGAAGCGCATGAAAAGTATAAACATCCATACCGAGCCTGCGCATATATGTTCTGTAACGCAAATAAAACTGATGGGGTTCGGTCGGTTTTTCAGTGCCGGTGAGAAGATAAGATCCGGAATCGGTATGAAACTGTTTTACATATTCGGCAAGAAAAGAGGGAAGCGGAATGACACGTATCGAGCTTTCCGTTTTCGGTTCGCTTATGATAAGCTTTGTCTTGCTTTGCGCGCCCGATTCAAGATTGGATATACGTTCGACTGTTCTTTTTATCTTAACCGTATTTGCTTTAAAATCGATATCCTCAAATTTCAACCCGCACAGCTCGCCTATCCGCACTCCGGTATAAAGTGTAAAAATAATACCGAGGCTGACCCTGTCTTTATTTTCTCCGACAACCGGATTGAGAAGTTCGGATTCGATAGCGTCCCTGTTTATTACTGTCAATATTTCGGCGGGTTTTTTGGATTTAGCCGGATACGGCAAGGAACCGATATCTGTGCAAGGATATCCGTTTCTCTTTCCGTATCTGAAAATTGTTTTCAATACACAGAGCACATCCGTCACGGTTTTGGGCGACAGATTTGTTCCCTTTATGCCTCCTTTGTTCAGCAAATCGAAAGAAAAGCTTTTGAAAAAACAAAAGTCGAGTTTAACCACAGGAATTTCGGCAAGCGCGGGGTTAAGATATTTTTCAACTATTCTGTAATATCTTGCATATGTAGACTCCTTAACCGAATTTTTGACTTCCGCAAGCCAGAGTCGTGAGATTTCCGAGAATACGGACAATGACTTTGCGGAACGGTCAAACTGCGGCAATTTAATCGGCAGTGGCGATGACAGAAACTCGCCGTCCTCCAATTCGGCAAACAGTTTATCCCTGACCCCGGAATAAGTGGTAGCGTATAAAAAACGGTACTTAGCCTTTCCGTTTTCATAATGGTGAATATATCGGGCTTCCCATCGCCCGTCCTTACGTTTGTATATTGATTTTCCCATCCTTGACATTATAAAAACTCCTTCTGTCCTGAATTTCACTACAAATTTATTTCATCATGTCAATCTCTGTATCTTACGTCATATCAACCGAAAGATCAACCACACTACGGAATATTCGATTGTTTCATATGAAAATTACGGCAAGTACGCGGTTATAATATTGACATATTTGATTACTTTATGTTCAATAAGAGGCAAAGCCCCGTAATTATAATACAGAAAATCGGACACTCTTTACCGATATAAGGTATCGAGTGTCCGTTTGCTTCGATGTCAAACAGATGTTTTGTTCTCTTTTACGCAAGTTCTTAATTAATAAAATACCATCTGTACAAGAAACGGCTGTCTATTGTGTGACATAAATTCTGTTTTATAATCATCAGGCGCATCAAAAATACGCGTCATGCTTTGCGATAAGATTCAATTAGGGCAAAGTCCCGTCATTCAACGATTCGGCGGGAGAGTGTAACTCTCCATTGAAAAAATCAAGTGGCGGGACATCTTAATTCGGTTATTAATACACAATATGAGAATTTACCAAAGCAATACTTAACATTCGAGAGCGACCTTAATGACTCCGTCGCGTTTATTCTCAAACAACCCGTATGCCTCGTCGGCTTTTGCAAGCGGGTAGGTATGTGTAATAAGCAGTTCGGTATTTATTTTACCTTCCTTTATAAGCGAGATAATTTCGCCGCAGTCGCAACCGTCTACCCCGCCGGTCTTAAATGTAAGATTTTTACCGTACATTTCGGGAAGCGGTAAAATCTGAGGTCTATCGTAAAGCGCCACAATTGTCACAACTGCATTCGGACGCGCGCACTGCCAGGCAAGCGAGAATGTCGTATCCGAGCCCGCCGCCTCAATCACGGCGTCCGCGCCGCCAAACCGACTGTTTTTAAGAACAAAATCCCGGCACTTATCCGGGGTTACCGTCAGTACATCCGGGTAATGTTCGTTTACAAATCTTATCCTGCCCTCGTCCTTTTCGCAGACAATGATCTTTCCGGGTTTTTTCAGCATCGCACAAATCAGCGCGCACAGTCCCGTAGGTCCCGCACCGATGATAAGCACCGTATCTCCCTCATTTATTTCGGATATGCGTACAGACCAAAATCCCGTCGCGAGTATATCCCCGACAAAAAGCGCCTGTCTGTCGCTGACAGTATCGGGAATTCTGTTGAGTCCGGTATCCGCGAACGGCACCCGCACATACTCCGCCTGTCCGCCGTCAATCCGGCAGCCGAGCGCCCAGCCTCCGTCTTTGTCGGTACAATTATTGACATAGCCATTTTTACAGAAAAAACATTCACCGCAAAAGGTTTCCACATTGACAGTAACCCGGTCTCCGGGTTTTACGTTTTTGACCCCGTTACCTACCTCCTGCACAATACCGACCATTTCATGTCCGACAGTAACTCCCTCAACGGCACGCGGGACGCTCCCGTGCTTAATGTGCAAATCGCTTGTACAGATACTTGCGAGCGTTACCTTAACAATAGCGTCGCGCTCATGCAGCAAAACCGGCTTGGGTTTTTCCGCGAGCTCAAATTTTCCTTTTGAAATATATGTATATGTAAGCATATCAGCTCCCTAAAATAACCCGACCGCCGCGTTTTGAAAAATTTGCAGCGGTCGTAAAAATAAATGCTGTAATCGTAAGTATATCATAATTTGCTCGGATTGTCAATCGGTTTTTGTTATCTGTATTCTCAAAGAAAATTTTTGGAGAGTCTGCTATTTAAAATGCGGATATCAGATTTATGTGCAAAATTCAAAGATCAGGCTCCGTAAATCATTATAGGCTTAAACCGTCAAAAACCCTCTTCCGTGCCCGGATTTTCGGACAAGGATTTTTTGTTATGAAAAAACAGATATAACATATTGTTTTTATTTAATATTAAAAAAATTAAAAAATCAAGAAAAAATGCATAATTTATGTTGACAAATAAAGAATATTGTAGTAAAATGTAATTAAATATTTTGCGCAAAATATGGCAGGTAATAGCAAATGAAAATAATATTTAAGTATATTAAGCTTGCGTTTAAAGAATCCCCTTTGTTAATAATGTTGGGTATGCTGTTTATCATTGTATTTCGGCTGTTGCAATTCGGTATGGATTTATCTCTGAAGTTCGCGACAGACTCCATATTGACTGCAACCTCGTATACGGGAATAATACTTCCGTTTATATTGTTTTTCTGCGCGATGATGTTGGGCGGGAATACAGGAAATTTCAACAATTTGCTTATAACTTTGTATACCAAAAAAACCGAAAAATTTTTCACAAAACGCTTTATGGAACGTACATATCAAGAAAAACAGGATTCTTTTTATGACGCGACATTTTATAATAAATACGCGTTTGTAAAAAATAATATTCAGGAAACTTATCAGGTTACGGTAACGATTTGCAGTAAACTTTTTTCTGCTATAGTCAGTTTGATTATAACCGCAACGACTATTTCGTTCCTGAATCCGTTGCTTTTTCTGATTGTATTGGTTGTTTCTGTGCTGATTGTTTGTATAAATTATTTTATTATAAACAAAAGAAAAAAATTAGCTCAGACTTATACCGAAGAAGAACGTCGCGCGGCATATTACGGGGGTTTGCTGTCCAACAGAAATCACGCGAAGGAATTAAGAATATTTCATCTTCAGGATTTTTTTCTTGGACGTTGGAAATGCAGTTACGGTAAATATAAAAAAGCATATTATTCATTTGATCAAAAGTCAATGATATTGCAGAATATTCCGGGTATTGTTGAACAGATATTAGCCGGAGTCATGATCATATTTTTCTTGTATGAAACAGTGACGGGTTCAATCAGTGTAGGCGACTTTGTACTGCTGTACAGACTGATGTGGAGAATATCCTGGTCTATTGAATCTATAGTGTCAATTCTGTCAGGAGATTTGCTGCAGAACTATACATATATTAAAGAGTATGATCAATTCACAAAAAATAATGAGAAAGAGACAGAGCAAAAAACAAACTCTTCTGTCAGCGCGGATAATTTCGAAACATTGGAATTACGGGACGTCTCATATTCATATCCGGCGCAGGAGGGTAATGCCGTTAATCATGTTAATTTTACGCTGAAAAAAGGAGAGATAGTCGCTGTTTTGGGATATAACGGAAGCGGTAAAAGTACTCTTTCAAAAATAATATGCGGTCTTCTTGAAGATTATCAGGGACAAATATTATATAACGGTATGGACTACAAGCTTTATGCAAAGGAAAAGACGTTTCCGATGTTTGGAATCGCATTTCAGGATTTTACCAGATATGCGTTCAGTTTGCATGACAATATAGCGGTCGGTATGATTGAGATGTACGATTGCGAAGATGAAGTTTTGAGCGCTGTCAAAAAGTCTGATTTATTTTCTTTAATATCAGAATTGCCGTCAGGAATAAATACGATTCTCGGTAAAGAATATGACTCCGCCGGAACAGATTTGTCCGGAGGTCAATGGCAAAGGATAATTTTGGCGCGGGCGCATATGGGGAATCCTCCCATATTGATATTTGATGAGCCGACAGCTTCCATAGACCCACTGCAAGAAATGCAGTTATTACAGGATTTACGCAATCAGATTAAAGGACAAACGGCAATTTTAATTTCTCACAGAATCGGATTCGCGCGTTTAAGCGACAGGATTTGTGTAATGGAGAATGGCGAGATTGCGGAAACGGGAACACACGATGAATTGATTAATAAAAATGGAGTATATGCTTCATTATATCATGCGCAAAAGCAACTGTATGATGAGGAAGGAGTTGAACTGAATGCGAAATAAGCCAAAAAACTCTGATAAACATAGTATTTTTACCGAATTGAGAACAGCAAATAAATTTGCATATCATTCTTCTCCCGTCATATATGTATTATTGATTTTTCTTACATTGTTTAACTGTATCAGTATATATGTATCGTTATCATTTACGGAATATATAGTTAATGCTGCGTATAATTTAATAAACGGAGATGTATTGATCCGGGAGGTGGTACAAAAAGTAATAATATACACATGTGCTATTGTGTTTTTTCAGGCGGTTGCGATTTTAATCACATTTTTGCAAAATAAGCTTCGGTTAAATATGAATCTGGCTTTTGAGGAGCTGTCTTATCGGAAGTTATCGGGAATATCTTGGGAGTATTATGAAAGTCATGAGTCTACCAAAAATATTTATGAAATGAGGCAGCATTCGTTTAACGCGTATTGGGAAATGACAACGAGCGCTTTGTTTTATATCTCCCTTGTTCCCTCAATTATAATATATTTTTATTACTTGATTCAAATTCATGTTGTCGTAATTCCTGTTTACATATTATTGATAGTAATATTTAATCTTCAAATAGCGGGAAAAATGTTCGCGCAGCTCGGAAATTATTGGAGGGAGGTTCAGCCGTATAAACAGAAAAAAGATTATTTTTTCGGTATGATAGGCAATCATTCATCTCATCAGGAATTTCGTTTTCTGAGATTATTGGATTTTACATTTAACCATTGGAATGAGGAGTTTGATAAAGAATTTTCAATCCGTCTGAAAATATTTAAAAAACACGAAGTGACATTACAGACGGCAAGGCTTATTTTTAATATTCCGTACATATTGATGATGGTTTTTATAGCTATATTGATTTTTCGGGGAAGATTGGAAATCGGATTCTTGGTAATGGCTAACAGCTTATTGAACAATATTATTGATACATGCATCGGCGTGCAACGCCAAATTACCCAGGATCATATTAATCAGGAATTTGTACAGATATATGAAACAGTAATGAAATATGATGAACCCAAAGACGCCGCTTGCTCAAATCAATTTGACTCGGTTGAATTGAGGCATATTTCATATAAATATCCCCAATCGGACAGAAACGCGCTGTCAGATTTTAATTTTACATTTCGCAGAGGAGAAAAAATAGCCGTTGTCGGAGTGAATGGCAGCGGGAAAACCACATTTACAAATTTAATATGTAAACTGACATATAATTTCGAAGGACAGATAAGAATATTAAAAGATGAAACTGTTAACGATACCGACAATTCAAATGAAACAATATATCCGGAAGTCTCCTGCGTTTTTCAGGATTTTGCGCAGTACCAGATGAGTATATATGAAAATATCGTCTGCGGTGATGTAACTCATACTTTTTCAGAAGAGGAAGTTTGGAATATTCTTGATCAGGTCGGGCTTAAAGAAACGGTACAGGCATTGCCTTCGGGCATTCATACGTCATTGGGGCAATTGGATAAAGGTATTGAACTTTCAAAAGGGCAGTGGCAGAGAATAGCGATTGCGCGGCTTTTAGCCAAAAAAGAGGCGACGATATGGATTCTTGATGAACCCACCGCATATCTGGATCCGATATCCGAAATTGAAATCTATAATCTTATAAACGAATTATCCGGAAACCGGACGGTTCTCTTTATCTCACACAGATTAGGATTCGCGAGGAAGGCAGACAGAATTGTTGTTTTTGAAGGAGGAAAAATCATTGAAGACGGCGAGCATTCGTCATTAATGCAACAAGGCGGCAGGTACGCGGAGATGTATAATACACAGAAAAGCTGGTATACGGATTAATCCTATTTTATTTGATGTTTACATATTGATTCCGGGCGCATTTATTGAATTTTTTGAAAAAATCCATACGTAAAATGGTATATTTTCGATTCCTGAAAAAAGAAGAAAAAATCCGAAGATTTATCAGACAGTAAAACTATTTATTCTTTTGGCGTGGTAATTTCGTTTTCTATCCAAGCCATCAGCAGATTTACAATCTTTTTTTGTTGGGTCATTGTAAGATTGATTCCCATAGGAACATTGTACCACTTTTTCAGACATTTACGGCAGCAGCACGCACAGGCATGTTGTGCAACAAATACCGGATGCCCGCGCATCGGGGTCTGTTTTCCGTCATTGGGTATAACTGCGGGAGCCAGCCTTTCTCTGATAAAGTCCTCACAGTGTTTACGTATTACGGAAATTCCTTTTTCGCTGATATAGGCTCTGTCTTTTTCGGAAAGGTGAAATTTAGCGCGAAATTCTGATTTCTTTAGACGGGATAATGTCTCCGCTATTGTACTCATAGTCAGCCTCCTATAATTGGTTTTGCCTCTTCACATATCCGCACATTACGGTTTTTTGTCTGTCTTTTAATACATTTTTATCTTGAATTTTATCACACTTTTAAATTTTTGTCAACAGTGAATATTTTGTATTTGGAAACTCAATTGACGCCGGGAGTATTGCTTTATCGCTTCCGGCATTATTTGTTTTAAACTGTTCACAATTATGTGGTAAAATTATTTTATTGAAATTTTTGCTCTGGTTGTCCCCGATTTTAAAAATGCTACACTATATGAACGAAAGGAGGCGAGAGGATGTCGGACGCGGGCGGAATGAGTGATTTATGAATTTATTATAAAATAATTCACAAATTTATGCTATAATTTTTTCGAAAATCATGTCAGCATATACGAGAAAGCCACACTATATGAGTGAAAGGAGGCGAGAGAATGCAAGAAGCAAATGTTATCCGCGACCGATTTGTGAAAGAATTTGCCGAAAACTATATGGAAAAGCTGTTTTACTTTTGTCTTAAAAAGACGGGAAGCAATGTCGAGGCCGAAGATCTCACGCAGGATATCGCGCTGAATATAATAACGGCTTTGAATAAAGGCACAATTCCGACAAATTTCGCGGCATGGATCTGGCAGATTGCGCACAATCGTTTCTCGGTTTGGGCTATTGAGAAACATAAACGAAACGAATTTGTTGCCGGTTCTGATATATGCGACTATGAACTTGAGGATGATAGTTTAAATGTGCTTGATGAAATGATATACAGTGAACAATTATCACTGCTGCGGCGGGAGCTAGCGTTCATCAAAAGCGATTATCGGTACATCGTCGTTGCTTATTACATAGATAACAAAAGCATTCGTGATATTGCATTGTCATTGTCGCTTTCAATAAGCGCGGTACAACAGAGACTTCACCGCGCGAGAAAAATTCTGAAAGAAGGTATGTATATGGCACGAGAATTCGGAAAACGCAGTTATAACCCTGAACAGGTGACTTTTGTAATGAGCGGCAGATACGGCCAAAACGGACAGCCATGGTCAATAGTTAAACACCTGCTTTGTAAAAATATTTTTTTGGAAACATATGAAAATCCTCAGTCGGCAGAGGAGCTTTCGCTTGAGTTAGGTATTGCCTTGCCATATATGGAGGATGAACTTGAATTTTTGACTCGTGAACAGTTGCTGCGAAAAAACGGAAACAAGTATCAGACCGATTTTCCCATAATCAGCAAAGAAGAACAGCGAAAGGAATTTGAAACAAACAAAAGAATACAGGAGCCGCTTACAGAAAAGATATGTGAGCTGATCGATCTTTATATAAGGGAAGATTGTTCAAAAGTCAATTATAATTACATAGGCTATGAGGCGGCGAAATGGGCATTGATTGTCCGTGCGTTTGATTGGCTAAAGTATTCAAGCATAAAAAGAATTGACAGTTATGAAGAATATGAAGAATATAAAAACACATATCCCTCTCGTCCGGACGACGGCGCTTGGATTTTGACCGGATTGGAAACGATTGATTGGGAAAATCCCATGTTCGTGGGTCTAAACGGATATCTTTCTTATGATATGAACGAAATTAAAATTGATATAGATTTCGGTCAATTCAAATTCTTTTATGAAAACATTCAAGCAAAGACACCGGAACATTTAACTTATATGGAAGCATATACGCTTTGGCTTGTCTGCGCCGGACGTATTGAGGAGTGTGATAAAGCTTATATTGAGGCGCTGATAGGATATGGATATCTCAAAAGGGAAGATAAAAAAATTCTCCCGAATATCCTGATTTTCAACAGTAAAGCTGAAGATCCCAATAACGATGTGTTGAAAACAAAATTGACTGCGTTGCGTGATGAAATATACGGTTTGCTCAGTCAGGCTCCCGGCATTGGGCGCGGTTTTGTAGTCGAACAAGCTTTGAAGAACGGGTGGATTAAATATGATAATGATACCGTAAAAACAATAGGAGCGTATATTTATATCTGATTTTACGAATGTCGACGAATAGATAAAACGGTGTGAAATTCGGATTAAATAGTTTTTTACAAAGCCTCTGCCGGATTCAGTGCACAAGTCCGTAAAAAACGGACAATTGAAAAAAACAGGAGGCCAATCGGTGGAGCGCCTGCATTTTCATATTTTAGGAGGACGCAAGATGACCGAGAAGATGGCATAAGACAAGTTATAAAATAAAATTTTTATTTATGCGTATTGCGGAAAGGACCAAATATGAGTGTTATTTCTGAGGAACTTTTTAAAAGAAATCTGCCGGAGCTGTTTTATTTTGACGATGGCAGTCCGGTAACTCCGGAAAACTGGGAAGCGCGCAGGGCGCAGCTTCTTGAAATTCTCAGCAGTGAAGAATATGGTTTCGCTCCCCCAAGTCCTGAAAAAGTTAATGTAACGGTAGAACGACATGAGGACGGTCAGTACGCAGGCAAGGCCTGTGTAAACAGTCTGCGCCTTTCCTTTGAAACTGACAGAGGAGAGTTTTCCTTTCCGGTTATGGAGATTGTACCGACAGGAAAAAAGAACTGCCCGACATTTGTCGTGCTAAATTTCAGAGCGGACGTGCCGGACAAATACCTGCCTGCAGAGGAGATAATAGATTACGGATGCGCGATTCTGAGGATCTATTATAACGATATTGCCTACGACGGCGAGGACGACTTTTCAGGAGGCATCGCGGCTATGTACGACCGCGGAAAATATAATTGGGGCAAGCTCAGGATGTGGGCGTTTGCCGCAAGCAGGGTGATGGATTACCTGCAGAGCGGAACCGCTGATTATCCGGACCTTTCCCGCATAGTGGTGGCGGGTCATTCGCGGCTCGGTAAGGCCGCACTTATAGCGGCGGCTTTTGATACTCGGTTTGCGTTGGCATGTGCAAACGACAGCGGATGCTCCGGAGACGCACTTACACGCGGAAAGAAGGGCGAGCGGGTCGGAGATATAGTTAAGACCTTTCCGTTTTGGTTCTGCGAAAAATATAAGAGCTATTCGGGCAGAGAAACGGAAATGCCGTTTGATCAGCATTTTCTCCTTGCCGCTGTCGCTCCCCGAAGAGTCGCGCTTGGAGCAGCGCTGGAGGATGAATGGGCTGACCCGGATTCACAATACCTTTCCGCATGTGCGGTGTCAGGTGTATGGGATATGCTGGGGCGTAAAGGCTTTATTACACCCGACAGACTGCCTCTTCCGGGAGACTGTTTCTCCGCGGGTTGCATAAAATATCATCTTCGCCGCGGCAGACATTTCCTTTCCCGCGAGGATTGGCAGCATTATTGTACATATATTCTTGAATTATGACAATATTTATCTTAAAAAAAGATACAATTATCCGAATATACTTTCGATTATTTCAAGCAGTTTGAATTTAACCACATATCCGTAATCCTCCCGATCGGTGAGCAGACGTATCTGATTTGCTTTAAACCAACCTCGGCAAGCGCTTCCTGTGTGCGACCGTCACGACGGCGCAGATCGCGTATTTTTTGTCCTAAATCAAGTTGCATAACAGCGCCTCCTTGTGTTTTATCACCGGTGTGATTATATTATAGCATATATTGCCGAAAAAACAATTATCAATTCATTGTTTCAGATTCAAGGGACACTTGGATTTTGCCCGTTTACATAAAATCAAAAGAATGTGACATAACGAACACCGGCTGACCCAATTTTGAGACTTCATTTGGACAAGGAAGCGGGGGCATAGTTGGGAAAACTGGCAGAGAGCTTACTTGCAGAGATTTTTGCGGCTAAAACAACCATTCGTTGTAATTTACGCCTGTAAACAAACTTCGCGGTTCTTGAAATAGTCATAGAAATTTGCTATAATATAGTCAAGATAAGCGCTTATCAATTCAAACAAAGGTGGATTGAATATGGAAATCAATTTGAAAGAAAAGTTGCGTTCATTGAGACAACAGAAAAACATTACCCAAGAAGCTCTTGCCAATCATCTTGGAATCACACCTCAATCCGTCGGGAAATGGGAGCGAGGCGAAGGTTTTCCGGATATTACTTTATTGCCCAAAATCGCGTTTTACTTTGATGTGACTGTCGACGAATTGCTTTGCGTCGATCAAATAAGGATTGAAGAGACAATCTGTGAGTATCAAAGGCAAAGCAAAATCTTTCAGCAAGACGGGGATAATGAAAAAAATCTTGAATTGTGGGAAAAAGCGTATGCTGAATTTCCGAACGATTGCCGTGTGATCGAAGGGCTTATGTATGCAACTAACAGAGAGGCGGTATATCCTTGTCCGAAAGATAAGGCGGAACGTATCATAGCGCTCGGGGATGCGCTTTTACAAAAATCTACAGATACAAGCCAAAGGGCAAACGCAATACAATGCTTATGTTACACTTACGATAATATTGATAAAGAAAAAGCATTATATTATGCCGACATGAGCGGTAGCTTCAACATCACGAGAGAGGAACTCAGAAGCGCTGTTCTCGACGGAGAAGAAGGCGTTAAAGCATGTCAGAGTTATATTATGTCTTTGATCCATACGGCCGCGATGACAGCATCAAGTATGATTTCAAAAACACACTTTTCACATGAAGAAACAATTGAAGCCTATACCTTTGCAATCGATATTCTTAGGCGATTGTATTCGGATGATAATGTTGGTTTTTACGCTTTTGATATATCTTATTACTATCGTGGCGTTGCTTTGGAGTATGCTGAACTGAAGGACGTAGAGAACACGCTGAAAGCACTTGTAGAAAGTTGCAGATATGCGATTATCGAAGCAAATCTAAAGGATATGTATTACACAGCCCCTATGGTAAATCGTATGAAGTATACAAAAGCGAATACTTCTAAGAATTACAAAGGTAATGCCTGTAATCTCAGATTGAAAGGTTTAGAAGACGATAGATTTGATTTTGTAAGAAACGAGACGACATTCAAAAAGATAATTGCAGATTTGGAAAAACATGTCGAACACATCTAATAGTTAAGCCTCCGACGGGTAAAATCCCTGTCGGAGGCTGTTTTCATATTTTGTTATTGAACGGATATTCAGGCAATAGAACGACTATAGGGAGAGGAAAAATCAGCATTAAGCCAACGCCGTCCCTAATTCGGAGCTAAGAAACAAGACAGGGAAAAAGCAAGAACCCATCACGTCGGTCAACACTGAATTTTATTTTTCAGCGTGCCTGTTCAGGACCGCGACATATGCCGCATTTTTCAGCAATTCCGCACGTCTGCCCTCTTTCGCATTGGCACGGTACCTCACCTCACGGGCGATAAGCGTTTCCGACTGTTCGTCCGAGGGACAGCGGTCATAATAGGATTGCCAAAGCGGAGCGCATTCCGTCAGCATTGAAGCGGCTTGCAGGTTCTTTTCCATTATCGCTGTCACTTGTTCGTCCGTTCCGCCACGGAAAACCATATCGTTTTCCATTCTTGTGAGAAACGATTTTGCTGTTATGAGGAAAAACGCTTCGCCTGTTTGTTCAAATGCGCCCAACAGCAAATCGCCGCAGAGCAAAGCGTGTTTGGTTTTTTCTTCCATTGACAAAGACGAATCAAAGAACACCTTCCTTCCGAGCTTATCGGCGGCAAAGTCGGCAAGCTCATACATATTCTTTTGAACCTGAAAATAGTATTCGTCCGTATCTTTGCTGAACAGCTGTTCGCGTTTTTGACCTTTGGTCGTGTACCAATCGGCAAATTTCGTATTGTATATTTCCAACGCTTTTTCGGTTTTTCCTTCGGCGTGAAGAATTTTTGCGCGCATATTCCATGCTCCGAGGCGAATTTTTTCATCGGTACATCCGGCAATTATTTTTTCGCAAATGCGTATAAGTTCCTCTTTGCGCGCGATCAATACTTTTGAGTCATTGTCCGCCTGATCACCGGCAATATTCCACATATAGCAGTACATTATCCGGTAATCGTTCGGATATTCATGATATGCCGCTGTGATGATTTCACGGGCTTTTTTATAATTGTTTTTACTGTAATTTTTATACGATGCTATGGTTTCATCGATTTCGGCCTGAACCTTTTCCTGGTCATAACCCATAAGCTCATCAAGGCTTACTCCGAAGTAGTAGGCAAGAGGCTGTAAAAGCGTAATGTCGGGATAGGTTTCCTCACGTTCCCATTTGCTGACGGCTGCACAGGTTACATTCATGGCGGTTGAAAGTTCCTCCTGCGTAATGCCTTTTGCAATACGCAGGCGTTTGATGTTGTTGCCTATTGTAATCTTCATAATAAATAAAGACCTCCGTAAATTTAAGTAAGCCGACGTCTGCTTCTGCTTACATTATAGCAGATTTACGGAAAAAGTAAAGGGAATGTCAGGCAACATTGTATTAACCGCAAGTTAAAAAAATGTATTTGCGGGACAAGTGATAAACCGAGAACTTGCCGTAACGGTCAATTATATCAAAAACCCATAAAATACATTTGCGAAACTATCTGCATTGAGTGCTTCATTATGTACATCACTTTTAAATATTTTCCCCTCCGTATTTTGAGGCATATTTTATCTTCTGATGGGAAATAATAGTATAAAGCCCAGAATCGGAGGTTAAGTATTATATGTTCAAACATGAAAAACAGTTATTTCATCCTGTAGAGGTCGTAAAACCCAATCCTCAGTACGCCGTATTGCTTCAGGAGCAGCTTGGGGGAGGTAACGGCGAGCTGAAAGCGGCAATGCAGTATATGTCTCAGAGTTTTCGTATCAAGGATCCTGAGATCAAGGATCTCTTCCTCGATATAGCCGCGGAGGAACTTGGACACATGGAGATGGTGGCGCAGACAATAAATCTGCTGAACGGTCACGACGTGGACGCGACAAAAGTTCAGGCGGGAGAGGGTGCAGACGCACGTCCTGCTTGGGCTCAATCCCGGACTTATTAATTCTTCTGGGTATTCTTGGACGGCGGATTACGTTACCGTCACAGGTGATTTTTGTGCAGATCTGCTCTCGAACATTGCATCCGAGCAAAGAGCCAAAGTAGTGTATGAGTACCTCTATCGTCAGATCGAGGACGCGAAGGTAAGAGAAACCATTGATTTCCTTCTCAATCGAGAGGAAGCGCACAATCAGATGTTCCGAGACGCTTTCAATAAGGTCCAAGAAACAGGATCTAACCGCGATTTCGGTACAACTAAAGCGGCAAAGATGTATTTTTCAATGTCAAATCCCGGACCGAACGCTTTTGCGTCAGGAGAAACACACGCGCCGTCGTTTAAGTAAACATTCAACCATTCACCGCTCAGATTTGGGCGGTGTTTTTACGTCATGACCGGAACGCGTTCCGATTATAAATTACTCGCGGTTATCGCCGTCAACGGAGTAAGGATTACATTTGTATTTTTCATAAAGATCTCCCGTAAAATAAAAATGCCCGGTCATTAGCTAATAACCGAGCACACTCGACGACTAATCCGATATGAAGTCTACGACGCCATACCTCCGGTGACAACTATTTCATTTTTTCTGCTTTGACCGCATAATAACGGTCAAAACAGCATTTTGGTCGGAGTGACAGGATTCGAACCTGCGGCATCGACGTCCCAAACGTCGCGCGCTACCAACTGCGCCACACCCCGTTTTAATATTTTAATTTGCGGCTATGAATACAATATATAAAAATGCAAAATATAATAATGATTTTTTCTGAAATAAATTTGTTTTAAAAATGCAATGCAAATACTGTTATCATTATATCAAATAAGTTTTATTTTGTCAATAGAAAAATTATATTTGCCGTCGTTACTTTGTTTTTTATTCTCACGTCATTGATAAAACAAAAAAATCACATTTAACTTTTACGGACGGAAAGACAAAATAGCAATTATTGTATAGAATATTTGAGACCAACGGAAGAAAACTAATAACAGCCCGAGTCAAAACGGGTGATATTTTAAAGATTTGTCTTTCACAAGTCCGAAAGGAAAAGGTAAGCATAAATGATTATGGACAGAATTGCTTTAGTGCTGACTATAATCGGTGCTCTTAACTGGGGAAGCATTGGAATTTTCAAATTTGATATTGTAGCATGGATATGTGGAGGACAGACTGCTGTCCTCAGCCGTATCATATATACAATAGTTGCATTGGCGGGAATATGGTGTATTTCACTTCTTTTCCGTCCCCGTGAAAGCTACGATGTAATTGAGGAAAGCTAAAGCGTTTATTTAAGCAACGCCAATACTAAGCCTTGTAAAACAGATTTTTATCATTATAAAATAAAACTCTTATTTTTGAGGTTAGTATAAATAAGCTGCCCCGAAGCTCTTTTGGAGATTCGGGGTTTTTCTTTTTGCAGAATGACCGGTGTCCGCGAGAATTTTGCAGAGCAGAAGTAAATTCAATAAAAATAAAAAATTTCAAAAATTTTTTCTCCACTGTATAAAAAAGGTTTTTAGGGCAGAAAATATGTGTGTAACCACAATCATCCGTAAAAAGAAAACGGATAAAAAGACATAAGCAAAAAAGGAGAATTTTAACATGTGGGAAAATTTTAAGGAAAAATGCAGGAATTTATCCAAGAAAAAAGGATTTGTAGTAACTGTAGTTTGTTTGCTTCTGGCGATGACCGTAGTGCTGTCGGTAAGCATTGCGACAAACAGGGCAAAGAAAAAGTACGCGGGCAACGATACGCTTCCTACTGACGGAAGTGTTACTGAACACTCCACAGAAGGAGATACACAAGGTCAGATAAACACTCCCGATTATAATGACACCGAGGCGGGACAGGTAGGCGGTGACGGCGAAGACGAATTTATGCTCGAACTGCCCGCGCAAGGCGTACTTGCAAAGGGACACGATTCTACCATTCAGGTCTGGTCCGAAACGATGGGCGATTACAGAGTTCACTTGGGTATTGATATAACAACGGCCGAGAACGCGCCCGTATATGCCGCCGCGGACGGCGTCGTTTCCAGAGTATGGGACGATGCTCTCATGGGCAGATGCGTCGCAATTTCGCATGACGGAGACATTTTTACTATTTATAAGAATCTTGCGGAAAATCTTGCTTCCGGAATAACCACGGGCGCCGAAGTAAAGTGCGGTCAGCAGATCGGCAATGTCGGAGAGACCGCGATTGCCGAGCTTGCGGATGAACCTCACGTCCATTTTGAGATGACGGTAAACGGTCTTGCCGTTGATCCTATTGATTATTTTGACAATGAAGCCAGAAATTCGCTTGATGTAGACAATTCCTATGAGTCTGGTCTTTCGGAAACCACAACTCAGAATTCCGAAGGAAAATAAAAATAAAATTATTTTGGGATGACCTTACGGGTCATCCTTTTTTGCGAAATTAATTAAGCGCGGCATTCACGGTCATAATAAATAATTAATAAAATATTGTACATATACACTTGAAATAAGAGGTCAACTGTGTTATAATTCATAATGGAAAATAGTCGCGCGCGGTTCGCGCGTGACTTAAATATACAATATTTTACTTTTTGAAAGATTAAAGTTTTATGAGAATAATACTCGCATCAAAATCCCCGAGACGCAGGGAGCTGCTAAATAATTTAGGCGTTGAATTTGATATAGAGGTGTCAGACGCGGATGAAAACTATGTCGGAGATTCTCCGGAAGACACGGTAACGGAAATCGCGCGGAGAAAAGGCAGAGCCGTAAGGGACAAAATTCTGTCGGAAGGAGAGAAACCGGAAAATGTATTGATAATCGCATGTGATACGCTTGTTTACATTGACCGGCAGATTCTGGGAAAACCGCATGATCGTCAGGACGCCCGCCGTATGCTTGATTTGCTTTCCGGAAGGGAGCACAGGGTGGTAAGCGGTATTTATTTATATCACGCGGGCAAGGAGATTTCGGAGTTCGCGTCTACCAAGGTCACTTTCTCCGAATTGAGCGAAGCGCAAACAGAGCGTTATCTCGATTCCGACGAGCCGTACGATAAGGCGGGAGCCTATGCCGTTCAGGGCAGGGGTTCGGTTTTTGTGGAAAGAATTGAGGGCGATTTTTTCAATGTGGTAGGACTGCCTTTGAATCTTGTCTGCAGAATTGCGAAAGAAGAATTCGGCATAGAGCTGTGTTGATTTTTTAATTGCCGAAAAAACCGTTTAAAACCGAACAGAATACAGATTAAAGGGAAAGGAGGATTTCATGCCGAAGCATATAGGACTTGACCTTGGCACGTCAAACACAAGAATGTATATAAAAGGCAGGGGGATTGTACTGCGGTCGCCTACGGTTGTGGCTGTTGACACGCAAGAGGATACCGTTGTCGCCTTAGGCAGCGAAGCCAAGCGTATGATAGGAAAAACTCCTTTCAACATCACGGCTTTCCGTCCCATACAGAACGGAGTTATAGCGGATTTTGAAGTTTCGGCGATGATGATCCACGAGTATTTTGTCAGAACGGAGGCGCTTTCTCTTTTTAACAGACCTGTCGTATTGGTGAGTACCCCCGGAAAATGTACGGAGGTTGAAAGGCTTGCTTTGGAAAACGCTATTTTTGAGGCGGGAGCCAAAGCGGTGGGAATGGTAAAATCACCTTTGGCCTGCGCTATAGGCGCGGGACTTAAGATAAACAGCGCAAGAGGCTGCATGGTGGTGGACATCGGAGGCGGCATGACTCAGGCCACTGTGATAAGCTCGGGCGGAATCGTCACGTCAAAAGCGATTAAGCTTGCCGGAGATAAGCTTGACGGAGCGATAATAAACAGCCTGAGAAGCAAAAGAGGTTTGTTTATCGGAGACGTCAGCGCGGAAATGATTAAGGTCAAAATAGGCGCCGCGATGCCGGGAATGAACCGTGGAACAGTTGAAGTGAGCGGGCGAAACGAGCAGCTTAAATGCGCCCAGTCAATACATGTGAGCACCGCGGACATATACAACGCGATACATACGGCGCTTGAGGCAATCTGCCGGACCATAATGAATGTGCTTGAGATTACGCCTCCGGAAATTGCCAGCGATATATCGGATTACGGTATTATGCTCGTCGGCGGCGGCGCGAATATATCCGGCATATCGGAACTTATACAAAAGAAAACCGGGCTCAGGGTTACCATTGCTAAAAATCCGATGGACTGTGAATGCAACGGTATAGGAAAGCTTATTGAAAAGCCCAATATAATACCCGGCGGAATTCTTTATAAAAACAGATGATTTTTGTATGGTTTTATTTCTTGCGGAGTAAAATATGTTTAACGGTTTGAGTTTAAACAGCCGTCTTGAACGGCGGGGAGATTTTAATGAATTACGATAATTTCGATTATAATCATGAACATAATACAGACGTAAACGGAAGTCTGTCCGGAAATTCCGGAAATGAAAATTACAATGTCTCCGGAGCGAAAAAACGGTTTTCCGCGGTTGGCTTCGGATATATGATTCTGTGCGTTGTAAGCTTGCTTGCGGCAAACATCGCGGCACTTGTATCGGCGTATCTTTTCCCTGAACTCTCCAAAGAAACCTGGTTTTTGCTCGCGGTATCGACTTTGCCTATCTATGCGTTCGGACTTCCGGCGCTCTGGCTTGTGATCAGAAAAGAAAAGGCGGAGCCGCCAAAGCGCGCTTCGTTCGGGGTCGGGAAATTTGTTGTGATATTGATTATTTGTTTCGGCTTCGGGTATATAGGTTCATATATCGGCAATTTCCTTATGTTATTATTGTCTGAGATAACGGGATATGATTACAGCAATAATCTTTTGTCTGTAATTGACGGTACAAACCTATGGGTTGTATTTTTGTTTACGGTCATAATCGCTCCGATAGGAGAGGAAATACTTTTCCGCAAGCTTTTGATAGACCGTACGAAAAAATACGGGGGAGCGATAAGCGTTTTTGTTTCCGGATTGTTTTTCGGTCTGATGCACGGGAATCTCTTTCAGTTTTTTTACGCTTTCGCGCTCGGAGCCATTTTGGCATATGTATATTACAGCACGGGAAAAATATGGATAACAGTTGTTTTACATTCCGTGATAAATTTTGTTGGCTCGATTTTGCCGGGACTGCTGTTTAACGGAATGGATATTGAAGCCGTGGGCTCGGACGCGGAACAAATGCTTTCTTATTTTTCTGAGCATCCGGCACAGATGCTGGGATTTATATTTTTCGGATTTTTTGTTTTATTTACCATCGTCGCTGCGCCCGTGCTGCTTGCGGTTTTCCGGAAAAAAATTGTCTTTGAAAAGGAGGATTGTCAGCTTCCCAAAGGCAAAGCGCTGAGAGTGGCGTTCGGCAATGCCGGAATGATAACCGCCGTTGTCGTTTATATTTTATTTATGGTGACAGCTATAGTCCCGCTTCCGGTATGAAGCAATTTTTATACTGTACAGCTCTGACGGATATTTAAATTTTGTTTGAATTTATTTGAATTCGGAGGTCAGGAATATGCACGTAAAAAACAAAACGCCACGTCGGATAATCTGCGTATCGGTCGTGTTTATCGCGGTTTGTTTTATATATATTTTAAAGATGGTCAATATCCGCATAAACGCGGAGCCCGCGGCGGAAGACGACGGAACCTATACGAGAACCGTAGCCATACAGGCGGTCCGCGGAGAAATTTACGATAAGAACGGAAAAAAGTTGGTGTCAAACGATTATTCTTATAATATGGTTTTTGACTATGAGGCAATGTCGGCTGACAGGTATGAGAGGAATCTTGCACTGCTTAATGCGGTATATGCTTTAAATGATACCGGAAATTCCTCAAAAAGGTCAGAGTCGAGTTTTCCGTTTGTCGGTGCTTATCCTGACTACGCATACAGCGACGTCGCCAAGGATACCGATTCAAATATTTATTACAGACTTCTGAAGCGGATTGCCGCGGACGAGCTTGAGGAAGACAGCCCGAAAAATAAGAACGAGCTGACGGCAACATATCTTGAGGGCTTTTATAAGGACTATCCCGAGCAGTTTCCGAAAGAAGAGGAAATCGTGGCGTATTTTATCGAAAGATATGAGCTTGATATTAAAGACGATGACGGAAATATGCTGTTTTCGGACGGGGAAATCGATATCCTTATGAGAATACTGTATGACATGGAGGTGGCGGATTTTTCGGCTTTTAACCAATATGTTTTCGCGTCGGACGTCGGTCTTGATTTTATTACTTATGTCAAAGAAATGAATATAGTCGGGGCTGATTTTACCGTAACCGTTTCAAGAGTTTATAACTATCCCGGATATGCGTCGCATATCCTCGGTCGCACGGGTCAGATATACGCGGAGGATTGGGAATATTACAATGAGCTCGGTTATGAAATGGACGCGGTAGTGGGACTTGACGGATGCGAGTACGCCTTTGAGCAGTATCTGCGGGGAGTTGACGGCGTTATGGTAATCAAAGAAGATAAAGACGGGAATATTATAGATAAATATGTGGAGACCGAGCCGGTTCCGGGCAAGGATATATATCTTACTATAGATATTGACGTCCAGATTGCCGCGGAGGAAGGTCTTAAAGAAAACATCGATTATGTAAATAAAACATACGGGGCTGATTCCGAATCGGGAGCCATTGTGGCTGTAAATCCGAATGACGGCTCGATCATCGCGATCGCGTCATATCCCACGTTTGATCTTTCAACATACAACCGTGACTACAGTGAGTTAAGTAAAAACCCCGCCAATCCTCTGTACAACCGTGCGCTTGACGGACTTTACACGCCCGGTTCGGTTTTCAAGCTCGGAATGGTGGCGGCGGGAATCGACAGCGGGACAATAACGGCGCAGACCCAGCTGAACTGCGACGGTATTTATACTTATTATCCGGATTATCAGCCGAAGTGCTGGGTTTATGACAGCGTAAGCTCACCCATACATAAGCACGGCATGATTAACGCTACCGAGGCTATAAAAGTTTCATGCAACTGTTTTTTTTACGAATTGGGCAGAGTTATGGGTATTGACCTTATGAATGATTACTGCAAAAGATATGGTCTTGGGAGTATGACCGGAATAGAACTTCCCGAAAAGAGAGGAATACTTGCAGGTCCGGAGTACAGAGAGCTTAACGGGCTTACCGCCTGGATGCCCGGAAATACAATTTCCGCGGCCATCGGGCAGTCGGATAACAACTTTACTCCAATTCAGCTTTCGGTTTATGTGTCTACTGTGCTGAACGGGGGAACGAGATATTCGGCTCATCTTTTGAGTCAGGTGAGGTCTTACAAGAATTCCGAGGTGATTTATACGAGAGAGGCGGAGGTTCTGGACAATCTTGAATTTGGCAAAGAGATAACCGACCCTATTATGGAGGGAATGCGTCAGATGATCGAGTCTTCGTCCAGCGTTTCTTATTACATGAGAAATATTCCGGTAATTGTAGGCGGAAAATCCGGCACCGCGGAACTTGGCGGAAATACGAGGGAAAACGGGTTGTTTGTATGCGCGGCTCCGTACAATGCACCCGAGATAATCGTTACTTCGGTAGTTGAACACGCTGGTTCGGGGTCATATTCCGCACTTGCGGCGGCAAGATTGCTGGAAGAATATTTCAGTCCGAAAACAACCGGAAAGACTGTGTCGGAATAAATTCTGAAAAAAATAAAATTTAAAAATTTATATAATAAAGGTATGCATTAAATCAATTAATGTATACCTTTTAAATTTTATACAGGGAAAAACTTTTTGTTTTATTCCGATTCATGACTGATGTGTTAAAAATTCACATTAATGATAGACCTGTACCGCTGAAATAATATTAATGAAAACATGAAATTTTAAAATAAATCCCAAAAACCGTATAAGCGGTCAAACGGTCTCATATAGCGGGTTTTCGGGAAAAAATCGGGAAAGGAATGTCATTTTATGAAAAAAGCAGTTGTTCTTTTAGTCTGCGCAGTGATTTTAATGATGAATTTATCTGCCTGTTCCTCAAGCGGGGCTGCGGATGTGCATGTATTTTATTATACGTACAGTGACACCTATATTTCAAGTGTGAGAAGTGAGCTTGACAAGCAATTGAAGGACGCGGGCATTAATTTTCAGGATTACGACGGCAACGGAAATCAGACCACACAGACAGAACAGATACAGACCGCGATAACAAACGGCGCCAAGGCTATTATTGTGAATATAGTAAACACCGGTTCGGACGACGCGGCTTCATCGATTGTAGGGCTCGCGAAAAACGCCGGGATACCGGTTATATTTTTCAACCGAGAGGTATCAGATACGGTAATAAAAAGCTATGACAAATGCGCGTTTGTCGGCACTCGTGCGGAGGATTCGGGAATTCTACAGGGACAGATGATAGGTGATTATCTTGTGGAGAATTTTGAAAAAACAGATATTAACGGAGACGGAGAAATTTCATATATACTTTTTAAGGGTGAAGAGGGAAACAATGAGGCGATTTACAGAACAAGCTACAGTGTAAGCGAAGCGAACAAAAAGCTCAGTGAAGCAGGGAAAAAGCCTTTGAAGTTTTATGACCGGACAAACCCCAATAAATATCTTGTGGACAAAAACGGACAGTGGTCTGCCACCGCGGCAAACGAGTATATGACTACCGCGCTTGCCTCATACAGCGAAAAGGCGGGCAATATGATAGAACTTGTCATATGCAATAACGACGGAATGGCGGAGGGAGCCATATCCGCGCTTAACGCTTCGGGATACAACAACGGAAGCGGGCGAACGATACCGGTTTTCGGAGTTGACGCCACGGACGCCGCGAAGGAGCTTATAGCAAACGGAAAAATGACCGGAACCATAAAGCAGGATGCTCAGGGTATGGCTGAGGCAATAAGGAAACTGACTCAGAACGCGGTGTCGGGTTCCGCTATCCTTTCGGGTATGGACGGATATGATATTGACGAAGACGCGGCGAAGATAAGAATACAGTATTCGCAGTATCTTGGTTAAAACTTCATTTAATTGTAATTTTGTCAAATAGTTTTGCCGCCGCCGAATAACGGCGCGCCGCTTGCAAGGGAAAGGATAAGGTTTTATTATGTCAGACAAGATACTGCTTGAAATGAAGGATATATGCAAGAATTTTCCGGGAGTCAAAGCGCTTGACAATGTATCTCTTTCGGTGAGGGAGGGTACGGTTCACGCGCTCATGGGAGAAAACGGAGCGGGGAAATCCACATTGATGAAATGCCTGTTCGGCATATATGAGAAAGACTCCGGGCAGATATTTCTTGAAGGGAAAGAAGTATCCTTTAAAAACCCGAAGGACGCGCTTGAAAAAGGAGTCGCCATGGTTCATCAGGAGTTGAACCAGGCGCTCAAACGCAGCGTAATGGATAATATGTGGCTTGGCAGATATCCCAAATATGCCGGATTTATCACTTCCGAGAAAAAAATGTATACCGAGACTATGGAAATATTCAAAACTCTCGGTATCGATACAAATCCGAAAGAGATTATGAGCCGTATGTCGGTCGCGCAAAGGCAGATGGTGGAAATTGCAAAGGCGGTTTCATATGACGCGAAAATAATAGTTCTTGACGAGCCGACAAGCTCTCTTACCGAAAAAGAAGTCGAGCACCTGTTCAGAATTATTGATATGCTCAAAAGGAGAGGCTGCGGAATCATTTATATATCTCATAAAATGGAGGAAATACTGAAGATATCGGACGATATTACGGTTATGAGGGACGGAACTCACGTTATAACGGCGCCGGCGGAGCAAATGACTATAGATAAAATAATCAAGTATATGGTGGGCAGGGAGCTTTCACAGTGGTTTCCTCCCAAGACAAACCGTCCCGGAGATATCGCGCTCGAAGTTAAAAATCTGTCTTCCAGATATACAAATGTAAAAGATGTAAGCTTTAACGTCCGCAAGGGAGAGATTGTCGGTTTTGCCGGGCTTGCGGGAGCGGGAAGGACAGAAGTCGTTGAGAATATTTTCGGTATTTCCGAGAGACTTTCCGGAGAGATTTTTCTTGACGGTAAAAAGGTTGAAAATAAAAACGCGTCAGATTCGATAAAGAACGGTTTTGCTCTTCTTACCGAAGAGAGAAGGGCGACCGGAATTTTCGGCATACTTGATATCTGTGAGAATACTACAATATCAAATCTGAAAAATTACAGAAAAATGTTGGTATTATCCGACAGGCAAAGAAAGAAAGATACGGAATGGGCGATTAAATCCATGAAAATAAAAGCCCCCGGACAGAAAACCCAGATAAGACTGCTTTCCGGAGGAAATCAGCAAAAAGTAATTTTGGGTCGTTGGCTGCTTACAAATCCCGAGGTTTTGATGCTTGATGAACCTACAAGAGGAATAGACGTAGGCGCTAAGTATGAGATTTACCAGCTGATAATTGAAATGGCTGCAAAAGGAAAGGCGGTTATAATGGTTTCCAGTGAACTGCCCGAACTGATAGGCGTCTGTGACAGAATATATGTTATGTCGGGCGGAAGAATTGTCGGCGAAGTCAGCGCCAACGATACGAGTCAGGAAGAAATAATGTCTCTGGCATCAAAATTTGCCTGATAATCAATTGAAAGGAAATCCTGAATTATGAACAGTTTACAAAGATATAAGGCAATGGATGCGATTCAAAGAAAAAACGCGAGAAAGGATTTTTTAATCAATAACTCACTGTATATTTTTCTGATTGCCGCGGTTGTGGTAATACAATGCCTAAGACCAAATTTCCTCTCTCCCGCGTCTATTGTAAATATAATTTCGCTGTCAGCGGCAAATCTTCCGATAGCGCTGGGTATAGCGGGGGCAATTATTCTTACGGGAACCGACCTGTCCGCCGGCAGGATTGTGGGCGCCGTGGCGTGCGTGTGCGCGACGTTGCTTCAGATGAGCGGATATCCCAATAAAATGTTTCCGGGACTTGACCCGCTTCCGCTGCCGGTTGTATTTCTTATAGCCATCGCGCTGGGTGCTTTGGTAGGTGTGATAAACGGATTCTGTACCGCGAAGTTCAATCTTCACCCGTTTATCGTCACGCTTTCCACACAGCTGATTGTGTACGGCGCTCTGCTTATGTATCTAATGATAGGCAACAACAACGGGCAGTCTGTTTCGGGACTTGACTCATCCTATACCAATTTTATTACGGGAAGCATACTTTCAATAGGAAGCACGCCGATACCGAATTTTGTGTGGTATGCCATAGTTGTCACGCTGATAATGTGGTTTATATGGAACAAGACTTCATTCGGAAAGAATATGTTCGCGGTGGGTTCAAATCCGGAAGCGGCAAATGTGTCCGGAGTCAATGTCAAGCGTACTATTACACTTGTATTTATGCTTGCCGGAATTATGTACGGAATTACCGGATTTATCGAAGCCGCGCGTATAGGCTCCAACACCGCCGCCACGGGCGTGAACTATGAACTTGACGCGATAGCGGCGTGTGTCATAGGAGGAGTTTCCTTTGCGGGAGGAATCGGAAAAATCCGCGGGGTCATTATCGGAGTGGTGCTTTTGCGGCTTATATTCGTGGGACTCACCGCGCTGAGCATTGACTCAAATATGCAGTATATTATAAAAGGTCTTATTATCCTTATTGCCTGCGCGGTTGATATGAGAAAGTATCTTGTGAGAAGATAATCTGCTGTAGAAACGGGGAATGATTTATGAATAAAATCGGTTTTTATGATAAATGCAAAATATCGGTAAAGGTGCTTGACGCTTTTATACTCTGCGCCGCGACGGTCCTTGCGCTGTTGATTATAATCAGCGTTTTGGTTTACTCGTGAATTTTTTGCCGGCGGTTTTCGGTCAGGGAGTTTTTCGACAGGGTTATAAGGGCGGCGTTTAAGACAAGTGATGCGTTTATATATTATGTATTTAACGATACATTTATCAGTCCGCGCCGTTCCGAAAAAACCGGTCCAACTTATGTTGAACCGGTTTTTTGATTTGTTTGTCCCGTATCTCATATATGATGTATATTTGTGACATGGGCGGTAAATTTGACCGAAATCCGGCGGAACACACTGATATGCGCCTTTTGAAAACCTACGCGGAAATGTTTGTAAATAAAACTTCCGCGTTCATTGCTCCGCTTTAATGCTTTACAGCAATTTATTACTTTACAGTGACGGAAACTTCAAACGAAAATTCTCCGAGAGTTACCGTGACTTTTGTGCTTCCCGCTTTTTTGGCGGTTACAACTCCGTATTCATTCACGCTTATGACGGAATCATCGTATCCTGTGTATGTTACGGGGAACGAGCCGTCTTTCTGCGACGCTTCTACAAAAAGCTCGTCGAATTCGCCGTTGTCAAAGACAATCTTTGCCCTGATCTGAGGTCTGTAGGTCATCTGTCCCGACAGATCGATCGTATAGTTTTCACTTACGGGAGTAAACGATACGATATTTTCACCGGTACCGGTAATGCCCTCTTCTGTGACAACGACCTTGAATGTTGTCTTGCATCCGTTGTATTCGACGGTGACCGTTGTCTCGCCGATACCTTTAATTTCTCCGATATATCCGTTGAACGTTACAATATTTTCGTCGTACCCCGAAAGCACGAGACCTGTGGGGTCTATTATCTGGTGAGAGCTACGGTAAACGTCGTACCAGTATATCTTAGCTACAAATTTGCCGTGATCTACGGCGAACTCATATACATCCGGGTTTGACTTTATGCAAACCGGCCAAAGCTCACTTTCCGAATATATCGGGTCGCGCTCGTATTCTTCGTTGATGTTGTCCTTGCTCAGTCCTTCTTCAATAATCTGAGTTGTGGTTTTGTCTGAAAGAGTTATACTTACGGGCTGTACACGTGTGTTCCACTGACCCCAGTCGGTGCCGTAAGCGTATATTATAAAGGTCTGATCCGAAAGTTTGATGTGACCGTTCGGAGTACCGGATATTCCCGCGTTGTGGCAGAATGCCAATGTGTTTTCTTTTACGGCATCGCACTGCGTAAAGGTGATTCCGTCATCCGATTCATAGAATACCACATAGCTGTCTGCGGTCATTCTGTTTCCGGTGGCAATGGCAAGAAATTTTCCGTAGTCTTCCACATATTTTACGTCAAGCGAGTCCACGCTGCCTTTTTGAATTGCCACTCCGTGCTCGACAATGGTTGCCGGCCAGTTTTCGTCTGTAGCGTCGGCGGTAGCCACCATTGTATAGCCTCCGGTAGGAGTAGTGTTTGTATAATAAATATAAAGAGTGCCGTTGAGTTCGACAAACGAGGGTTCACCCATTCCCCATGACGCGCAGTCCTGGTCATAATAGAATATGGGTTCGGGATTGCCGCCCCAGCCCTCTCCGTTCCATTTTTCAAACGGTCCGTCGGGATTTTCGGAGCGCGCGACATAGACATTGTTGCAGACCTGGTCGTTGCTTATGGTAGAAGTATATCCGAGATAATAATATCCGTTGAAATATACCACGCCCGGGTCGCATACCGAGTAAAAGTCCATTGATTTGTCGGTAGGCGTAAGTACAACCTTTTCATTTGTCCATGTTACCCCGTTGTCATCCGAATGTTTGTATGTAATCCAGTCCCATTCGCCGTCCGCGCCTACGGACGCGAAATAAGCGTCAAGCGAATTGTCGTCATGCCTTATCATTGAACAGCCGTATCTGTATCCTGAAGTACCCTGAGGAACGCGGTATATGTCGTATCCTTCTCCGGTGATTGAAATATCCACATGCTTTGAGGGGTCGGGAGTTACGGTTTCAATTTCCGTATACTCGAAATAATCCGTGGTTTCTTCTTCCGATGTATTTTCCTCAGATTGGCTTTCCGAGTTGTTTTCCGATGTGTTTTCGTCGGTTTTTTCGGTTACGCTTTCCTGCTCTCCGGATGTGGTATCAGTGTCGTTTCTGTCATCGCATCCGGCGATAAGTAGCATACTAAGGCACAAAACAGCTAAAAGAACGGGAATTCTGAATTTTTTGCCTTTGACAAATGACAGCCCCGCCAGCGCCGAAAGTATTGCGGCAGAAATTGAAGCGGAAGATTTGCAGCCTGACTCGTTTTGATTTTCCGAGGTCTGAGATTCCTGCGCCGATATGCTTTCCGCCGTGCTTTGAGATTCGGCAGGCAGCGATTCGCTCATGCTTTCATCCTCAGAGCCGCTTTCTTCCGAGTTGCCGAGTGTAAGGGAAATTATCTTTTCATACGCGGCGATTTCATCTTTATAAAACATCATTTGGGAAATAAGCACGCTCTCGCCTTTGCTTGCCGTGGTTTTGTAGTCAAGTCTCATATCGGTAAGATTTCCTGTCCATTGGCTATTCTGAGACATATCCACCATATAATAGTGCCATTCATTGTCGCTTGTGAGCGAAAAAGATGAAGTAAAGCCTTCGCTTATGGGGTTTGTCGATGTGGTGAAATATATTTTAAACGAAGCGCTGATATCGGTGTCGGGGGTTTTTGCCCTTATAATTATGTATTTGTAATCTTCGCATCCGAACGCGCCCTCCTCGGTGTAACGCGCAAGTCTTGAAACAGTGAAATTTATGTTGGGGTCCTGCGAATCCTTCCGAACCGTAAACTTTATCGCGTTTTCCTCGCTGTCATAATCCACATTGGTGTCGGTAGGGGAATTGAAATAGTTTGTGTCGGATTCACTGTTGAAATTTATTTCCAAGCCTCCGTCTTCGTTTGTATTTGCGTCAACAGCGCCTGTGTTTATGACAAGACAGGCGCATAGCATTAAGACAATTGCCGCGAACGACAAAAATATTGATGCTGTTTTTTTCATTTTGGGTTTCCTTTCATTTATTTTTCCGGCCGGCGTCGGCAGCAGCCGACTTAACCGTAAATTTTACTTGAGTTATGATGTATACAGTGCTGATCAATAGGACAAATGTCATTTTACGTCTGTATGCGGCGGTTTTGCGCGCGCAAAATTGTCTTGGTTGAATTGGATGTATATTTATTGAAACATGATAAGAACCGTACTCAGAATATCGTCCGAAACCTCTTCAACATTTCTTGAGGCGTCTATTTTTACGATATTGTCGCCGAGCTTTGACATATGTTCAAATACGGTCATAAACATATCTCTTGTCCTCTTCAAAATCTCATGGGTTTCAAAGATTTCACGTTTTTCGCGTGCTCTCAGTATTCTTTCCATGCTCTGTTCGGGCGTCAGATCGAGAAAGATACAAATGTCGGGACGGGTTATTTTCGGGTTGTTAAGATTCAGAGAGATTACCTTGTCAATTCCGATTTCCGCTCCCTGATAAGCCATTGACGAATAATAATACCTGTCTGAAATGACCGACACTCCGTCGGACAGTGTTTTTATTATTCCGCTGTTTTTGTCGGTATTGTGCTCGATTCTGTCCAAAGCGAAAAGCTCTGCAAGCTGTTCTTGGGTTCTGCTTATTTCTCCGGACAGGGCTTTTCTGATTTCGGTTCCGGTAATCGAACCGGTGGGCTCCGCGCTTACAGATACCGGTATTCCCATATTTGAAAGCGCTGCCTGCAAATATTTTATCTGAGTGGTTTTGCCCGCGCCGTCTATTCCCTCAAAAACTATGAATTTTGCCCGATGTTTTTGTTTTGTTCCATCCATTGTATTGATCCCGTGCGGCTTTCATATTTGTATCAGTATTGTTTTTCAGGGCTGCCGTAAAAATGAGACAGCCCTTGTTGCGGTTATTTATGTATTGATGTATTCGATATTTTATCGGATAATTTTGACGCCATCGGGAGCTTTGACGTCGGTGACAACATCGCCGTTGACTTTCCTTACGCTGACTTCAATTATTCCCGCGGGTGTAGGATACGTACCTTTTGCCCAGTCAAGATATGCCAGATTAGGCTTTACCTCGTATGTGTCATGGCTGACCGCTCTTATGCCGAGCACATAGTTTGTAAGATAAGGACAGGGACCCGAAGACCAACCGTGACAGAGCGAGTGACGGAATTTGACGTAACAGTAAGCTCCGTAGTCGCCGTGAATGTCTATCTTGCCTTCCGGTACCGGAGCGTCAATGGGAGCCGCGTTTATCATCCAGTCAAGGTCGAAATCCTCCCAGAATGTCGTAGCCCCCATGGAGAGCATTCCGCCCCAATAAGCTTTCAGATCATCGAGCGCGCCCGAATAATCTTTTGCCATTGCTTTTGCCGCCAACAGATAGTATCCGAAGAATGTCGAGTACCCGTGAGCTCCTCCGGGAGAGAGAATTTCCTTGTTGATCTTTTCGGCGTCGGCAAGTCCGGAAAGGACAAGCAACGCGGCTGCCTGCTTTGAACCGCAGCAGTCGGGCACGTGCTTATACATTCTTTTCGCGCTTTCGGCGCACTTGTCGGCTATGCTGTCCTCACCGAGGGCGCCGAGCAGCTCTCCGCCTTTGTCCAAAGCAATTTTGAGAAGTCCCTGAAGTCCCGCGTGGATCGCGCCGGGGTTCGCGTTGTTGGGCCAGTCGAGAAAACGGTTTTCCGGCATATGCTCGCGGCCGTCATCGTCTACAAACGAGGCAAGCAGGGACATAAGCCCGCAGAGATAATCCTTCTGTTCTTTCAGATATTCAAAATTTCCGGTCGCGCGGTAAAGATCGCAGTGGATAAGCAGCCACCATATCGAATAAGAGGAAATGCCGTTCATCCAGTTCCCGACGGGAGTTTCATCCCGGACGATGTCAAGTGAATTCGGAATTATTTCATTATATCCGAAAGCAGTAAGTATAGTGTTGACCTCGGTGTGCATGTCGCCTATCCAAACAAGCCTGTCCCTCTTGATTCCGTCCCACAGATATTCCTGCATGTTGAGATGCGCGGTATAAGCCGCCGTATCCCATATTTTTGTAATAAGCTCATCGGAACATTCAAACGAACCTTTGTATTCAAGGTCACGGTAAGCAAAAACGCCCTGAATTGACTTCAGTTCCACGAGCCCTTCTTCTTCAAGGAGTTCTATGTATGCAAAACGGTATCCCGATTCGTTTGTCTCATTTGCGGACAGAAATCCCACGTTCATCACTCTGTCGCGGATCGCGTGGTCGTTGGTAGTGTTTTTTTCAAATATGGGCGTCATCGCCTCGCTTACGCTTTCGCCGAAGCGTACCAGAATGTCGGCGCGGTTGTTTCTTCCTCTGACTCCCCATATCATGAGTCTTGCGCTTCCGGAAAATTCTATCCCGAAATCCACAAGTACCGCGGCGTTGGGCTGTCCCTTGTGGTTTTCAAGAGTGCAGTGGGGACCTGTAACGAGCGTTATCTGGTTGCTTTTTTCGACAAGAAGAGTTTCGGGGTCCTTTACGTCCCCCTTTGTCAGAACAATTCTTTTGGGAACAAGATATCTTCTTGTCCGTGGGTCTGTCATGCTGCCGTTAAGGGCCTGAAATTTTTCATTGACTTTTGCCATTTCGGTATTCATGCCTTTCTTTTCAATTAATGGATTTAAAATATGCTGCAATGCCGCTGTCCGTAAACGAAAAGTTTTGACGCGGACAAGCGAATATCATATGTCGGAGATAACTTAAAGCGTATACAAACATATAAGGTTGATTATAATTATATCATAAGCGATTTTAATTTGCAATAGTTTGGCGTAATTTAAAAATAATTTACTCAAAGCTTACAGCATGTACAAATTTGTGAAATATAACGCCAAATCCACATCCTGACAGGTAAATTTGATTACAATTTGATAATCGTCCGCTCTTGACATACAATTGCCTCGGTGATATAATATTAAATAGTGTAAACGTCAATAATTTGTTGACTGAAATTGATTTTTATAATAAGTTAGTGGGAGTAAAACATTGTCGGATTTGAGAGAGGAAATAAGCCGGCGGAGGACTTTTGCGATAATTTCGCATCCCGACGCCGGAAAAACAACATTGACAGAGAAGTTTCTGCTGTACGGCGGAGCGATACAGTCGGCGGGCTCGGTCAGGGGAAAGCAGGGGGATAAGCACGCGGTTTCGGACTGGATGGAGCTTGAAAAGCAGAGAGGAATTTCGGTGACTTCGTCGGTTATGCAGTTTGAATACGAGGGTTACTGTATCAATATTCTTGATACGCCCGGACATCAGGATTTTTCGGAGGACACTTACCGCACGCTGATGGCGGCGGACAGCGCGGTCATGGTCATAGACGCCGCGAAGGGAATAGAAGCTCAGACAAGAAAGCTTTTCAGGGTATGCGCTATGAGGCATATTCCTATTTTTACGTTTATAAACAAACTTGACAGGGAAGCCAAGGACCCGTTTGACCTCATGGACGAGCTTGAAAGCGAATTTGGTATAGGTACTTATCCGATGAATTGGCCGATTTCGTGTGGACAAACTTTCAAGGGCGTCTACGAGAGAGACAAAAAGTGTATTCTTACTTTCGATAATTTTCACGGCGGCAGGGAACGTCTTCGGGCGATTGAATGTGATATTGCGCAGACCGAAAAGCTTGATTCGCTTATAGGATCGCATCTTCGTGAGATTCTTGCGGAGCAGATAGAATTGCTTGACGGGGCATGCTTTGATTTTGACCTGGAAAAAGTGAGATGCGGTAAACTCAGTCCCGTGTTTTTCGGGTCAGCGCTCAACAACTTCGGAATAGAGACCTTTCTTGAGCATTTTCTGAAAATGACCACTCCTCCGCTCGGCAGAGAGACCGAGGACGGAGAGGTTTCTCCATTTGATGAGAATTTTTCCGCGTTTGTGTTTAAGATACAGGCGAATATGAATAAAGCGCATAGGGACAGGATAGCGTTTATGCGCATTTGCTCGGGAAAGTTTGAGAAGGGCTGCGAGTATCTGCATGTAAATCAGGGAAAGATGATAAGACTTTCACAGCCTCAGCAGATGATGGCACAGGAAAGAGAAGTCATAGACGAGGCTTACGCGGGAGATATAATCGGAGTTTTCGACCCCGGTATATTCTCAATCGGCGATACTGTTTGTCAACCTCCGCTGAAGGTGCGCTTCAGGGGAATACCCACTTTTGCCCCGGAGCATTTCGCGGTTATAGAGCAGATTGATTCGATGAAGCGCAAGCAGTTTGCCAAGGGAATGGAACAGATAGCGCAGGAGGGCGCCATTCAGATTTTTTTCCTTCCCGATTCGGGTATGGAGAGGGTGATTGTCGGAGTAGTGGGACTTCTTCAGTTCGATGTGCTCAGGTTCAGAATGCAGAGCGAGTACGGTGTGGAATATTCACGGATGGATATGCCTCACGATCAGATAAGGTATATTGAAAAAAGCTCTGTCGAGCTTTCCGACCTTAAGCTTTCGGGAGATACCAGACGGGTAAGGGATATAAAGGGAAACGATCTGCTGATTTTCCCCGGTGTATGGGCGGTGAATTGGGCGCTGGAAAACAATGAGGGACTTGAACTTTCCGAGTTCAACAAGTGGTGAAAATCCTCCGCAAGCCGATACGGCTGTTCTGAGTTGAAAATTCAGGTTAAAGAAAAAACGGGATAAAAGCAACTTTGAGGTTGTTTTTATACCCGTTTTTAATCATTTTGTTCTTTTTTTCAATAAGCTATAGTGGTCATAAGCGCGTACTCTGGCTGTGAGACATCAAGCCTTGAAGACTGGACCACCACCGGTCTGTCGCTTTCCACAAGAACGGCATAAGGGGTGTTTTTTGGAATTTTTCTGCCGTCGTCGGTGACTATTTTGTCGAGCCGGATGTGGTTTGTGCGTTCGTTTTTGCAGACCGCGTGTATTCCTTTCATAGGCTCTGCGTCTTCAAAATAAAGCGTTATGTTGATATTTGCGTCCTCACCCGAGAGATTGAGGACGCAAATCGCCTCATGACTTACGAATTCTCCCTTTGAGGAGTCGCTCATGTAACCGTCGGCTACCATCCAGACATTTTTACCGTACATATATTGTTTCCTTTCTGATGTAAATTTCAAGCATAGTATAACATCATATCGGGAAGATGTCAATATGTACGGGAAATTTTCGGAGGCTTTTTCAGAGCTTGAGTTTATCCGCTGCTGATAGGGGAGGTTATTTGCCGCTGTCGGTAAAGGAAACCGACGCCGTATAAAGACCGTAGTTGTCCTTGCCTATATTTATCCGGGCCCATTCCTCCTGAGTGCCGTCGTAACTTATAACTCTGAGATCATCGCATTTGTAGAAAGCCATGTCGGCGATCTTTATCACACTGTTTGAGATCGTGATGCTTGATCCTCCTTTCGCGGAGGGATAGAGAATAAGAGAGGAACCGTCTTTTGAATATAGAACTCCTCCCGCATCCTTGTATGACGGGTTGTCCTGACTCACAGAGATATATACGAGGGAAGTACAGTTCGCGAACGCCATATTCCCGATGTTTAACACGGTTGAAGGGATCTGAACGGCGTTTATAAATGTACATCCGTAAAACGCTCTTTCGGCTACTGTGGTCACTATATCTCCGGCCGGGCTTCTTTCAGGGATGACGATACACGTGTCGGTGCAGTTTCCGGGTCCGGTCAAAGTACAGGTGCCGTTTCCGTTTGACACAAAAGCCAGTCCTCCGGAGTTGTCTTCGGTTTCTTCTTCAGTTTCTTCTTCGGTTTCCTTTTCGGTTTCTTTTTCAGTCTCTTTATCCTCGGGCTGAGTTGTCTGTGTCTGGTAGCCCGGATTCATATATGAAGGGTCGTTATAAATTCCCCCCGGGTACTGGTTAAGCTGGCTTGTATCCTGTGTTTGCAGTGTGGGGAGCTCATTTTCAAAAGACGCGCTTTCAACAGGGTTTTCAATATCGTTACTGTTGGCACATGATGAAAAACATAAAATACATGCCACTGTGACAAGCACTGCCGCCGCCGTTAAATAAAATTTTGTCCTTGAATTTTTCATGGACGTACCTCCTGATTTTTAAATCGGATAAGTGCGCATCTTATCCTTAAGGCACGCGAACCTTGTAAGGGCAATTATAACAACTAATAATTCCGATGTCAATAAAAACCTTGCGACAAAATAACTGTGAATTATTGCGCGCACGACTGTATTGTATGACGGATAGACGCGGTTTTTCTTTTTGCGCCAAAAAAAAATTAAAGACAAAATTTCGGGCAAAATTTCAAAATCGAACACCCGGATACACTCGGACTTATAAATATGTAAAAAGAAAGTTATTCAGACATTTTAAAATTAAATTAAGATATTTTTTGTCATGTCAAAATACGCATGGATATTAATAAAATCTTAATAATAATTGACCTTGAATTTTAAAATGTATTATGATATCATATTTATGCTAAAGTACCTAATGTTTGACAAAAGGTTATCGCAAGTAATTTTACAGGTCGGTATATACGAAAAAGATTCAGGTGACGGGTCATCGCGCGATTTTATCCCGTATACCGGATATGAGGGTATCCGCCGAGAAATCTAAGAAAGGTATGTAAATTGAAATGTCATTGCTGAAGTTGCAGGATATCGGAAAAATCTATGTTTCCGAGAACTCGGTCGCGGTCGGAATACGCGGCGTCAACCTTGAGTTCGATATCGGCGAGTTTGTTGCCGTTACGGGAAAATCAGGGAGCGGAAAAACAACCTTGCTTAATATTATCAGCGGTATGGATACGTATGAGGAGGGTGAACTGTATATACAGGGCGAGGGAACTTCTCACTATTCGCAGGCCGACTGGGAAATATACAGGCAGAAGTATATTTCGTTTATTTTTCAGGATTATAATATAATTGACAGCTTCACGGTGCTGCAGAATGTGGAGCTGGCGCTGTCCGATATCGAATCGAGAAGTGAAAGACGCAAACGGGCGCTTGAACTTATTGAGCGTGTGGGAATGACTAAGTTCAAGAATCATAAGGGCTCAAAACTTTCCGGCGGTCAGAAGCAGAGGACGGTAATCGCCAGAGCGCTTGCAAAAGACAGTCCCGTTATATTGGCGGATGAGCCGACGGGAAACCTTGACTCCCAGACCTCTGAGGAAATTATAAAGCTGCTTGCGGAGATATCCAAGGAAAAGCTTGTAATTATCGTTACCCACAGTTTTTCACAGGTTGAAAAATACGCTACCCGCGAGATCAGAATTTTTGACGGAAGCGTGGAGAGAGACGAGGTACTGAAAGAGACGAAAAAAATTCAGTATACCGAACCTCAGATATCTGAGAAAAAGCAAAGGACATTTAAAAAGGGTCTGGAGCTTGGGTGGCACCGATTTACTTCTATGCCTAAACTGACAACTTTTATGTGTATACTTATGATTATCGCGATTCTCGGAACTTTTTTTGCCACGGCTTGGTGTGTAACCGACCTTGACGCGTTTAAGAAAAATTATATGTTTACGCATATTGACGGAAGAACGGTAATTATCAGACAGGACGGTAAGGTGATAAGCGACGATGAGTTGAGCAAAGTGGCGGATGAAGTAGGCGCCGAGAGCTACATACATTACGATTCTCTTTTTGACAGCAATGTTACAATGTCTGAATTGCTGGGAAATCAATATTTGTATGTTTCTCTCAGATACAATGTTGACGGCAGCATAAAGCCCGATGTGGGAAGGGCGCCCGAAGCGCCCGATGAGGCGATGCTTGTTCTTCCGATAGCATGGCAGCAGGTTTACGGCAAGGATACGCTTTTGCGCGATTATATAGACAGGTTTGAAAATATCGGCTACGACCTTAAGGTTACCGGAGTTAAATATTATTATGACAATACTGTGGATTACGGTAAAATAATACTTACAGAAGAAGGCTTTAATCAGATATCGGCTGTTGATTTCTTCGGCGATCAGTCTTCTTCAAAATATTTTGATTTGAATATTTCAGCCGTAAACAAAGAAAACGGATTCTCCGAACAAATAAATTTAGGAAGTTTTACTGTATCTGATGACGGATATTCCTCGGTCATGATAGATATGGAGCTTACGGGCAGGGAATATTATATTGTTTCTAATCAGTACAGCCTCAAAAAATATTTGTCGGATAACTATGAACTCAGGACGGATCTGCGCTTTACGGTGAACGATTATGATTATTATACCGGAAATGAGTCTGTAAAAATATATAATTTCAGCTCCGCCGAATTGAACAGAGAAAAGTATCTGGACAAATTCAATTCAGATACAATACTCGGTTATTCAGAGGGTATACTTTATATATCTCCGGATCTTGCCCGTGAAATCGTGGACGAGGTAAGGAATAAATCGTACACTCAGGCCTCCTTGTTCTTTGAAACTGACAGGCAGGCTGCCGAATCGGTTGACAAACTCAGGGATATGGGGTATGTGGCGGTGACGTCCGACTCAACTTATACAAGCGAGGACCTTATGCTTTCGTATTATATTGAGGCCGTTGTATTAATAGGTCTGTGGGTGCTTATCATTCTGTTTCTCGCGTTTTTCCTTTCGCTTTGCTCGTCCAGGGCAATCATGGCGAAGAGAGGAGACCTCGCGATTCTGCGATCAATGGGTATAAAGAATAATGTAATAAGGATTTCAATGTATGTGCAGATGTTCATTTCAATGATTCCGTCTTTTATAGTTTTTGCCGTAGCGGCGTTTATCATATATACCACGCCGTCGACCAATGAAATCTTTGCCTTTATGCATCTGCCCCAATACATCATGATACTGATAGGCATGATAATACTTAACCTGTTCCTCACGAAACTTTACAATAAAAAAATGTTCAGGGACAGCGTCCGCAAAACCTTGAGAGGAGGGGATAAGGAATGATTGAAATAAAAAATCTGAATAAATATTACAGCAAAGGCCGCTCCAATGAGGTACACGCGGTTAATGACGTCTCGATGAGTCTGCCGGACAACGGTATGGTCGCCATATTCGGCAAGTCGGGATGCGGAAAAACGACGCTCCTTAATATAATCGGAGGACTTGACAACGCGCAGGACGGAAGCGTTATGCTCGACGGCAAACAGGTCTCACCCGATTCGGATGTTCTAAGGAACAGGAGCGTGGGATATATATTCCAGAATTATAATCTTCAGAAAACCCTGACCGTATTTGACAATGTCGCGGCATCCCTGAGATTGTGCGGAGTCAAGGACGAGAAATATATTGAAAAACGGGTTATGGCGGCGCTGAAAAGCGTTGACATGGACAAATACAGAAACCGTTTACCTGACGCTTTGTCCGGAGGTCAGCAGCAAAGGATAGCCATAGCGAGAGCCATAGTGAAAAATCCAAAACTTATACTTGCCGACGAGCCTACAGGGAACCTTGACGAGCATAATACCGTCATGGTTATGGACCTGTTAAAACAGATCTCAAAGCAGCATCTCGTATTGCTTGTCACCCATGAGGAAAAACTTGTAGACCTGTATTGCGATAAAGTGATTGAGGTGGTGGACGGAAAGGTTACCTCAAGCCGGGAAAACACCGTGACCGAAGGGTATTTCGGCAGGGGAAGCAGCGATGTATATCTCGGCGACATGCCGTGTGAAAAAATTGAAAACAGCGATATTTGTCTTGAGTATTTCGGAGACAAAAAGGATATGCCTTCAAAGCTGCGGATAATATCACACGGAGGTATGCTTTATATCAAAGCGGATGAGGGGCTGAGGCTGAAGCTTATTGATAAAGGCTCCGAGCTTAAAATACATGAGGGAAAATTTGAGGAAGTAAAAAGGCAGGAACAAAAAGAGCTTGACCCGGTATTGGCGTCGCCCGTTCCGGAAGGAAAAACCGGACGTATGTACAACTTCAAGGGCGCGGTAAAGAGCGGCTTTAATTCAAGCTTCGGAAAGACAAGAAAGAGCAAAAAAATTCTTATTGCCGGACTTTTGATTTTTTCCGCCATAATAGTATTCATGGTGTCCTCTTTCGGAGTTATATTCAAACAGATTAAAGATATAAAAACTCAGTACAATGACGGAATGGTCTATCTCAGAGGCGGAGGCTCCGACAGAGAATACATATCTTCGCTTTTGGATTCCGGGAAGGCGGATCTGGCGTGGTATGACTATGAGATTTACGATATCCCGTATGACATGGTTACATACAGCTTTTGCATAGGAAATTTCGAGACATTTACGGAAGATTATAATCTTTATTTCAAAGCGGAGGCTTTGCCGTTGCCCGAAAAGGTAATCGGAGACAAAACGCTGCTTTTCGGAAAGGGAGCTATAGAGAATGACAATGAGATAATTATCACGAGCGGATACGCGGATAAGCTTTTGGAGGCAAGCAATGTCGGATATATAGACAGTTATGAGGATTTGCTCTACATATCCGCAAGTGAAAGGACATGGGACAGCAACCCCGATTCCCGGTATACAGTGGTCGGTATTGTCGAGGACGAAAATGTTTCGGTGTATTTTTCGGATTATGAGTTTGTATCTCAAAAGCTTGGGTACACTTCAAGGTATTTCAACGGAAGTATATTCACTGATGTGGAGCACTCCGGCACGAGTCTTGAGCCTCTTGAGGACGGAAGTGTTTATATAAACCCCACCATGTTTCAATTGTCAGGCAACTTTGACAAAGAGGTGGGAGACAAGATACTTATAAACGGTATAGAATTCACCGTCAAGGGCTTTGCGAACACTACAGGCGAGGAAAATGAGGAAGCATTCAACAGATTTGTGATTGGAAAATACGGCTCTCTTGTAACTGAGAGTATTTCATCATATGCCGATCATGCCTATGGTGAGGATGTAAGCAATTTTGAGGTCTGGAGCGAGATGAATCAGAGTGACGACAGGGCGCTGTTCGAAAGTTTTCTGACTGAACTGCAAAATGAATATGATGATTTTTGCAAACAGGAGATGACCGAGTATTTGCTGAACTATAATAAATCAATGCCCGCGGTCATTATGACTACAAATGATTTGTACCGACTTATAGCCTCAAACGGCGAGTATGACGAGTGCTTCGGTATAAACAGCATAAATTTCGAGGAAGACAAATCATCCGTATATCTTTATTCCGCCGACGCGGAGGGACTTTATTCCGAAATGTCCGGAAAATACGGAAGCGGTTCGCTCATAAATTCCGACGATATGTACGAATATTGGTCACGTGAATACAGGAACGGATTTATAACCAAAAGCATTACGCTTGTGGTGATCCTGGCGCTTATGTCGCTTTGCCTCTACTTTATAATGAGATCCGCCATTATGAGCGATATTAAGGAAGTGGGAATAAACCGCGCTATAGGAGTCAGTCGTAAAAATATTGTTTACAGGTATTTTATAGAAACACTTGTACTTTTCACTCTGACTATATTTGTCGGATATCTGGCTTCATCGGCTTTTGTTAGAGGGCTTATGGCTGTTTCCAATATTACCTTGAGTTTCATGTATTATCCGATTTGGTTGGCGGGGGCTACGTTGGTGGTCATGCTGATTATAAGCATTATATGCGGACTTATTCCGATAAGATCATTGCTTTCAAAATCGCCCGCCGAAATACTTGCCAAGTATGATATTTAAACAGATTTATTATGTAATTTTTCAATGAAAAATAAAGGACTGCGGCACCCAAAATGCCGCAGTCCTTTATACAATAAGCTGTTGACAGATTGTCCGGCTTTGTGATATAATGTATACATGCATACAGCGTAAAGAACTTACAAGAGTGGTATATATAGGCTGTATGCAGCAGTTTTGCGTATGCAAAACTGTCCGGGTTGTATCTATGATTTTCATACAGCGTAAAGTACTCAAAAAAATGGTATATATCGGCTGTATTTGCATACAGCGTGAGCTGTATGCCGCCAACTTTATAAGGATAATAGTGTGATAAGATGATTGAAAAGCTTTTTGAATTGTGTCGGGAAAACAATATTCCGTTATATGATATTTACGAATATGACAATGGGGCCATACTTCATAAAACAGTAAACCGCAGTCACAGGGTAAACAATCTGTATTCGGTTTCAAAGACCTTTACATCGGTCGCGGTGGGTATGCTTTGCGACAAGGGACTTTTAAGCATGGACGATAATGTTCATGATTTGCTGGGCAGAGAAGATTGCCCGGAAATCTGGAAAAAAGTGACGCTTGATTTACTGCTTTCTCAGAGGAGCGGAGTGGGACAAATGTTTCTCGACATTGACACCGACGACATCGAAAATTACAAAACCGACGATTTTCTCGGACTTGTTCTTAATCGTCCGATGGATTATGAGCCCGGAAAATACTTTGGATACAGCGACTCGAATTTTTATCTTGCCTCAAGAATTGTCGCGAAAGTCAGCGGAGTTTACATGCAGGAGTTTCTGCGGGAAGAATTGTTCGCTCCTATGAAATTTCAGGCGTGGAGTTGGGCGGTCTGTCCTTACGGACACGCCGCGGGAGGAACAGGGTTGTATCTGAGCTGCAAAGACATGCTGAAGTTCGGAATAATGATGCTTAACGGCGGTGTATACGAACATCGCGGATATATTTCCGAAAAGTGGCTCAATCAAGCGAAAAAATGTCATTCATATGTAGATTCATCGAACAGTTACGGATGGGGAATGTGGAGAAGATACGACAGCGACGTTTGCGTATTTTCCGGCGCTTTCGGTCAGGTGATTTTTCTTGACCCGGAAAACAACCGCGTGTATGCGTGGCAGGCTTACGACCCTAAAAATAAAGTCGCGATCTTGCTTGACACGTTATATGGCGTCTCTGCCAAAAAGTTTGATTGATATATTAAAGGAGATAAAAGTATTATGGAAGAATTAACAATACGCCGCGCCAAAGAGAGTGATATACCGACAATTGATAAACTGCTTTATCAGGTACATAAGGTACACAGCGATGCCCGTCCTGATTTATTTAAAGAAGGTACGAAGAAATACACAGATGAGGAGCTTAAAATAATTATAGCCGATGACAGAACGCCGGTGTTTGTGGCACAGAGAGACGGCAAGGTTCTGGGATATGCTTTTTGTATACACAAACAGTTTATAGACGACAACAATATGACCGATATCAAGACGCTTTATATAGACGATCTCTGCGTTGACGAGCAGGCGAGAGGATCTCATATCGGAAAGGCATTGTATGAATACGTTCTGGATTACGCGAGAGGGCAGGGATGTTACAATGTTACCCTCAATGTCTGGGCAGACAATTCCGGAGCCTTGAGTTTTTATGAAAAGATAGGGCTTAAGGTGCAGAAAATCGGTATGGAAAAAATACTTTAAAATATCGGTCGGATAAATTTGTGAGATAAATAAAGCTGCTTTGCACGGGCAAACTTACCCGGAAAAGCAGCCGTTTTTATATTTTTGCGGACTTTGAAAATCCGGCGGCAAACCGCCGCCGGACAAAATTTTACAGATGATATTATTCGGCGTCAGCCAATGTCTTTTCGATGATGTTTCCGAGCGCTGTGCGCAGACCTGTAAAGTTGTCGATATCTGTGTTGTAGACCGAAAGAGAGGTGGTCAGCCGATGGATAATTGCGTCCGTGACGTCTTTGCCGTACATTTCAGTAAGCATGGTGAGATATTCAAAATCCTCTATACCGTCACGTACATTTTCCAGGCGTATAGAGCCTACGGGACCGTACTCGTCGAAATCCTGACCGCAGTAAACCAGCACGCCGTTTCCGTAGCAGTCGTATCCGTCCGCTCCGTCAACATGCTCGTATTTTTTGTTCAGACCGTTGTTTTCACCGATTTCGTACCAGTCATTCGCGAGATAGTACAGAAAGCTGTCTACATTGTACAGCTTTTGCTGCCAGAAGAGAATGCGATGACGAATGGAGTCGGTTTCCATAAGCAGTGTGATTTCCGGATCTTCGGGACGGCGGGTTACATACCACCACAGCTCGTCTCCGCCTTCCTGCTCCTTGTAGATGCGGTCGGCAAATGTGCCGAGATTTTTCTCAAGCATGGGAGTCATCCAGTAAGTCAGACGGTTGTCATAATTGTACTGCGCGTATGTGGTAAAGAAATAGGGCTTGAAGCACCATACGTTTATGTAGTCGTCAATGTATGAGAAGTAGTCCTCCGTGGAATCCGCGTTGAGCGCGTAGTTGACGTGCATGGGAGCCATCATTTTATACCCGGGAAAATGTTCTTTAAGCAGCTCGCCGTAATTTTTTATACGGTCAAGAGCCTCTTGGTTACCCGGCTCGTCTACAAGATAGAAATAAGCTTTATCCAACCATTCCGGCTTTTTTTTCAGAAACGCGTAAGCCGCGGATACATTTGACTCGTTTGCGTCGTTTTTCCAATCTATCGGGTTGAAAGCGACCACGCGGGGATTGTCCAGATATTCAAGCACGCGGCTGTCGGAAAACGTGCCGTCGGTAGCATAGGGAAGCGTATATGCGCAGACGCGATTGTCAAGCAGAAGATCGTAATAGTTCTTGTACAGCAGGCTGTCATCACCCTCATAGCATTCATGCGCCACGTATATGTTGTGCCATGACAGATCCATCTGCACCTTGCATGAGGTGTTTTCGGGCAGTGTGAAGTTCCATACGTATGCGTATACCGTGGCTTTCTTTATCTCTTTTCCCTCGGAGTCTGTAATCGTTACCGTAGCTTCATATTGACCGGACGGAGAGTTGGTGTTGGAGGTGGCTTTTATGATGAACATATAGCTTCGATCGGCTTCAAAGTCAAATGTCTTGCCTTCTCTTACCCACGGAATAGGGTCTACCAGAGTTTTGCCGTCAACGTCGTCAAAGTAATATCCGTACATCAGCTCGGTTTCAAGCTGGGCGCCCTGCGCATTGCGGAAGCTTGACACGCTGACCGTCAGACCCTTGTGACCTGTAAGAGAGCGGATAAGCATATGCACGCCTTCGGATTCATTCTTTGCCATTCGGAGTTGATATGTGTTCCAGCCGGTCGAGAGAATGTCTTCTGCGGGAGTGTTTACATAGGCATGATTGAACCAAAGGTCCAGATTTTTGTCCTCATATTCGGCGTTCTGTTTGTCGTTTGAGACGTCCGGAGCGGAGTCGGGCGTCTGCAGCAACTCCTCGGCTTTTTCTTCGGTGTCGGGGTCGGTCACGACCTCAAAAGGATTGTCAATTCCGGAGAGAGTTATTTCTTTCATCTGTTCCTCGTTTCGGGCAAGTATGATTTCCGAGATATACATACTCTCTCCCGAAGCCGCGGCGCTGACAAGGTAATCCAGACGAGCTCCGTTGAACGCGCCTTTCCAGCCTTTTGCGTCGGTCATGTCAAACACTATATACTGCCATTCGTCCGAAGCGTTGTTAAAGGATTTTTGCATCATGTAATCGCCGCTTGCACCCGTAACGGTTCCGGCACAGTAAAACATCTCAAATTTTGAAGCGGAGCAGTTTTCCGCCTTTACCTTGAATATCAGATACGGAAAATCGCTTACCTGTCGGACAGCTTCCATTCCGATTTTTCTGATATACTGAGCGGCGTTAAAGAAAATATAAGGGTCGTTAGAAGCGCTGTCTGTAGCCAGTTTAAGAACTTTGCCTTCTTCCGGGTCGTCTGCCATAGATGCCGTTACCATATTGGAACCTGTCATGTATTTAAGCAGGACATCGTTGTTTAAAGGAATTGTAAGCGGTTGAGATTCGGGATCGACCGGTTCGGTATCCGATTCTCCTTCGGTCGTCACCTCTTCACCGGTCGTACCTGACTCGGTCGGTTTGGTGTCCGACTCGCCGTTATTTGTTGAATTTTCTTCCGGGGAAGATGTGCCGCTTTCGGATTCGGCGGCTGTATTTTCGCCCGTGGTGTCGTTTCCGGCTTCGTTTGAGTCGCCCACACAGGCTGCAAAAATCACAGACAGCAGGGACAATACGGCAAGAAGCCAGACCAGTCTTTTTTTCATAATTGGGACCTTTCCTTTCTTAAGCTATATAGCGTTTTGTGCGGTTTGCCTTTGTCAAATCGACTCCGTACTTTTGGTTTCGAAGTTACAATAAGACCGGCGCAAAGTCACGCTTTGAAAATTTTCAAGCTTTTTCCTTTGCGTATTGAGTTAATACGACATGCATTATAGCATATAAATGAAAAGGGTTTACAAAATTTTAATATTTGATTCGGTAAAATTGTCATAAATAAAAAGTAAGATCCGAGTTAAGGCTGAAATTGATTTTAACAAAAAAGGTTGCCGGACAACAAATCCGACAACCGTTTTATTTGTTTTTAAAGTTTAAACAAGTACTCAACCAGGATTTTAAGCCCCAGAACTATCAGAATTATTCCGCCGGCAAGCTCGGCTTTGCTTCCGAATTTATCCCCTACCGCACTGCCTATCTTTACCCCGATTGCCGAAATAATCAACGTAGTGATTCCGATAAGCGTAATGGCGTACCAGATATTGGTCCCGTCAACCATAGCAAAGCTGATGCCTACAACAAGCGCGTCTATGCTTGTGGCAATAGCCAAGGGCAACATCGCTTTGAATGCAAAGGATGAATTTACCTTTTCTGCCTCTCCTCTTGACTCGCGGATCATGTTCACTCCTATCAGCGCGAGAAGGACGAAGGCAACAATCGGCGCTATATTTGAAATGAGCGATTCAAATTTTCTGCCGAGGAAATACCCGATAAGCGGCATAAGCGCCTGAAATCCACCGAAGTAAAGTCCGCAGATAACAGAATGTCTGAGCTTGACTTTGCCGGCACCCGTACCTGTGGAAAGCCCTTTGCAGACAGAAATGGCAAAAGCGTCCATTGAAAGCCCCAGCGCGATAAAAAAGAGTTCAACGAAATTCATAAAAAATCCTCCGTAGACATGTCGCAACGGAGAAAGGAAGACCCACCTGCCGTTGCAGATAAGTCTCGCCGTTTAATACAGTGCCAGAAGCTTTCGCTCCAGTATGTTGGCAATGTCACATTTAAAAGCAAATGCCGACTACTCCCTTGATATTCCGAATTTAAAATAAGCTTGACTGTAATTATATCATATTTTTCTTTTAAAGTCAATATGCAAAAAATGCGCTAAGAAATCCGCCGCCTTTTTGTGACCGGCGGATTTCTTGAATCTTTTTTGTGTAAAAAATGTCAGAATTGAACTTACAAAGTCAAAGCCTTTTATTTTACCACGATATTTACTATTTTGTTGGGAACGACTATTTCTTTTACAATTGTTTTTCCATCAATCGCCGCGCTTACTTTGGGTTCTTTCTTTGCCGTTTCGATTGCAAGCGTTTTGTCGGCGTTAAGCGGAAGTGAAATCGTTGATTTGAGCTTTCCGTTTACCTGAACGGCAATTTCTACGACCGAGTCTACCGTCTTGGACTCATCGTATTCCGGCCATGACGCCAGTGAACAGAAATTCTTTTCGCCCAAGGACTCCCAGATTTCCTCGCAGATATGGGGCGCGAAAGGACAGAGCAGTCTGACAAACACTTTCAGTTCGTCAATTGTCAGGCTTCCGCAGTCGAATATTTCGTTCAGAAGTCCCATGAGAGCCGCTATCGCGGTGTTGAACTTCATCTCCTCAATATCAAGGCTTACCTTTTTGACTGTTTTGTGGAATGAGGAGGCAAGAGCGGGGGTTTCGCCGCTTCCGTTTGCGATCCCTTTTAAATCATACACTCTTTCAAGAAATCTCTTGCAGCCCTTGACGCTGTTTTCAGACCAAGGCGCCGCGGCTCCGTAGTCTCCCATAAAAAGTATATAGGTTCTCAGCACGTCCGCGCCGTATTCGTTTACCACTTCATTCGGGTCTACGACGTTTCCCTTTGACTTTGACATCTTGTCTCCGTCGGGTCCCAGAATCAGTCCCTGAGCGGTGCGTTTTGCGTAGGGTTCCGGCGTCGGCACCATGCCGAGGTCATACAAAAATCTGTACCAGAATCTTGAATATATGAGGTGACGTGTCACATGCTCCATCCCGCCGTTGTACCAATCCACCGGCATCCAGTACTTCAGTTTTGCGGGATCCGCAAAGCTTTTGTCATTGTGTGGGTCGATGTATCTCAGAAAATACCACGACGACCCTGCCCATTGCGGCATGGTATCGGTCTCGCGTTTAGCCGGACCGCCGCAGCGGGGACATTTGCAGTTGACAAATTCGTCGATTTTGGCAAGCGGACTCTCTCCGCCCTCGCCGGGGGCAAATTCCCTGACTTCGGGAAGCTTGAGCGGAAGCTCGTCTTCGGGGACGTCCACCATTCCGCATTTAGGGCAGTATACGATAGGTATCGGCTCTCCCCAGTAGCGCTGGCGGTTGAATGCCCAGTCTTTCATCTTATACTGAACGCCCTCAACTCCGATTCCTTTTTTCTCAAGATATTGCGTCATGACCGATATAGCCTCGGCTTTATCGGCGATACCGTTCAGAAAATCGGAGTTGACTCTCGGGCCGTCTCCGACGTATGCCGATTTTTCAATATCTCCGCCGCTGACGACCTCGATAATGTCAAGGCCGAACTTTTTGGCGAAATCGTAGTCGCGCTCGTCATGCGCCGGCACCGCCATAATCGCTCCGGTTCCGTAGCCCATCATTACGTAGTCCGCGATATATATCGGGATTTTCTTGCCGTTTACCGGGTTTACGCCGCATATTCCCTCGATTTTGACGCCGGTCTTTTCTTTTACCAGCTGTGTCCTTTGAAATTCGGTTTTCTTTGAACACTCTTCTCTGTATGCGACAAGCGCGTCCATATTTGAAATTTTGTCCGCGCATTTCTGTATAAGCGGATGTTCGGGTGCAATAACCATAAAGGTAACACCGAAGAGGGTATCGGGACGTGTGGTGTATATACGCAGTTTTTCGTCGCATCCCTCCACGGAAAAATCGACAAAAGCGCCTTTTGACTTGCCTATCCAATTGACCTGCTGCTGTTTTATGTTAGGCAGGTAATCCACGTGCTCAAGTCCCTCAAGCAGCTTGTCGGCATATTTGGTGATCCGCAGATACCAGACGTCCTTTGATTTCTGAATTATTTCACTGTGGCATATGTCGCAGTGTCCTCCCTGTGAATCTTCATTTGAAAGTACCACCTTGCACGAGGGGCAGTAATTTACAAGCGCGGTATCTCTGAACGCGAGTCCGTGTTTGAACATCTGAAGAAATATATATTGTGTCCATTTGTAATAGTTTTCGTCGGTTGTGTCTATAGTTCTTGTCCAGTCGAATGAAAATCCCACTCTTTTCAGCTGAGAGGTGAATTTCGCGATATTCCGGTCTGTCACCTCTCTTGGATGTATGCCGGTCTTTATGGCATAGTTTTCCGTAGGGAGTCCGAAAGCGTCAAAGCCTATCGGGAAAAGTACGTTATAACCCTGCATCCTTCTTTTTCTGCTGACCACTTCGAGTCCGGAGTATGCTTTTATGTGACCTACATGCATTCCGGCTCCGCTCGGATACGGAAACTCTACAAGTCCGTAAAATTTCGGCTTGTCGGAATTGTCCCGCGCTTCAAAGATATGAGCGTTTTCCCATCTTTCCTGCCATTTCTTTTCAACGGCAAGGTAATCGTATTTCATTGATATATTTCCTCCTTAGTATGTTTAAAGTTAATAGTCGGATCACCGTGCGGAATACTGTTGAGATAAAAACAAAAAGCCCTCATCTCCAAAAAACAGAGACGAAAGCGCAATATCTTCCGCGGTACCACTCCGATTGACAGTAATCCACTCAATACGTACATTTAATACGTTTTCTCTGTAACGGGAGAACCCGTCTTTCCTACTCGAAAAAAACTTTCGGTCCGAAGCTCAGGGGAGAGTTCGATATTGCACAAGCCTTTGTCTCGCACCGCCCGACAAATCTCTGAAGAACTTTTAAAGAATACCTTATGCCCCGTCATAGCCTTTTGACTTATTGTATTCTATTATAATACAAAACTAACTGTTTGTCAATAGCTGTTTTTAATTTTTTTGTTATCTTATGTAGCGTAACAATAATTTATTTAAGAAATTTGAAATTTATATTGACAAAATGTTTTTCATGGTGTATAATTATAAAGTACATGTATATTTAATTGACATGTTTTGTTTCAAGCGAGGGGAGGGAAAAAGATGGCAGAAGTAAAAGTTAAAGAAGGAGAATCGCTTGACAGTGCTCTTCGTCGCTTCAAAAGACAATGCGCGCGTTCGGGTATCCTTACCGAGCTTCGCAAAAGAGAGCATTATGAAAAGCCGAGTGTAAAGCGTAAGAAAAAGTCTGAAGCTGCACGTAAAAGAAAATACAAATAATTTGTATTAACTGAAATAGAAGCAGACGAAGTAAAGAGATTTTATCTGTCTTTATTGTGTCTGCTTTTATTTACAATTTAATTTTTCTGATGAAAGGATTTTGATTTATGGATCTTTTGAAAAAGTATTTTCCGTTATCATTCAAGTATTGCGACACTACTGCCAATCTTGTTATCGGAATTATTGTGTATCTTGTTATAGGAATTGTGTGCGGTGTGGTTATCGGAGTCGCGGCTCTTATACCTTTGGCTGTGATTCAGATTGTATTGAGAGCCATTTCATCGATAGTCGGTATTTATGTTCTGGCTGGAATTGTAATTGAAATCCTGTTGTTTGCAAAGGTATTGAAATAATTTCTCCTTTATTTGAAGCAAAGAAGAAATTTAAATTAAATGAAATCAGAAAAACGCCGTTATACGGGGTTTCTCATAAGATGTTTGCGAATTTCGGCGGAGGCGTTGTTCCTCTGCCGATTTTGTATATTTAGTGATAGCATATTTTTTAACACGACAAACTATACTCGGAAGAATAGGGGTACAGGTCTCGCCCTGTGAGTTTGTTATACAAGCGCGAAGCTTGAGAAAAAATAATTTAGAATAAAAATTGCCAAAAGGAGGATTTATTTGTGAAAAAAACAGTTTGCTTGGCAATTTTAGCGGCAATATGTTGTTTCTTGTGTGCTTGTGATCCCGGATCGTACTCGGTTAACAGAGAAGAACTGAATGATGTTGTTGGTGTTGAACTTATCGAATATGAAAATCCAAACCAAAAACATTTTACAACTTGGGTGCCGGATCAGTTTGACAAACTTATGCCGTTTAATAATAATGACGTTATGGTTCTTGAAACCTTACCCGCGGAAAAAACGGCTGACTTTTTGGATGCGTTTTCGAAAACCGATATACTTCACACATACTATGCTTATAACTCTCCAAAGGATATTTGTATACGCCTCAATTATGAAAACGGTAATTTTTTGATCATTTGGGCAAACTACGCCGAAAACAGTTATGCCGGCTATATTGGAGAGTATTCGCGGGACGGCACAGTTTTGTCGTTTTGGGGATCCTTTAGCTCATTGAGTTATTATGAAGATTTAGTGAATCAGTACTTCACCTACCGTTTACCATGAAATAAACATCCCCGACAGACCGTAAAATCTGTTGGGGATGTTTCATCCTTATGGTAATTGGTCATTTACGACATTTTTTATTTGTTTGATTTTTAATTGTTCCTTTTTTCTTTGCCGGGCACCGTTTAATTGAATATAATCGACATAAAATGATAAAATAAATCACAAATTTACATTTTGTTTAAAAATTTTACTTAAATTTTAGTTGATTGTACCTGTTTTTATGAGTTATTATAAATATATAAAATTTTAAACGGAGATTTGTACTTTATGGACAAAAAAGATTTTGGCGAATTACATTCCGAAAATGCATTTGAACCCGCAAAAATTGAGATTATAACTTTTGATTCGGAGGACGTCATTACGACATCCGGACTCACTGTCTCGGATTTTGACGACGATGAGATAAATCTTGACTGGAACAGCCGTTGGTAAATTTCGACATATTGTAAACGGTGTAAAGTAATCAGTAAAATAATGTAGGCAAGAGAGAATAAAGAAATGAAAACGGGAAAAAAGATTCGGATATTTTCCGCAATGATGGTTTTGACTCTTTTTATATCCTGCAATCGGTTTGTCGTGTCGGCGGAGGCGAAAACTATGCTCGGCGATTCGGTGTCTGTAACAGTGACCGGAAATACTTTGCTTGTTGAGGGTGATGGTATAATCCCGGATTACCCCGAAACCGGAAGTTCCAACCCTTTGTATGAATACCGGGACACAATCGATACGGTAATCGTCGATATCGGGATTGAGAGAATAGGAGACAACGCTTTCAGGGATTTCAAAAAGCTTAAAAAACTTACGATAAACGAGGGCGTGACCGAGATAGGGGAAAACGCGTTTCGTGGATGCTATATGCTGTCCGATGTTTCGGTTCCCGTAACCGTGAACAAGATAGGCGAAAACGCTTTTTGGGGATGTGACAGGATTGTATATTTGAAAAACGATTCATCCATTGACTTGGCGGAGCAGGGAATAATAAGCGGATTTTTGTTCGACGTGACAAAGGATACATATAAAAGCTTTACAATGAACACGGCAAATGCTTGTTTTTCTTTTGCGGCGGACTCTGAACACTGCTATCTTGTGGAGTGTTTGGCAAGTGAGAACAATGTCTCGTTGCCCGAAAAAGTATTGGATATGAACGACGGAAGTGAGTATTCCGAGTATATTATTTATAATTATGCTTTTGCGGACTGTGTAAATATCAGACAGGCATATGTGCCTTCGGCGGTTACAGAAATAGGCGACCGCGCGTTTTATAACTGTACTTTGCTTACTGAATTAAAAGTGAGCGGAAATGCGGATATAGGCAGGGAAATTTTCATGAATACCTCTCCGGAAATTTCTGTCGTGTGCGACAGAAATTCAAAAATGCACCTGTACGCGGTCGAAAACAATATAAAGTATACTTTTTCGGACGAAATTGTATACAGCGGGCTTCAGTACGCGGTAGATACCGAAAATGAAACGTATGACGTCAGATTTGTCGCGACAATAAAAAATCTTGATTACAACAGCACAGGTTTTAATATCTGCGCATATACTTTGGAAAACGGAGAATACAGCGAAATCAACAGGACTGTAGTGCAGACCCGGAAGGTTTTTAAAACCGTATACGGAATGAGCGGGGGCACGTCTGTGCCGGTTGCCGAAGCTGACGGCGGCGAATATCTGGTGGCGCTGCGTGTCAACAATATACCTGTAGGTGAGAACGTGGCATTCGACATAACCCCGTTTGTTGAAACCGAAACAAATGAAAGGATAAACGGGGAGACGGTGGGAGTTTATATATATTACGGCGGCGGGGATTTGGTGGTTCAATATGATTCTCCGGTTAATAACAATATAGTAGGTTGAATAAGGGGGCTGTATCAAATTCGGCTTTCTGTTTAATCGACAACTTAATCGAGTAGGAGGCTACCCATTAATTGAGTAGCCGACCTCTCACACCACCGTGCGTACCGTTCGGTACACGGCG